>CAJYQM010000296.1 GCA_913777025.1 uncultured Massilia sp. | reverse complement strand
ATTTCCGACATCATGTTGCATCGGCAAGCTTGTCCGAGAATACATAATAAGGAACGCGCACCATGAGACATCCCGCCCTGAACCGCCTGACCCTCGCCCTCTTCGTGCCGCTCGGCCTGTCCGCCTGCGCCGGCACCGGGGGCGGCATCGCCGCCAACGGCAACCCGACGGCCCGCGCCGCCGGCGGCGTGCTCGAGGGCCGGATGGAAGAGGGCGTGCGCGCCTTCAAGGGGGTGCCCTATGCCCGGGCGCCGGTCCGCCAGTTGCGCTGGCAGGCACCGCAGGCGCCCGCGGGCTGGGAAGGGGCGCGCCAGGCGGCGGGCTTCGGCCCGCGCTGCATGCAGCTGCCGCTGTTCTCGGACATGGTGTTCCGTTCGAACGGCATGAGCGAGGATTGCCTGTACCTGAACGTGTGGGCGCCGGGCCAGGCCAGGGCGGGCGGCAAACTGCCGGTGCTGGTGTATTTCTATGGCGGCGGCCTGGTCGGCGGCGACGGTTCGGAGCCGCGCTACGACGGCGCCGGCATGGCGCGCCAGGGTATCGTCGCCATCACGGTCAACTACCGCCTGGGCGTGTTCGGCTTCCTGGCCCACCCGGGCCTGACGGCCGAGTCGCCGCACAAGGCGTCCGGCAACTATGGTTTCATGGACCAGGCGGCTGCGCTGCGCTGGGTGCGCGACAACGTCGCGGCCTTCGGCGGCGACCCCGGCCACGTGACGATCGCCGGCGAATCGGCCGGCTCGTTTTCCGTCAGTGCCCAGATGGCGTCGCCGCTGGCGAAGGACCTGATCGCGGGCGCCATCGGCGAGAGCGGGGCGCTGATGGGCCTGAATCCGCTGCCCGCGCTCAAGGAGGCGGAAGGCCAGGGCGAACGCTTCGCGCGCCAGATAAACGCGGCCGACGTTGCCGCATTGCGCGCGCTGCCTGCCGACACGCTGCTGCAGGCGACCGCCGGGCAGGGCGCGCCGCGCTTCGGCGCCGTGGTCGACGGCTATGTGTTCCCGGAATCGCCGACCGCCATCTACACGGCCGGCCGCCAGGCCCGGGTGCCGCTGCTGGCCGGCTGGAATTCGGCCGAAGGCAGTGCGGAAAGCATCGTCGGTGCCGGCGGCCTGAGCGAGCAGGCCCTGGCGGCCGGTCTCACCAGGCTGTACGGCAAGCAGGCCGCCGCGGCGCGCCGGGCCTATACGGGCGGCGTCGAGCAGGCGGCCCGCGAGATTGCCAGCGACCGCTTCATCGGGTTCGGCACCTGGCGCTGGATCGACCTGCACGCCAGGACCGGCGGCAAGCCGGTGTACCGCTATTACTATACGCAGCCGCGTCCGGCCACCCGCGACGGCAAGCCGGCCGCGACGGGGGCCGGCCATTCGGTCGAGATCGAATACGCGCTGGGCAACCTGGACGGCAACAAGGTGTATGCCTGGAGCGAACAGGACCGCGCCGTGTCGCGCCGGCTGCAGGCGTATTTCGCCAACTTCATCAAGACCGGCAACCCGAATGGCGCCGGCCTGCCGCAGTGGCCGGCGCTGGGCGCGCAGGGCGCGGGCGACGGCACGCCACTGATGGTGCTGGGGACCGAGTCCAGGGCGGAAGCGGCGCGCGACGGTGCCCACCACGCATTTCACCGGCAATGGGCGGACCAGATGGCCGGCAGTGCGCCGCCTGGCGCGTCAAGTCGCTAAAATCGCGACGTAATCTGGCTGTATGGCAATGCTAGTATGAACAATGTGTTTGTCCAAACGAACCTGGCCGGACAGTCGACCGGCATGATCCAGCGATAGCGACCGTCACGAGCGGCAAGCGATCCTGGCAAGCATGCCGCGATGCTGATCCATCGACATGGCGGCCATTGCTGAAGTCGTGATCATGCCCAAGCTGTCGCAGCGTCTGAGCAGTTTTCGCCCCAGGGGCCTCGCCGGCTACCTGGGACTGGCCTTTACCGCCCTGTCCGTCGCGTTGACGGTGGTGGTGGTCGCGGTGGTCGAACGCGAGGCGTCACGGCACGTCGAGCACACGATCGGCCACGGCCTGGGCGAACTGGCCTCGCAGGCCTCCGACAAGCTCGACCGCGGCATGTTCGAGCGCTACCGCGAAGTGGGCCTGATCGCCAAGCGCCTGTCGCTTGCCTATTCCAGCCTGGGCCCCAAGATCTGGCGCGAGATGCTGGACGACGTCCGCGTAACCTACGGTTATTACAGCTGGATCGGCCTGGTCGACTTGCAAGGCAAGGTCATGGTGTCGGCGGGCGGCCTGCTGGAAGGGGCCGACGTCTCGGCGCGGCCCTGGTTCCGCGAGGCGCGCAAGGGCGCCGGCCACGTGGGCGACGTGCACGAAGCCCTGCTGTTGTCGAAGCTGTTGAAGCAGACCGGCGGCGAGCCGCTGCGCTTCGTGGACGTCGCCTTTCCGCTGCGCGACCGCGAGGGGGCGGAACGCGGCGTGCTGGGCGCCCACCTGTCCTGGCAATGGGCACGCGACGTCGAGCGCTCGATCATCGAACCGCTCGAAAGCGAGCGCCAGGTCGAAGCCTTGATCGTCGGCAGGACCGGCATGGTGCTGCTCGGCCCGGCGTCGCTGCAGGGCCGCACGCTCGACCTGCCCAGCCTGGCGAAGGCCCGCGCCGGATCCAAGCCCGGCTACGTCATCGAGAAATGGCCGGACGGGAAAACCTACATGACGGGTTTTGCCGACTCCCGCGGTTACGGCGATTATCCCGGACTGGGCTGGACCGTGCTGGTGCGCCAGGACGTCGAGAATGCCTTCGTGCCGGTGGCGCGCCTGCGCGACTACGGGCTGTGGAGCGGCATCGCGCTGGCGCTGCTGTTCTCGCTGGCCGGCGTGTTCGCGGCGCGCCGGATCACCCGTCCGCTGATGCAGCTGAACGCGGAGGCGGCGCGCATGCGCCACGGCGAGGGTGCCGCACTGGTCCGGCGCGAAGGCGGCTACAACGAGGTGCAGGCGCTGGCCAGTACACTGAACGGCCTGGTGGCCGACCTGCAGCGGCGCCAGGGACAGCTGGAAGAACTCAACCTGACGCTCGAACAGCGCGTGCAGGAGCGAACCAAGGCCTTGTCCGAAGCCCTGGCGGTGGTGCGCCAGAGCGGCCAGCGCATCAACGCCATTCTCGAAAGCGCCCAGGACGCCTTCATCGGCCTCGACTTGCGCGGCAGGGTGATCGACTGGAACACCGAGGCCGAGCGCATGTTCGGCTGGGCCCGCGACGAGGTGATCGGCCGTTCGCTGGGCACGCTGGTGGTGCCGGATCGCTACCTGGCCAGTTTCGACAAGGCGCTGCGCATGGTCCAGCAGACCGGTTACCTGAGCGTGCTCGAAGGTCGCGTCGAGCGCACCGTCCACACCCGCGGCGGCATCGAGATCCCGGTCGAGATGACCGCCAAGCTGGTGGTCAGCGCCGACACGGATTTCTTCGCCATCTTCCTGCGCGACATTTCGCAGCGCAAAAAGGTGGAACAGATGAAGAACGAACTGGTCGCCACCGTCTCGCACGAACTGCGCACCCCGCTGACCTCGATGCGCGCTTCGCTGTCGCTGCTGGCCTCGGGCGTGGTCGAGGACGTGCCGCCCGATGCGATGGAATTGATCGACATCGCGCACCGCCACTGCGAACGCCTGGTGCGCATGGTCAACGAAATGCTGGACGTGCAGAAGATCGAATCGGGCCAGGTCGCGCTGGTGCGCACCGACCAGCAGGTCGCGCCGATCGTGCGCGACGCGCTGGCGGCCATGGAGGGGCATGCGCGCCAGGCCGGTGTCCACCTAGACTGCCTCTGCAGCGACAGCGCCGACGCCCTGCACGCCGAAGTCGACGGGGACCGCCTGACCCAGGTGCTGACCAACCTCATCTCGAA
>CAJYQM010000295.1 GCA_913777025.1 uncultured Massilia sp. | reverse complement strand
GGCCGGCCGCGACGATCTTGCCGTCTCCTTCGACATGCGGCGCCGGACCGTGCTGGTGACCGGCGCCACGGGCTTCGTCGGCCAGCATCTGGTGCGTGCGCTTTTGAAGGATGGGCACGAGGTCATCGCCTTGACCCGCGACCCGAAGCAGGCCGCGTGGCGCTTCGACGGCAAGGTGCGCTGCATCTCGTCGATGCGGGAGCTGGCACCGGGCACGCCGGTCGACGTGGTCGTCAACCTGGCCGGCGCGCGCATCCTCGGCCCGCGCTGGAGCGAAGGGCGCAAGGCCGCGCTGCGCCGCAGCCGCATCGGGCTGACGGCACAGGTGGTGGACTGGATCGCCCGTGCCGAACATCGACCTTTCCTGATGCTGTCGGCGTCCGCGATCGGCTACTACGGCACCCAGCGCCAGGGCGACGCGACCGCACTGGACGAGCAGGCCGCGCCGCAGCCGGTCTTCATGTCCGAACTGTGCCGCGAATGGGAAGAGACGGCGGCGACGGCGGCGCGCTACGGCACGCAAGTCGAATGCATGCGCTTCGGCCTGGTACTGGGCGTGGGCGGCGCGCTGCCGATGATGCTGCTGCCGATCCTGCTCGGCCTGGGCGGCCGGCTGGGGAGCGGGCGCCAGTGGCTGTCGTGGATCCACGTGGATGACGTGGTGCGGGCGATGGCGCACCGCTGGCGTCAAGCCGCTGAGGCAACCGAGGCGGCGCCGGGCGGCATCGGCGCCAGCAATTTCACGGCGCCGGAATGCGTGAACCAGGCAGAGTTCAGCCGCACCGCGGCGCGCATCTGGCACCGCCCGGCATTCGTGCCGACGCCCGGCTGGCCGATGCGGCTGGCGCTGGGCGAGCAGGCGGACCTGCTGCTGGAAGGCCAGCGCGTGGTGCCGCGGCGGCTGGAAGAGGAAGGGTTCGTGTTTCGTTATCCGACGCTGGATTCTGCGTTACGGAGTTTGAAATAATGCTGTGAGGTCCATGCCCCCTTCAGGACCCACTTCGACGTTCACGCCAAGCGGATACACCTGAACAAGCGCTCACGCAAGGACTGGTAGCACAACCGGTCAGGCCGCACCGGGGTGGCGACCTGCTCCTTGGGCAATTACATTGATGACGGCTTCAATCCGATACCCCTCGGGATCGAAAACGAAGGCGGCATAGTAGCCATCGCCATATTCGGGCCGAGGCCCCGGTGCGCCATTGCAGCGCCCACCATGACGCAGTGCCGCGGTATGGAATTCATGTACCCGACTCGGCATGGTGGCAGTAAAGGCCAGGTGAAAGCCTTCTCCGGGAACCACGACTGGCGTCGCGCGTTTCAAGCACAGCTTATCGTCGCCACCTTCATACCCGTAGCCCACGGCGTCGGCGTCGGCGAAGACCCGGACATACCCCAGCGGCTGCAAAACCGCGTCATAGAAGGTGGACGCCCGCTCGAGGTCGGAGACCGCAATAGACAAGTGATGCAGCATGGTGTCCTTTGTTTGATAAATGGTAATCGAACAGTCTTCAGTCCAATTCGATCGCCCTTTGCCGCAACGCCGTCGCGTATCGCTCCACAAATTCGTCCGGCATGCACGACATGCGTTTCAGGTTCGGCAACAAGTCAAGGTCCGCTATCGAGCCGATGTCGAAGGTATCGGATTCGCCATCCCAGTACGGAAACACCTGGAAATAAATCTCGGCGCTGGCATCGAAAGACAGTTCCTCGACCCGGGCCAGCAGCGCCGGAGGAATGACGAGCGCTTCGAAGTAGCCCAGCACTTCCGGGATGACATCGTAGCCTTCCTTCTTGACCATGATTTCCCGGCCCGTGTATTCCTTGACGAAGGCCTCGACCTCGAATCGCGGCAGCAGTACCTCTTGCTCATACATGAGCTCCTGGATAACGAGCAGCTTGACACTCAGGTCCTTGAACTGCGGCGCCCTCGCCCGCCTGGGTGCCCAGGCGCCGGGCTTTCGCGGATTTCGACAGCAGCAGGCGCCTTTCTTTTTCCCCGCGCACACCGAAAAAGAACACGGCCTCGGCAAAGCTCTCCATCTGCTCGCTTGTCCATCCCACGCAAGACACGGTGAGCTTTGCGGTGATCTTGTCGAGTTCCTCGTACGCGAAACTGCCGCCGTCGTTTTCGAGCAGTGCCGACATCGTGTCGTAGAACATGCCGCACTCGCGTGCCTCCGCGTTGGCGCCGAGGTACAGTTCGATGAGCTGGCAGAGGATGTCGACGCGATCGGGATGGCTTCGAATCAGGGAGAAACTGATGCCGTTGCCGACCTGTGGATTGGCGCGCACGAGCAAGGGCAGCATGGCGGCCGCCTCGGCCCGCAAGTCCTCGTCCTTGCCTAGGCCCGTATGATAGAAGTACACGGCAAGCAGCATGTCGATCGCATCCGCGCCCGTCCCCGCGTCCGGCTTGACCGGCGTCTTGAACAGGACTTGCGCTGCCAAAGGCAGCAATTGCCGGACCGACGCGAGGATCCGGTCCGAGTACTGGCGCAGTCCGTGCCGCAGGTGTGCATTCCCCCCCGGAAAACGCAGATGGTTGCGATGGAAGGCGTACAGCAACTGGTAGGCGGCCTGCGCTTCGTCCGCGTTCGTCCAATCGGTTTGCGCGAGGTGGTCGGTCACGTGGCGGTACAGCGTCTCGGCGCGCGCATCCGACCAGTCCGCGTACGCTACCCAAGCGCGATTGATCGCCTTGATGGTGTGGCTGTACTTGTCCTGCGTCGGCGCCAGTTCCAGCACCAGCTTCATGGTTTCCGAGACGAGTGTCCAGCCGTCTTCGTCGGAAACGCGCCGGATATTGTCGGTAAATCCGTCCAGCTCGCGGATCAGTTTCTTGCTGCGGGTTTGCAGTGCGTACTGCAGGTCTTTGCCAAGCATTTGCGTGCCTCCGAACTCATTTCACTACCGGCGCCTGGAACTCGATACGGTTCTCGGTGAACGTTTCCTTGCCGAGCTTGCGCGAAATATTCTTCTGTATGTCTTCGTCGACGTAGCGCTGCTCCCTACGCATGCGCCTGGCCAGCTCCGGGTCCGTGAGCGGCGCGGTCGTCGCTGCGTACACCTCGTGGCGGACCGAGCGCGCCGCGTCGAAGCCGCGCGAAATGAAGGTCAGGCGGCGCGACGCCGGTTCGAAATACATGCGGAACCCGAAGGTGTTCACGTCCTGGATATAGATGCCGTCCTCGCGCTGCCGGGCATAGAAGCGATCGCTGCAACTCGATTTCGGAATGTCCTTCCAGCCGCAGGCGATCACGATGGAGAGGTAGTTGTCGCCGAGGCTGCGTATCGCGACGCGGGCTTTCGCATAGCCCCACTTGCTGTTCGGGACTGTCTTCGACGAGATCAGCTGGTAGTCACCGACGATGTCGGCTGTCGGATCGGCGATTGCGGTGGCGCAGAATGCCCCGGCAAGCAAGCCGGCGCCGGCACGTATGAGCAGGTTTCGCATCTTAATATGCTTATCAAAAAGACATATTATAGTTACAAGATACCCGGCGCGGC
>CAJYQM010000294.1 GCA_913777025.1 uncultured Massilia sp. | reverse complement strand
TGCTCGGCCAGGGCATCCCATTCGGACGCGGCCGTCACCGTGCCTTCGTAGGTCGAAAAACCGATCAGGCGCGTGTCGCCGTCATAGGCCTTGCGCGCCAGTTCGCCCACGTTCCACTCGCCGAGTTGCCCGACTTCGGTCGCGCGCGCATCGCCGATGTGCGAATTGTGTTCCCACACCACGATCCTGGCCGGTTCGCCATCCTTCGACAGGTGCTGGGCGAGCGCATCCAGCGTCTCGGCCATGTGGCTGTCGCGCAGGTTCCAGGACGAGACGCGGCCGCGGAACATGGTGCGGTAATACTCTTCGGCATTCTTGATCAGGCGCGCGTTCTGCTGCGCGTAGAAGAAGGCTTCCTCGGCGCCGTCCTTCTGCATGTACTCGAAGGCGCGCTGCTGCAGCTGGTTGATCTGTTCGATGACGCCTTGCTCGCAGGATTCCGACAGGCTGAGGCTGGCCGTGTAGCCGTAGTGCTGGCTGTCTTCCTCGTAGTGGTCGAAGCAGGCGTAGCGCTCGCGCGCGATCCTGGCCGCCTGCGGGTCGATCTTGTCCAGGTAGCCCAGCACCTCGGTGATCGAGGTGAACATGCTGTACAGGTCCAGGCCATAGAAACCCACCTGGCGCCCGGCATTCTTCCGGTTGTGGCCGCGCAGCCATTCGACGAAGGCTTGCACGTCGGTGTTACGCCACATCCAGTTCGGGAAACGCTGGAAGCCCGACAGGGCAGCATCGGCGTCCCGGTCGTCGCCCTGGCCGCGCACGTAGCGGTTGACCCGGTAGGCGTCCGGCCAGTCGGCTTCCACCGCGACGGCGTGGAAACCCTTGTCCTCGATCAGGCGCTGCGTGATGCGTGCGCGTTCTTCATAGAATTCGTGGGTGCCGTGCGTGGCCTCGCCGAGCAGCACGAAACGTGCGTCGCCGACGAGGTCGAGCAGGGCATCGTAGTCGCGCGCGCCGCCGTTCAAGGGCAGGGCGGCGGCGCGGATGGCGTGGATGGCTTCCTTGTCCGACATGATGGACCGCGCCTCAGTGCAGGAAGCGGCGCGATGGCCGCTCATCGAGCGTCGCGCGCGGCACCGAACCGCGCTCGATGAAGGCCTTCATGCGCGCCAGGTCGTCGTCCATGCGCGACTTCGGATCGGAACCCAGCAGCGTTGCCAGCCCATGGCCGAGCACACCGGCAGGCGGCGTGTAGGACATGCGTACCGTGACGTGGGTGCCCCCGCGTTCCGGTTCGAACTGGATCGAGCCGCTCTGCGGGATCTCGGCGCCCGGTTCGCTGCGCCAGGCCAGGCGGTGCGGACGGCTCTGCTCGGTGAGCACGGAATTCCACTCGAACTCGGTGCCGCCCGGTCCCTTGACCACCCAATGCGAGCGGCGCCGGCCGAGGTCGCGCACCTCGACCACGTGCGACATGAAGCGCGGGAAGTTCTCGTAGTTGGCCCACAAGTCGTACACCTCGTCGGGCGAGGCGTCGATGTGGATCGATTTTTCGAAGTCGATGGTCTGGCTCAGGCCATGGCTCAGGGTGTCGCTCAAGCGGCGACCCGACAGCAGGCTGCGCAGCGGCTGTCCGGTCACGCCGCGCGCCAGCAGGGCCGCGCCGGCCAGGCCAAGCAGCAGGCCCATCGGCGAGCGGCGCGCCAGTCCGTACAGGCCGAGCAGGCCGCCGCCGATGACGGTCGGGTTGCCCAGGGTGGCGCTCCAGTCGGTACCGCGCAGCGCGCCTTTCACTCGCGCGCTGGCGGCGTCGTAGCCGTTGCCGACGCTGTTGCCGATACTGTTGCTGGCGCGGTAGCCGATGCTACGGGCCGTCGAACCGATGCTTTCACTCTTGTCGCCCGCCTGGCCGAGGGCGCTGCCCGCCCTGGCGACGGCGTCGCTGGCGGCATCGCCGGCGCGGCTGACGGCGCTCTTCGCTTTTGACAGCGTGTCGTCGAGGATCTCGCCGGCGGCCTGGCCCATGCGCGACAGCGAGGACTTCAGCGCCCCGTCCGGCTTGACCGACTCGGCCACGTCGGCCGCGCGCTCGCGCGCATCGGCGGCGGCGGCGCCCAGCCGGCTGCCGGCGCCGCGCCACACGTTGCCGAGCGCGCTGGAAGTGCGGCTGCCGGCGTGGCGCACGGCCGCCGCCGATTGCGCGCGGCGCGCGCCGCCGCGGTCCGGGTCGAGCATGTACATGAGGAGGGCGCCCGCGGCCGCGCCGCCGAGCAGCTTCGCGAGGTCAAGGCTGGTGTCCGTCATCTGTGTCTTCATGGTTGGATCCTCGGGTGGGTTGAAAGGGTGCCGCCCGGCCCTGCCAGGCGGTCGCCAGCAAATCCTGTACTTCTGCGTCGCCGGTCTGGCCGAAACTGTCGTACCACTGGCCGACCGAGCGGAAATGCGCCGGCGTGGCCAGGCAGACCAGCGCGTCCACGCGGGGCGCCAGCTTGCGCACGGTCTCGGGTGGCGCCACCGGCACGGCCAGCGTCAGCGAGCGCGGCTGCAGGCGCCGCGCCACCTCGATCGCGGCCAGCACCGTCGAGCCGGTGGCGATGCCGTCGTCGACCAGGATCGCGTCGCGTCCCCGCAGGTCGAGCGGGGCGCGGCCGGCGCGATAGGTCTGCTCCCGCCTTGCCAGTTCCGCCAGCTCGCGCGCGGCGACGTCCTCGATGTCCTGCTTGGTCACGCCCATCAGCCCCGGCACGTCCGGCGACAGCACGCGTACGCCGCCCGCGCCGACCGCGCCCATCGCGAACTCCTCGTGGTGCGGCATGCCCAGCTTGCGTACGATGAGGACATCGAGCGCAATACCGAGTTGCCGTGCGATGGCGAACGCAACCGGCACACCACCGCGCGGCAGCGCCAGCACGATGGCGTCGGGCTGGTGCGCGTAGCGGGCAAGCTGTGTGGCCAGCAGCCTGCCCGCATGTTCGCGGTTCTCGAAGCGGTGGTGTGCGGTCATGCGGGGCTGCGGCTCCTGCTCAACAAGTGCGGTCGGCAAGCCGCATGCGGCGGCGAACGGAACCGCTTACTGGATCGTCAGGCGCCGCGCCGCGCTGCCCTGTTTCTTGGGTAGCGTGAGCATCAGGATGCCGTTCTCGAGCTTGGCTTCGGCGGCGGCGTCATCGACCTCGGACGGCAGCGTGAAGCTGCGCTGGTACCTGCGTGTCGAACGCTCAGAGTACACCACGTGTTCACCCTGGCGCTGTTCGTTTGCCTGCTGACACTCTCCCTCGATCGTGACGCGCGCGCCGTCGATCGACACCTTGATGTCTTCCTTCTTGACGCCAGGAAGTTCGGCCTGGATTTCGAAGGCCTGGTCGTGCTCGCTGACGTCCAGGCGCGGCACGCCCAAGCCATCGTCCGACATGCGCCCGCCTTGCGCCAGCGGGGCGAAGAAATCCTGGAACATGCTCTCGACCATGCGGCCGAACTGGTCTTCCATCGTGCCCGGGCGGAATCCCGCCAGCGGGGCGTTGCCTCTGCGGATCAGGTTCATGATGAGCTCCCTTGTTTGTGGATGACGCGGCACGGCGCCATGCCGGCGCCGCACTCAATTTATAGGGCGGCCGAAAACGCTTTGCAAGGACCGCACGGATGCGGCGCGCGCCAGCCGGACGCGGGTTTGACGCAGGCCAGAATGCGGACCGATCCGGGGAATTTTCGGCGCGCGGTACGCTCTATGACAGGGGAGAGGAAGCTGCCGGCGCGGCACCGGGGGCGGCGGGCGCGCCGGGGTTCTTGTCCTAACCGAGGTTGCGCTTGTGGAAGCGCAGGTGGTCTTCGACGAAGGTCTGGATGAAGTAATAGCCGTGGTCGTAGCCTTCATGGCGGCGCAGTTCCAGCGGCTGGCCGACGGCGCGGCAGGCTTCCTCGAAGGCCTCGGGGTACAGCTGCTCGGCCAGGAATTTGTCGGCCAGGCCCTGGTCGACCAGGATGCCCTTCGGGAAGGGCGTGTTGCCGCTGTTCGCCATCAGTTCGGTTGCATCGTAGGCGTGCCAGGCGGACTGGTCCTCGCCCAGGTAGCCGCCGAAGGCCTTGTGGCCCCAGGGACAGCGCGTCGGCGCGGCGATCGGCGCAAAGGCCGACACCGAGCGGAACAGCGCCGGGTTGCGCAGCGCCAGCATCAGGGCGCCGTGGCCGCCCAT
>CAJYQM010000293.1 GCA_913777025.1 uncultured Massilia sp. | reverse complement strand
CGTACCAGTGATCGGCTTTGCGTGAGAAGGAGGCCGAGACAATATGGCCGGTAAAACGCAAGGCTTCGCGCATGCGTACCCACCCCAGCTTGGGAATACGGATGCGACGGCCGTCGACCTCGAATTGATCGTTACTGATGGCGAACCGGTCATCGATACCCTTGCGCCGAAACGTCGGGTAACATGCGCGGCGGGCAAGGAAATTCTCGAAGGCGCGACCCAGCTGCATGATCGCCAACTGCGGAGCACACTTGGTAACGTCCAGCATCCAGGGAAACTGTTCTCGCTTGATGCTGTTGAGTTGCCGCCGCAGTGCCGCCTCGTTCGGTGGTTTCAAGGTGGGGTCAGCCTTGGATGCCGCATACTGGCGTCCCCATTCTGCCAGTGCCCAGTTATAGGCGAAGCGTGCCGTGCCCGCCGCCCGCGCGAAGTAGGTGCGCTGCACATTGTTCGGGTCGAGTCGAATCCGGTGTGCTAGCAGCATGACACACATCCAACGCCACCATGGCGTAAGTTCCGCATTATCATGGTTGCCAAATCTTCTCATCCAATATCAGCGTGTTCATATTGGATGAGACGGTGTAGATATGATTAAGTTCTGGCCTTGCAGTTAAAACGCTTACGCAGCTCTGCATTGTCCTCCCCCCACTTTTGGTCTATCTTGATTTTCTGGTAACGCGCCTCGCGCGCTACCAGACCGTTCGCATCGTCGCATCAGCCTTTCATTTCAACGACAAGGAGACAAGCTATGCCTCGCTACATGGTTGAACGCGTTTTCCAGGATGGGCTCAACATCCCCGTGGACGCCAGCGGCGCTCAGGCCCTTGGCAACATCATCAAGACCAACGGTGAACAGGGCGTCACCTGGGTGCACTCCTACGTGAGCGCCGACAAGACCCGCACATTCTGCGTCTACGACGCGCCGACGCCGGACGCGATCCGGCAGGTGGCCGAACGCAACGCGCTGCCGATCAATAACATCACCGAAATCTCGGTGCTGGCGCCCTATTTTTATTATTGAGCTTGCTGTAGATCGACACCCGCCGGCGGGATGCATGCCCGGTGCGTCCTGCCGGAACAAATGGAACGGCTGAGGTGTCCAACCGATGTGTCTTGCATCTTCAAGGAGTGTTTCATGAAAACGGCTTTTCTTGCTTCCGCCTGCCTGTTCGCCCTGCTCGCCGTCCCGGCCCACGCCGCCGATACGGTCTCGCTCAGCAAGTCGGACGGCATGCTGGTCGACGCCAAGGGCATGACCGTCTACATCTACGACAAGGACAGCGGCGGCAAGAGCGCCTGCACCGGGCGCTGCGCCGAGAACTGGCCGCCGGTCCCGGCCGGCAGCGCCACGCCGCAAGCGCCCTATTCCACCGTCACCCGGGAGGACGGCAGCAAGCAGCTCGCCTACAAGGGCAAACCGCTGTACACCTTCTTGAAGGACAAGAAGCCCGGCGACAAGTAAGGCGACCGGGCGATGAATGTCTGGCACGTGGTGAAGGACTGAACGCCGCCACCGCGCATCAAAGCTCAGGCGGCCGGATTGAGCGGCACCGCCTGGGCTGCCGCCTTGGCCTTTTGCTCGCGCATCATCAGCCAGATGGTGCGCATGTTGACGCAGGCGATCACGATCTCGAGCGCCGAGCCGCCGATCGAGCCCGAGACCAGGTTGTTCGCCACCCACAGGAAGGTCCCGCACAGCATGACCAGGCGCATCGCCACGCCATGCAGCAGGAACAAGGCCAGCGTGCCGATGCAGGACGCGGCCAGCGGCAGCCAGGCGCTGGGGCTGGTGGCCAGGTGGAGGCCGAGGGCGATGTTGGCGGCGACGATCACCAGCGCCACCCACGGCGAGCGGGTGCGCAGCGCCAGCACCGAGCGCAGCAGCGACATGGTCGAGCTGGCGACGGCGGTCGGGTTGCCGAGCAGCGCGAAGTGGACGATGTAGGCGAAGCATTCGGCCGCCATGAATTGCTTGAAGCGGCGGTCGTCCCTTTGCAGGAAGGAGGACACGCCGAGCACGAACGCCACATAGCCGGCGCATTGCGCCGGCGAGAACCAATCAATCGTCATCGGGACAGGAAGAGTGAGACCGGCGTTGTTGCGCATGCGATACGCCGCGCGCGGCACCGGGTCGGAAGCAGGGATTATAGCCGCGCTGTCACACGCCGGTCATGTGAACACGGCAAGCTCGAAGGGCAAGTCGGCCAATGGCATCCTGCGCAGTCCAACCTGAGCGACCATGTACAAAAGCGATAAACGGCTCCTGATCCTCGACGCGGATGGCACCACCATCGACGCCTTTTCCGCGATCCAGGCCGCATTTTCCCGGCACGGCCTGGACATCGGCGACGAAACCAGCTTCCAGAAACGGCGTCACCTGCTCAAGTACCTGGGCGGCATCAAGGAATTCCCCTCGATCATCAAGAAGAACCTGCGCAAGAACAGCCGCGCCAGGCTGGTCGACAGCCTGACCGAGGTGTACCGCCAGGAAGCGCGCCTGTACGCCGGCATCCCGGCGCTGATCCGCAGCCTGGTCGCCGCGCCCGACGTGCAGGTCGGCATGGTCACGCGCAACATCACGAACGAACCGCTGGAAACGCTGCGCCAGCTGTTCCGGCGCCACGACATCGACATCGGCGAGCTCGACTTTTTCGTGCACATCCCGCTGAGCGAAAAGAAGACCAGCCACTTCCGCGCGATCCGCGAACAGTTCGACATCAACCCGGCGCGCGCCTACATCTGCGGCGACGAGCACAAGGATTTCAAGGCGGCGATCGGCACCGGCATGCATCCTTTCATGGTGTCCTACGGCTTCGAGGACCATGACCGGCTGACCAGCAAGTTCGACATCCCGCACGAACTGATCTCGCGCACCTCCGAGGAGCTGTGCCGCCGGGTGCGGCACGCGCTGGATATTCAGAACGCGTAGTACAGCAGCACGATGCTGGCCGCGCCGAAGATCCAGTAATCGACCGGCGCCCCGAATGCCCAGCGCTTGTGCCACGCCACGTGCGCCGGTGTGAAACGGCGCCAGCCGAACGCCGGGTTCACGATGAACCACAAGAAGTCCTCGGCGATCCAGAACAGCATCACGCAAGCCGCCGCCCGCGCCTCCAGCTGCCAGCTCCACGCCCCCATGAAGCACAGCGGGAAATGGAAGATCAGCCCGATGAAGGAAAACATCCACAGGTGGTAGCCGGTCATCGCGCGGCCGCCCCAGAAGATGTCGAGCAGCGGGTGCTCCTCGATGCGCCAGGTGGGGAGGTTGGCGGCCCAGCCGGCCTCGCCCTCGATCTCGACTTCGACGCGCGCAAAAAAGTAGGCCAGCACCAGCACCGCGCCCAGCATCGCCAGCAACTGGCCAAGGTGCGGCCATTCAATGATCTGCATCTTCGCTTTCGTAGTGCCGCAGCACGGTTTCCAGCACCCGCAGCGCGGCATGCGGCCGCCCGAGCGCTGCGGCGCGGGCTCGCATCTCGCCGAGCCGGGCCGGATTCGCCATCAGGTGGCGGATGCGGTAGTCCAGCGTCGCCAGGTCGGCGGCTTTCAGCGCCACGCCCTGCTCGAGCAGGAAGTTGGCATTGCATTCTTCCTGGCCCGGGATCGGCGAGTTGACGATCATCGGCAAGCCCAGCGCCAGGCATTCGGCGGTGGTCGAACCGCCCGGTTTCGTGATCACCAGATCGGCGCAGGTCATCAGGCGGTCGACCCGATCAGTATAGCCCTGCGGCGACAGCCGGCCCGGATGCGCCGCCGCCAGCCGCCGCAGCGCCGCCAGTTCCGCCGCGTTCCTGCCGGCCAACGCGATCAGCTGGAAGTCGCCGGGGATGCGCAGCAGGCGCTCGGCCACGGTACTGAGCCCACCCAGGCCGGCGCCGCCGCCCATCAGCAGGAAGGTCATGCGCGCCGGATCAAGCCCGAACGCGGGCGCGCACTCGCTGCGGTCCGGCCGGCGCGAAAACGCCGGCATGGTCGGGATGCCGGTCACGTGGATGGTGTCCACCGCGATCCCCTGCCCCGCCATGCGGAAGGCGACTTCCTCGTTCGGCGCAAAATAGCCGGCGATGTGCGGATGCACCCACATGCGGTGCAGATCGAAATCCGTCACCTGCACCCAGATCGGGCAATCCAGGCGGCCCGCGGCGGTTTCCCGCGCCAGGATCTCGGCCGGCTGGAAGTGGGTGCAGACGATGACGTCCGGCTTTTCCGCGGCGATCCTGGCCAGCAGCGGCCTGCAATCGTGGCGCTCGACGCGGCGGCGCAGGCGGTTGAGCCAGCCGTCGGGGTCCGCCTCGTTCGTGAACCGGTAGATCCGGCTCCACAGGCCGGGTGCGCGCCGCACCAGGAACAGGTACAAGTCGGTGTACACCTTGCGCAGGCGCGGCGTGGCGAAATCCATCGCATCGAGGTGGACGGCGCGCACCTCGCCCTGGGCGGCGCCGGCATAGGCGCAGATGGCGTCGGCGACCCGGGTGTGGCCGGCACCGGCGGGAACGCTCAGCAGGAGTATCTTCTTTTCGCCCATGGCACGCCGAAAACCGCTGTCCCTCATGCATTCTCCCTGGCGGCCTCAGCCGGGTGGCGCTGGCCGGTTCCGGCTCCCGGGCCGTCTACGATGGCACAGACCTTAGCGGAGTTTTATGACGCGGACATGACCTTGGCTCTTGCGCTCGGCAGCGGACCTGCTCAGGGCGGATCGTGCTCTGCGGCGCGGTGCCCGAGGCCGAGCCCGAGACCCATGCCGGCGCCGCCACCGCCGCCATCCATTCCGCCACCTCCACCGCCGCCGCCGCCTTTGCCGCCAGCGCCGCCGCCTTCGGCCTTGCCGCGCCCGCCGCCGCTGCCCTGGGTCCGGGTCGGCCCCTGCAGCGGGATGGTCACGCCATCCGGGATCGGCCCCAGGTCCAGCGCTTCACGGATGAAGTCGCGCAGCGAGATCACCAGGTCGGCAGTGTGGATCGGACGCCCGGCCGCCATGTCGGCGGCCGCCTGGCCCGCGAGCCGGCAATGCTCTTCGGTGCCCAGCAGCAGGATATCGGCCAGCGCGGCCTCGACGGCATCGCGGATGCGGCGCGCGCGGTCGGAATCGACGCGAGGCGTCTCGCCTTCGGCCGGCGGCGCCGCGGTGCGCAGGTCGCGCAGGTGGGTCGGGTCGACCGTCAGCTGGCCGGTGAAGGAGCCGCCCAGCGTGCGGTAGGCAGCGATGAGCGTACGCAGCCGTTCGTTGATCTGGCGGTTCTTGCGCTCGCGGCGCTGCTGCACGGTCTGCATCATCAGCACGCGGATGCCGACCCCGAGCAGGGTCACGACGGCCAGGCTGAGGACGGTGCTCAGCACCGCCTGCCAGGAACTGAAATCCATGTAACGCAACGTGGGCCTCGCGCGGAATCGATCGAAGCACCAGTGTAGTGACTGCCGGGACATTGCAACGTTAAGACGCGAACATCCGGTGCCGCGCATTGCGCCGCTGTAAGTCGTCCCGAACTACCATTATTTACAAAAAAAATAATTCAGGCAGGTAGAATTACCCAGGGAAATAGTCCTCTTTTGACGCCGTTCACCTGACCTGAAGGAAAAGACCATGCAGTTTCATCGTCGCCTGCTTGCCGCTGTACTGGGCGCGCTGGCCTTGCCGGCCAGCGCCACCACCATCCTATTCATCGGCAACAGTTTTACCTTTGGTGCCCCGGCCGGTGCGCCCGCACCGCTCGTGCAATCGTACAAACCGGACACGGTGACCGACCTCAACAAATCCGGCATCGGCGGCGTCCCGGCCCTGTTCAAGGCGATGACGGTACAGGCGGGACTGCACTACGACGTGAGCCTGGAAACCATCCCCGGCGCCGGCCTCGAGCGGCACTACAACGAAAAACTCGGCCTCATCGCAGGCGCTTACGACCAGGTGGTGCTGCAGAGTTACAGCACGCTGGACAAGAACAGGCCCGGCAACCCGGCGCTGCTGATCAAGTACGCCGGCCTGCTGGCCCAGGTCTTCCGCGAACGCAATCCGAAGGTCCATGTCATGCTGAATTCGACCTGGTCGCGCGCCGACCAGACCTGGACGCCCCAGGGCGCCTGGTACGGCAAACCGGTTGAGCAGATGGCGCTGGACCTGCGCCGCGGCTACGACGCCGCCGATGCCGCATCGAACCTGATCGATGGCGTGATCCCCGTCGGCCAGGCCTGGAACCGGGCGATTGCCACCGGCGTGGCCGATCCGAATCCTTACGACGGCATCAAGGCCGGCCAGGTCGACCTGTGGGCGCCTGACCACTACCACGGCAGCGTCCACGGCTACTACCTCGAAGCGCTGACCCTGTTCGGCGCGATCACCGGCCGCGACCCGCGTTCGCTGGGCGCGAACGACGCCATCGCGCGCGATATCGGCATCGCGCCGGCCACCGCGGCGGCATTGCAGCGCTGCGCGGCGGAGCAGCTGGAAGCCGAGAAGAAGACCCGGGCTAGCGCACCACCTGCAGCTTGACCTTCTTCCCCTGGCGGTAGGTGTACAGCGTCAGCGCCGCATTGCGCAGGTCGCCCTGGGGGTCGAAGGCGATGGTGCCGGTCACGCCCTGGTAGCGGATCTTCGCCAGCGCCGGCATGAACCTGGCCGGATCGGTGGAGCCGGCCTCGCGCATCGCGGCGGCGAACGCCATCGTCGCGTCGTAGGCATAGGGCGCATAGGTCTGCAGCACCATCTTGTAGCGCTGGCGGTAGCGTTCCTCGAAGGCGTGGTAGGCGGCTTCTTCCGGCCCGGTGACGCCGCCGGCCACCACGCAGATCACCTTGCCCTCGCCGAGCGCGTCGCCCGCCAGCTGGGGCAGCTTTTCCGAGCAGATGCCGTCGCCGGACACGAGGGGTGCGGCGATGCCGAGCGTCTTCATCTGCTTGAGCATCGGTCCGGCCACCGCGTCCATGCCGCCGTAGAACACCACGTCCGGCTTGCGCGCGCGGATCTGGGTCAGGATGGCATTGAAGTCAGTCGCCTTGTCGTTCGTGTACTGGCGGCTGACCACCTGGGCGCCGCCCACCGCCTTCACGCCTTTCACGAATTCGTCGGCCAGGCCCTGGCCGAAGGCGGTGCGGTCGTCGATCACGGCGATGTTCTTCGCGTGCAGGGTCTTGATCGCATAGCTGGCCAGCGTGTGCCCGACCAGGCCGTCGTTGGCCACCACGCGGAAGGCCGTCTTGTAGCCCTGGCGCGTGTACAGCGGCGTGGTGGCCGCCGGCGAGATCTGCGGGATGCCGGCGCTGTTGTAGATCTTCGAGGCCGGCACCGTGGTGCCGGAGTTCAGGTGCCCGACCACGGCCACCACGCCGGCATCGACCAGCTTCTGCGCGGCCGCCGTCGCCATCTTCGGATCGGCGCCGTCATCCTCGGGCTGCAGCGCGAAGCTCACCTTCTTGCCGCCGATGGCGACACCCTTGGCGTTCAGCTCCTCGATCGCCATCCTTGCACCGTTCTCGATGTCCTTGCCCTGGTGGGCGCCGGAGCCGGACAGGGGCGACACGGTGCCGATTTTCACGACGGCCTGGGCGCGCGCGAAGGGCGCGGCAGTGGACAGGGCAAGAATCGACAGGGCGACGGCGGTCAAACGCATGGCAGGCTTCCTCGATATGCAATGGCTTGATTGTAATGCCGGAATGACAAAGCCCGAATCCGCTTGACGAAGCGCCCGCCCGTACTAGGCTGCATGGATCGGGCAAGCGCTCGCACGGGAGGCCAATATGGACGCACAAGCCAACAAACAGGTGATCATGGACGGATTCGAGGAATTCGAGAACGGCGACCTGCCGCACATGATGGAACGCTTCCACGACGATGCCGAGTGGATCAGTCCGGAAAGCGAATCGGTACCCTTCGCCGGCAGCTTCCACGGCAAGAGCGGGATCGAGCGCTTCTTCGCCGAACTCGTCGCCAGCACGGAACCGATCCGCTTCGTGCCCACCAACTTCATCGCCGAGGACGACAAGGTGGTGGTGACGGGCGAGGCGACCTGGCGCGTGCGCGCGACCGGTGCCCACTACGACAGCCTGTGGGTCAATGTCTTCACCCTGCGCGACGGCAAGGTGGTCCGCACCGATGCCTATTACGACAGCGCGCCCGTCGAGCGTGCCTTCCGGCCCGTGCAGCCGGCGCAGGCCCGGGCGCCCGGGCTGCGGCACTGAACCGGGTCAGTTGACCACGCGGATCTGCTTGACCTCGAGCGTCGATTCGCCAAAGGTCTCCTTGTCGAATTCGCCGACCAGTTCCACCGTCGTGTTCTGGTCGATCTTGACGCCTGCCGGGAAGTGCTTGGCGTCGATCTCCACGCTGATCCTGCCGCTCTGGTCGGCGAATTCGTAGTCCTCGCCGCCCTTGTGGCTGACCAGCTTGCCCTTCAGCTTGACGTACTGGTCGTCCTTGCCATTGGCCAGCAAGTCCTTCGCGCTCATCAAGGGCACGCTCGACGGCCCGGTGTAGCCGGTCGTGGGTGCGGCCTGGCTGGAGGGGCCGGTGTAGCCGCCGGACTGGGCGATGGCGGCGGCCGAGGCGGCGAGCAGCGTGGCGATGGCGGCAATGCGGGTGGTCGGTTTCATGGTCGGTCCTTTCCGGTGGTGAGTGAATGCATGGGCATTACACCGGGCGGACATTAACCGTATCTTAAGGTGCCGCGGCCGCCGGAAAATCGAGGACCACGCCCAGCCCGCGCCCATTGAGGCCGTCGCCGAAACCGAGCGCGATGCCGTGCAGGTCGGCGATGCGCTTGACGATCGACAGCCCAAGCCCGCTGCCGGCCTGGCCCTGCCCCAGCACGCGGAAGAAACGCTCGGCCAGGCGCCGGCGGCTGGCTTCGTCGACGCCGGCGCCGTCGTCGCGCACGGCGATGCGGTCATGGCCATCGACGCTCACCGCCTCGATGTCGACCCGGCTGCCGGCCGGGCAATAGCGCAGCGCATTGTCGACCAGGTTGCGCAGTGCGATCTCCAGCATGGCGGGATCGGCCCGCACCGCGTCCAGCTGGCAGCGCAGCAGCAAGCGGATACCGCGTTCCTGCGCCTGCATTGCATGGGCCGCTACCAGCCGCTCCAGCAGGGGCGCGAGCAGCACAGGCTGGGGCGCAAGCTGTCCACGCGCCAGCGGATCCAGGCGCGCCAGCGTCAAGAGGCTGTCGACCAGCGCCGTCACGCGCGCGATGTCCTGGCGCAGCTTCCGGAACGGAGCCGCCAGTTCGGGCTGCGGATGCTGGCGCTGCAGCAGCTGCACGTGCATGTGCAGGCCCGCCAGCGGGGTGCGCAATTCGTGCGCGGCGTCCGCGGTGAAGCGGCGCTCGGCCTGCAGCGCGCTGTCCAGGCGTCCCAGCACGCCGTTCAGGGCCTGGACGATGGGCAGCACTTCGCGCGGCTGGCCCGCATCCGGCACCCGCGCCAGGTCGTCCGGGGTCTTGGCGGCGATGGCCGCGGCGGTGCGGCGCAGCGGCTTCAATACGCGCCCGATCAGCAGCCAGCAGACCAGGGCCAGCAGCGCCAGCATGCCCAGTACCGGCGGCCACAGGTGCTCGGCCAGCTCTTCCAGGATCTCGAAACGGTCGGCGGCGCGCTGGCCGACCTGCACCTCGACATGGCGATCCTCATCGCGCACCACGAACACGCGCCAGCGGTGGCCGCCGGCCTCGGGATCGGCAAAGCCGTGGCTGTCGTCGATGTCGGCCACGAAAGGCGCGGACGGCGCGCCGGCGGTCCGCTGCAGCACCCTGCCGTCGACCACCACCTGGTATTGCATGTCGGCCTTGCGCGCGGCCCTGCCCGGGCGTGGTGGCGCCGCCAGCCCGCGTTCGCGCCAGTCGGTGGTGGCGGCCATGATCATGTAGCCCGCCTCTTCCAGCGCGTCGTCGAACACTTCGCTGGTTTCCTGCCAGGCGATCGCGGTGGCGATGCCGAGGCTGGCCAGCCACAGCGCGATGCTGGCGGACAGGATCGCCCCCAGGAGGCGCCGCCGCAGCGACCAATGCGAAGCTTCAGGCTTCATCGTTCTTCAGGCGGTAGCCGAGGCCGCGCACGGTGACGATGCTGTCGCCGCCCAGCTTCTTGCGCAGGTTGTGGATGTACACCTCGATGGCATTGCTCTCGACCTCGTCGCCCCAGCCGTACAGCGTTTCCTCGATCTGGGCGCGGGTGACGATGGCGTTCCTGCGCAGCAGCAGCGCATACAGCACGTGGTATTCGCGCGCCGTTAGCGCCACCGGGCGGCCGCCCTGCATGGCCTGGCGCGTCTCCGGGTTCAGGGCGATGTCGCCGTGTACGAGTGCGTTGCCGGCCTGGCCGGCGCCGCGCCGGGCGGCGGCGCGGATGCGTGCCGACATCTCTTCCAGTTCGAAGGGCTTGACCAGGTAGTCGTCGGCGCCCAGGTCCAGTCCTTCGACACGGTCGGCCAGCGCGTTGAAGGCGGTGATCAGGATCACCGGCACCCGGTTGCCGGCGGCGCGCAGCCGGGCCAGCAGGGCGTCGCCGGACAGGCCCGGCAGGCCGCGGTCGAGCAGCACGCAATCGTAGTGGTGGGCCAGCAGCGCGCTGTCGGCCGAATCGCCGCGCTGGACCCAGTCCACCGCGTGCTGGTCCAGGCGCAGCCAGTCCCGGATGGTTTCGCCCAGGGAGGTATCGTCTTCGACCAGCAGGATGCGCATGCGTGAGCCTCGAAAAATGCGGCCAGTGGGCCTGAACAAGATGAAGCGAATCTTAAACCGGATTGGAAGCGCGTAAAAAAACGCCAGCCCGCGGGCTGGCGTTCCTCATGCCTCGACGGTGGCGATTACCAGAAGATCACGCGGTCTTCCGGCTTCAGGTACATCTTGTCGCCCGGCTTGACCTCGAAGGTGTCGTAAAACCCCGGGTGGTTGCGCAGGCTGCCATTGACGCGGAATTCCGACGGCGAGTGCGGATCGGACTTCACTTGCGCGATCAGGGCGGCGTCGCGCGCCTTGCCGCGGCGCGCCTGGGCCATGCCCATGAAGATGCGCTGCTCGGCGCTGTAGCCGTCGATGACCGGGGCCGGCTTGCCCTTCAGCGAGATGCGGTAGGCGCGGCTGGCCATGATGGCGCCGGCGTTGTCGGCGATGTTCTCGCCGAGGGTCAGTTCGCCGTTCAGGTGGTAGCCGTCGACCGGGCTGTAGCCGTTGTACTGGGACACCAGCACCTTGGCCTTGGCGGCGAACTTCTCGCCGTCTTCCTTGGTCCACCAGTTGCGCAGGTTGCCGTCGCCGTCATACTGCGAACCCGAATCGTCGAAGGCGTGGCTCATCTCGTGGCCGATCGAGATGCCGACCGCGCCGTAGTTGATGGCCGGTTCGGCGCCGGCGTCGTACAGCGGCGCCTGCAGGCGCGCGGCCGGGAACACGATCTCGTTCAGCGTCGGGCTGTAATAGGCGTTCACGGTTTGCGGCGTCATGCCCCATTCGGTGCGGTCGACCGGTTTGCCCAGCTTGTCGACGTTGCGCTTGTGCTCGAACTCGCGGGTGCGCATCACGTTGCCGACCAGGTCGTCGCGCTTGATGGTGAGCGGCGAGTAATCGCGCCACTTGTCCGGGTAGCCGACCTTGACGGCGATCTTGGCCAGCTTGGCCTGGGCCTGTTTCTTGGTCTCCGGGCTCATCCAGTCGAGGGTCTCGATGCGTTCCTGGTAGGCCAGCTTGAAGTTGTCGACCATCTCCTTGACCTGCTGCTTGCGCTCGGCCGGGAAGTAGTTCTTCACGTAGACCTTGCCGACCACTTCGCCCAGGTCGCGGTTGACCTGCGCCACGCCGCGCAGGTTCAGCGGGCGGTTGACCTTGGCGCCGCTCAGCACGGCGCCGCGGAAGGCGAAGCTCTCGTCGTCGAACGCCTGGGTCAGGTAGGTGCCGTAGGCGCTGATCAGGCGGAAGGTGTAGTAGGACTTCCAGGTCTCGAGCGGGGTCGATGCGATGATCTTGTCCAGGCCCTCCAGGTACGACGGCTGGCTGACCACGACCTCGGTCGCCTTGCCGACGCCGGTGTCCTTCAGGTAGGTGCTCCAGTCGAAGCCAGGGGCCAGCGCGGCCAGCTCGCTCACCTTCATCTTGTTGTAGCGCTTGACCGGGTCGCGGTTCTGGACGGCGCTCCACTGCACCTTGGCGATCTCGGTTTCCAGCGCGACGATGGCACGGGCTTCCTCGGCGGCGTTCCCGTGGCCGGCGAGGCTCAGCATCTTCTCGACGTGGGCCAGGTACTTGGCGCGGGTATCCGCGATGCGGGCTTCGTCCTGCAGGTAAAAGTCGCGGTTCGGCATGCCGAGGCCGCCCTGCGAGATGCCGACGATGTAGCGGGTCGAATCGCGGCTGTCCTGGCGCACGCCCATGTTGACCGGCGAGCCGGCGCCGATGCGCTCGAAGCGGGCGGCCAGCGCGGCCATCGCTTTCTTGTCCTTCAGCGCGTCGATGCGGGCCAGGTCGGCCTTCAGGGGCGCCATGCCGAGGGCGTTGCGGCGCTCCATGTCGACGTAGCTGGTGTAGAAGTCGCCCATCTTCTGGGTGTCCGAACCGGCCTTGGCAGCCTTGTCCTGCGCGGCCTGCTCGATGACGCTGCGGATCTGCTTCTCGACCGTATCGGCGGCGATATTGAATGCGCCCCAGCTGGAACGGTCGTTCGGGATGTCGACGTCCTTCAGCCAGCTGCCCTGGGAATAGCGGAAGAAGTCGTCCTGCGGACGCACCGCCGGGTCGATCGCGCCTTTGTCCACGCCGGAGGCGCTCGAGCTGCTGGCGGCGGCCTGCGTGGTGGACGGGGCGGCTGGGGCGGCAGCGGTAGCTGCCTGGACCAGGCCCGCGGTGAACAGGCCCGCGATCAGGGCGCTGCACAAGGTAGGTTTCATGGAGTCTCCATCGTCAGTGAATACCCGATCCTAATTTAAAGTTTGCCTAGTGCCAAGGTTTCATCGTCATGGAAAGCGTTGGATTTTCGCCGCGCGTCCCCATGTGTGCGTTTTACGGGCACTGCCATGTCGACTTCCCCTTCCCTGCTTGCCGCGACGGCCCTTGCCGCGGTCATCGCCGCCGCGACCGGCAGCGCGCCAGCCCATGCCGACGAGCTTGCCGACCTGATCAATGCCTACCGCAGCGCGCCTGGCGGCTGCGGCGGTGCCGCGCCAGCGCCGGCGCTCACGCCCGAACCCGCGCTGTCGCAGCTGCGCGTGCACACCGGCACCTTCCTGGAACCCGCGCTGCGCAGCCTCGGCTACCGCGCCGACCGCGCCGAAGCGATCACCGTCAGCGGCGCGCCGGACGCGCAGGCCGCGCTGGACGTGTTGCGGCGGAAGTACTGCAGCCGGCTCGTGAACCCGGACTACAGCGCCATCGGCACTGCGCGCAGCGGCAATGAGTGGCAGGTGGTGCTGGCCCATCCGCTGGTCTTCCCGGAGCTGCCCGGCTGGGAGGAAGCGGGGCGCCAGGTGCTGTTTGAAGTGAACCGTGCACGCGCCCAGGCACGCAGCTGCGGCCAGCAGCGGTATCCGGCGGTGCCGCCGCTGGCCTGGAACGAACGGCTGGCCCGGGCCGCGCTCGGCCACAGCACGAACATGGCGGAAGGGCATTATTTCAGCCACATCGAAAAGGATGGCAGCGACCCGGCCGCCCGCGCCTCCCGTGCCGGCTATGTGTGGCGCGCGGTGGGCGAGAACATCGTGTCCGGCTATTCGACGCCGGAGGACGCGGTGGCGGCCTGGCTCGACAGCCCGGGCCACTGCGCCAACATCATGAATCCGAACTATACGGAAACGGGCGTGGCGTATGCGATCAATCCGGCCAGCGAGAACCGCACCGTCTACTGGACCCAGGCCTTCGCCCGTCCGCATTGACATTGAGGCAAGCTATCGTCGTCATCGAAAAATTTATGTAGCGCGCTATTGAATTGCGCGCTATAGTTCTATCCATGGCAGCGCTGCAATACGGCGCCACCGAGCAGCAGCACCTTCTATTATGACGAATTCATTTGACCGAAAGGGTAACGCAATGACCACCAAGCTCGACAAAGTCCTGTACACCGCCAAAGCCCACACCACCGGCGGCCGCGAAGGCCGTTCGACCACCGACGACGGCATCCTGGACGTGACCCTGCAACCGCCGAAGGAAATGGGCGGCAAGGGTGGCGCGACCAACCCGGAACAGCTGTTCGCGGCAGGTTATTCGGCTTGCTTCATGGGCGCGATGAAATTCGTCGCCGGCCAGAAGAAGATCGCCGTCCCGGCTGACGCCGCGATCGACGCCAGCGTCTCGATCGGCCCGATCCCCAACGGTTTCGGCCTGGCCGTGGAACTGGCCGTGAGCCTGCCGGGCATGGACCGCGCCGCCGCCCAGGAACTGGTCGAAGCCGCCCATGTCGTCTGCCCGTACTCGAACGCTACCCGCGGCAACATCGACGTGACCCTGACCATCGTATAAGTTTCACGGTCACCCGGCGGCCTTGCGCCGCCGAGTACAGCGGACATGAAAAAGGCGCCTCCCGGCCGGGACGGCGCCTTTTGCTCTTGCGGCCCCGACTGTATCGGGTCAGGCCGCCTGCGGAAACGGCACCCGCTCCACCGCCCGCACCAGCGCCTCGAAGCAGTCGGCATCGAGCGCGCTGCCGACGGTCTTCCTCATGATCTCCAGCGCCTGCGGCACCGGGATCGCGCCGCGGTAGGGCCGCTCGGCCGTGATGGCATCGAAAATGTCGGCGGTGGTGATGATGCGCGTCTCGATCGGGATCTCGCTGCCCGCCAGGCCGCGCGGGTAGCCGGTGCCGTCCAGCTTTTCGTGGTGGGCGCCGGCGATGGTCGCCAGTTCGCGGAAGGCGCCGATGCTGCCGAGGATGGTTTCGGTGTACCGGGCGTGCTTCTTGACGGCTTCCCATTCCTCCTCGTCGAGCTTGCCCGCCTTGTCCAGCACGCTGTTGCTGACGCCCAGCTTGCCGACGTCGTGCAGCAGCGCGCCGCGCTTGAGCCAGCGGCGGCGCTCTTCGGACAGGCCCAGCGATTCGGCGATCATGTCGGTGTACAGCGCCACCCGTTCGCTATGGCCGCTGGTGTAGGGGCTCTTGGCGTCGACGACCTGGCCGAAGGCGGCCGCGATGTCGTCCAGGTAATCGTCGTCCAGCACGTACTGGCGGTCGCGCGACTCGGCCTGCAGGGCGGTGACGGCACGTTCGATGTCGGGCCCGGCCAGCGTCGTCCAGAACGCTTCCGAGCGCGCCGCTTCTTCGAAGGCGGCGACCAGGCGCGGATCGAACCACTGGCCAGCACGCGCACGGACTTCCTTCAGGGCGCTCTCGCGGCCGCTTTCGGTGTGAAACACGTCGACCACCTGGGCCATCAGCGCGATGCGCGAATACAGCGGGATCGCCTCCCCTTTCAGGCGTTCGGGCTTGCCGTTGCCGTTGAAGTGCTCATCCAGGCTGTAGATGCCGGCCGCCACGTCTTCCGGAAAGCGCAGCAGGCGCGCGATCTCGGCGCCGCGCTGGCAGCGCGTGGTCACGAATTCATCCTGCAGCGTGCGGCCGTCGCGCACGATGCGCATCACGTTGCGGAAACGCTCGGCCAGGCCGGCCTTCAATCCGGTGTGCTTGAGCACGAAGCCGAGCACCTTGGGCAGGCTGTCGTCAACCAGCATCCAGTCGCGCTTGAAATTGCGGTCGTCGGTCAGGTACATCTCGCAGATGCGCGCGGCATTGCTGCTGCAGCCCAGGTCCTTCAGCAGCACCACGTAGTACAGCTCCTACAACTGCTCTTCGCTCAGGCCGGCCTGGCGACCGATGTGCATGCCGACCCAGCAACAGCGCAGGCAATGGCCGGGCGACTGGCCCTCGGTGATGTCGAGGGCGTAGCTGAGCGATGCGATCAGTTCCGACAATTTCAGGGTGGTAGAGGATGTCACGGGCCTCTTCGGAACTGGAAATACCACAATATTTGATGATTTAAAGCAATATTATAACTGTTGCTGGATGCTGCATAGCAAGAATATGAAAAAAATTTAATGATTTCTTTAACAATCGTGGCGCGCGAGCCTCAGGCTGCCAGCGCAAGCGGCACCTTGTCGACGGCGCGCACGAGGGCATCGAAGCAATCCGGATCGAGGGCGGTGCCGACCGTCTTCCTCATCATGTCGAGCGCCTGCGGCACCGGAATCGCGCCGCGGTAGGGCCGCTCGGCCGTGATGGCATCAAAAATGTCGGCGGTCGTGATGATGCGCGTCTCGATGCCGATCGCTTCCGCCACCAGGCCGCGCGGGTAGCCGCTGCCGTCCAGGCGTTCGTGGTGGGCACCGGCGATGCTCGCCAATTCCCGGAACGGCGCGATGCGGCCGAGGATGGTTTCGGTGAAGGCGGCATGCTGCTTGACCGCGTCCCACTCGGCGCGGTCGAGGGCGCCGGCCTTGTCCAATACGCTGTTGCTGACGCCCAGCTTGCCGACGTCGTGCAGCAGCGCGCCGCGCTTGAGCCAGCGGCGGCGCTCTTCGGACAGGCCCAGCGATTCGGCGATCATGTCGGTATACAGCGCCACGCGCGCACTGTGGCCGCTGGTGTAGGGACTTTTCGCATCGACCACCTGGCCGAAGGCGGCGGCGATGTCGTCCAGGTAATCGTCGTCCAGCGTGTGCTGGCGCCCCTGCCCGTCCGGCTGGAGGGCGGCGACGGCGGCGTCGATGCCGGGACTGGCCAGCGTTTCCCAGAATGCGCGCTCGCGCGCCACGTCCTCGAAAGCGGCCACCAGACGCGGATCGAACCATTGGCTGCTGCGCGCGCGGGCTTCATCCAGCGCCGCCCTGCTGCCGCCCTCGGTATGGAAGACGTCGATCACCTGGGCCAGCAGCGCGATGCGCGCATACACGGGAATCTTCTCCCCCGCCAGCCGCGCCGGCTTGCCATTGCCGTTGTAGTGCTCGTCCAGCGAATAGATGCCGTTCGCCACGCCCTGCGGGAAGCGCAGCAGGCGCGCGATCTCGGCGCCGCGCTGGCAGCGGGTGGCAACCAGGTCGCGCGCGATGTCGGGACCGTCGCGCAGGATCGTCATCACGCTGCGGAAGCGCTCGGCCAGGCCGGCCTTCAGGCCGGTGTGCTTGAGCACGAATCCGAGTACCTGCGGCAGGCTGTCGCCGACGGTCTTGTAGTCGCGCTTGAAGTCCAGGTCGTCCGTCATGTACAGCTCGCAGATGCGCGCGGCATTGCTGCTGCAGCCCAGGTCTTTCAGCAAGAGGGTGTAGTAAAGCTCCCACAACTGCGCTTCGGGCAGGCCGATCCGGCGTCCGATATGCATGCCGATCCAGCAGCAGCGCACGCAATGGCCGGGCGGCTGGCCTTCGGTGATGTCGAGTGCGTAGCTGAGCGCACCCATCAATTCCGACAATTTCAGGGCGCCGGACGTGCCGGAATCGGTTTTCATTACGCTTGCCTTGTTTCTGATTAGTAAATTATGATGAATTTGAGCAATAGACTAACCCTAAGCAGGCTGCTTGGTAAATTAGTTTTATCTATCGATTCAATATAAATTGATAGTTTGCCTGGATAGTTCTGAAGCTCTACCATAACAACAAATAGACATCGGCTATTGAGTTTTAAAATTTAATAGCTAAACACCTCATCCTAGAAAGAGACAACATGACCCTGCTCACCACTGCCTCCGGCATTCCCGTCGTCGACAACCAGAACTCGATCACCGCCGGCCCGCGCGGCCCGGTCCTGTTGCAGGACTTCCACCTGATCGAGAAGCTGCAGCACTTCAACCGCGAGCGCATCCCCGAGCGCGTCGTGCACGCAAAAGGTTCGGGCGCCTACGGCATCTTCACCGTCACCCACGACATCAGCCGCTACACCAGCGCCAAACTCTTCAACGCGGTCGCCAAGCAGACCGAGACCTTCCTGCGTTTCTCGACCGTCGGCGGCGAGAAAGGCTCGGCCGATACCGAGCGCGATCCGCGCGGCTTCGCGCTGCGCTTCTATACCGAAGACGGCAACTGGGACCTGGTCGGCAACAACACCCCGACCTTCTTCCTGAAGGACGGCATCAAGTTCCCGGACTTCATCCACACGCAAAAGCGCGACCCGCAAACCAAC
This sequence comes from uncultured Massilia sp., assembly GCA_913777025.1. Taxonomy (GTDB): domain Bacteria; phylum Pseudomonadota; class Gammaproteobacteria; order Burkholderiales; family Burkholderiaceae_D; genus Telluria. Next base: position 5,707 of record CAJYQM010000293.1, on the reverse strand, counting down.
CTGAAGTCGGCCCAGATGATGTGGGATTTCTGGAGCCGCGCACCGGAGAGCCTGCACCAGGTCACGATCCTGTTCTCGGACCGCGGCACCCCGGACGGCTACCGCCACATGGACGGCTTCGGCAGCCATACCTATAGCCTGATCAATGCCGAAGGCAAGCTGCATTGGGTGAAGTGGCATTTCAAGACCCAGCAAGGCATCAAGAATCTGTCCGCAGCCGAAGCGGTGCGCATCGCCGGCACCGACCCGGACTACGCCCAGCGCGACCTGTTCAACGCGATTGCCAGGGGCGAGTTCCCGCGCTGGAGCGTCGAGATGCAGGTCATGAGCGACGAACAGCGCAGCGCATGGGAAGCCAGGACCGGCTGGGATGCGTTCGACTTGACGAAAGTCTGGCCGCAGGGCGAGTTCCCGCGCATCCCGGTCGGCATCCTGGAACTGAACCGCAATCCGGACAACTACCACCAGGACGTCGAGCAGGCCGCGCTGTCGCCGTCGAACATCGTGCCGGGCCTGGGTTACAGCCCGGACAAGATGCTGCAGGCACGCCTGTTCGCCTACCACGACGCCCAGCTGTACCGCGTCGGTACCAACCACCAGCACCTGCCGGTGAACCGTCCGCGCTGCCCCTTCCACAACCAGCAGCGCGACGGTGCGATGGCGATCGCCAACGGCGGCGCCGCGCAGAACTATGACCCGGTAAAGAACGGTGCGATGCCGGCTGCGGGCGGCTTCGGCCACGGCGACGCCGGCTGGCAGGTGGAAGGCGTGGCGGGCCGCTACGACACCCGCGCCACGGACGACCACTTCACCCAGGCAGGCAACCTGTTCCGCCTGCTGAGCGAGGAAGGCAAGCGCAACCTGATCGAGAACATCGCCGGGGCCCTGAGCCAGGCCGATGCCGCGACCCAGGACCGCCAGATCGGCCACTTCCTGAAGGCCGATCCGGCCTACGGCCAGGGCGTGGCGGCGGCGATCGGCCGGATCCTGAATCAGGCATGAGCCTCGTCCTGCCAGCCGCCCAGACGGGACACCGCTAGGTCGGCAAGCAGGGCCAGCGCAAAGGCGGCGACCGCCACCAGGTAGATCGCCCGGTAGTCGCCGCCGCTGCGCGCGAACAGCCAGGAAAATCCATAGCCCGACACGGCCTGGGACAGCGCGAACATGGTCGTCGAGCGGCTCCAGGCCGCATGCTGCGCATCGTGGTCGTGCGCCAGCAGCTCGTGCAGCCGGCCGATGACGAGCGTGACCACGCCCGGCGTGAACGCGCCCAGCAGCAGGCTGGCCAGCACCAGCGCGGGCGCATGCGGCAGTTCGGCCAGCAGCAGGGACGCGAGGCCCGAGAGCAGCAGGCCGAGCCGCAGTGCGTTGCCGAAGCGGGCGCGATCCGCCACCAGCCCGTACAGCATCGGCCCCGCGGCCGCCCCCACCCCGTACAGGATCCAGTACAGCGCACCGTGGGCCGCGCCCTCGTGCAGGCCGCGCGCCACGAAATCCACCAGGAACACCGCCGCCGGCACCAGGCCGGCCGCCACCGCGGCATATTCCAGGTACAGCACCCGCACCGCGAGCGGCACGGGCCGGGGCGCATGCGCGGCGGCATGCGCCGGGGCCGGCGCCACGTGGACCGGCCAGGCGCGCCAGGTCAGCGCCGTCAACAGGCCGCTGAACACGGCCAGCCCGATCCAGCAGCCCGCCAGGCCCAGGCGCAGCAGCAGCGGCAGCAGCGTGCCCGACACCACGATGCCCGCGCCGATGCCCATGAAGATGGCGCCGCTGGCAATCCCGCGCCGTGACAAGGCAACCAGCGGCAGCACGGTCTGCGCCACCAGTACCATCACCACCGCCCCGGCAAAGCCGGACAGGAAGCGCCACGCGAAGAACCACGACAGCGACAAGGGCCAGGCGCAGGCGAGGAAGGCCAGGCTCGCCAGCAGCATCATCGAGCGCAGCGCGGCGCGCGGGCCGGTGCGCGCCGCCAGCGGCCGCCCGCACAGGGCGCCCACGAAGTAGCCGGCAAAGTTGGCCGCGCCCAGGTAGACCACATCGCTGGCGGCAAGCCAGTGCGCCTGGATCAGGAGCGGAATCAGGGGCGTGTAGGCAAAGCGCGCCAGGCCGATCGCGACCAGGCTGGCGCACATGCCGGCCACGATGGCATAGGCTGGCGAAATGGCCTGCCCGGCACGCGCGCTCATGGCATGGTCTCGTAGTTGGCCGGGATCCAGCGGTAGCCAGCGCCGTCCTGGCGGATATGTCCCAGGCCCGGGAAGGCGATGTGCGCGGCGCCGACCCACAGGTGTTCCTGGGCCGCCCGCGCCAGCAGCGCGCGCCGCGTGCGCTGGGCGGCGCTGTCGCTGGTGTCGTACTTGAGCGCAGCCGCCGGATCCCTCAACTGGACCGGGGCGACGTGCACGATGTCGCCCCACACCAGCAGGCGCTGGCCGCGGCTCTCGACGAGGTAGGCGGTGTGGCCGGGGGTGTGGCCCGGCTCGCTCAGGCTGCGGATACCCGGCACCGGTTCGGTGTCGAGCCCGAAGGGCCGCAGGCGCCCGGCCTCCGCGTAAGGCGCCAGCGCCTCGGCGGCGCTGTCGAAGAAGCTGCGCAGGAAATCGGGCGCGGCGGCGCGGCTGGCCGGGTCGCGCCAGTAGTCCGCATCCGCGCGGGCCACGCGCAGCACCGCGTTCGGGAAGGCGATTTTCCCGTCGCGCAACACCCCGCCCACGTGGTCCTTGTGCAGGTGGGTCAACAGGATCTCGTCGACCTGCTCGGGCGCATAGCCGGCCGCCCGCAGGTTGGCCAGCAGCCGGCCGCAGCAGGCACCGTACAAGGGGCCGGCCCCGGTGTCGATCAGCACCAGCCTGGCGCCGGTATTGACCAGGAAGGCGTTGATCGAGCCCTGCAGCGGCAGCTTCAGGTCGTCGGCGGCGAGCGCGCGCGCGACCGCCTCGGGCGAGGTGTCGATCATCACGCTCTCGACCGGGAAAGGATGGCTGCCGTCGGACAGGGCGACGACTTCGAAGTCGCCCAGCATCATGCGGTAGTAGCCGGGGTTGGGCGCGCGCGCCTGGGGCGCGGCGGCGTCGGCGGCGGGCGCCAGCAGCATGACCGCCAGCGCGAGAAAACAACGCAGGCACAGGCCGATACCGGCGCCGGACCTGGTGCCGGTCATGTGTTCTTTCCCCTTGACGTTCATGCGCTTCTCCCGATGGCGATGCCGCTATTGTTCGGCAAGGCGCGCAAGGCGAACACTATCGAAAGGTCAGGAAGGTCCGGCGGCGCCAGCGGCGCAGCAGGGCGGCCGGGGAAAACAGGGACAGCTGGTAGGCCAGATCGGCGGGCAGGGTCAGCACGATCTGCGTGCCCTGACCGGCCCGGCTTTCGATGGAAAAGGCGGCGCCAATGCCCCCGGCGCGCTCGCGCATGCCGGGCAAGCCCCAGTGGCCGGGGCGGTATCCGGCGTTGGCCACCGCCTGGTCCAGGCCGCGGCCGTCGTCGCGGATGCGCAGCGCGAAACTGTCGGCGCCGTAGTCGAGTTCGAGCAGCACCTGGCGGGCGTCGGCATAGCGCGAGGCGTTGAACAGGGCTTCGCGCGCGATCGCATAGACTTCGTCGTTCACCTGCGGGGTCAGCGGCCGCGGCCGCCCGAGGGTGCGGATCTCGAAACCGTTCCCGCTATACGCCGCGAGTTCGCGCCCGAAGGCCTGCAGGGCCAGCCGCATCTCTTCCGGCGAGGCCGCGGCGCGCAGGTCCATGATCTGGTCGCGGCCTTCGACCAGCAGGCGCCTGGCCAGGTCCATGATGCGCTCCAGCCTGGCGCGCTCGCCCGAACCTTGCGGCACCTGGTGCACGTGCGCGCCGACCGACATCAGCAGCCCCTGCACACCCTGCAGCAGCGTGTCATGCAGGGACCTGGCGATGCGCGAACGCTCCTCGAGCCGCGCGTCGAGGCGCTCCTGCATGCGCCGCGTGAGCCGGCGCACGCGCAGCGCGTAACCCGCGTACAGCAGCAACACCGCGCACAGCGCCAGCAGCAGCAGGAACCACCTGGTCTGCACGAAGGTCGGCGGGATGACGATGTCGAGCACGGCGGGCGCCGGACTCCATACCCCGTCCTCGTTGGCGGCGTTGAGCTCGAAGCGGTAGGTGCCCGGCGCCAGGTTGGTGTAGCTGGCCGCGCGCCGGCCCAGCGGCTCCTGCCATTCGTGGTCGACGCCGTCGAGCCGGTACAGCAGGCGCACCCGCTCCGGGATCGACAGGGCCAGCGCCGTGAATACGATGCGCACGGTGTCCGCGCCTTGCGGCAGGGTCAGCGTGCGCACGTTCTCGGTCTCGTACAGCTTGCCGCCCGAACTCACGCTGCGGATCAGTACCGGTGGCGCCAGCCGGTTGCGGTAGATGTTGGCCGGGTCGATCAGGGCGATCGCGCTGCCGGTCGAGAACCACAGCTTGCCGTCCGCGGCGCGCACCAGCGCCGGCAGCGGACGCAGTTGCGCGGCGTGGCCGCGCAGGCCGTCCTGGGCGCCGAAGCGCTCGAACGCCACCTCGCTGTCCGGCGCGCGCAGCCACGCCGCCAGGCTGGCCGCCTCGATATGATAGATGCCGTCGGCGCCGTGCAGCCACAGGTCGCCGTCGGGCAGCCGGACGATCCCGGCCATGCCGCGGAAGGTTTCGCCATGCCGGCCGCGCAGGGCCAGGGCACGGCCGTCGCGGATCAGCATCGTGCCGCGTTCGCCGCCGGCCCACATGGCCTGGCCGTCCCGGTGCAGGCTCAACACCTTGCCCAGTTCCAGGCCGGCTTGCGCGCCCAGCACGCGCAGGCTGTCGCGCCCGTCCCGGCCGCGCGCCACCACGCTGAGATGGTTGTCCCCATGGCCCATCCAGACCCTGCCCTGCGCATCCCTTTCCATGACCATCACCCGGCCCGCCGGAAAACCGGCCAGGCCGCCCTCCTTGACCCATTCCCCCTCGGCCAGCCGGAACAGCCTAGCGCCAGCGAACGACACCCACAGCCCGCCGTCCGGATCCGGCTGGAGCGCCTGGACAGCGGCGCCGCGCGCCACCGCCGGCGGCGCGATCGCCGTCATGCGGCCATCCGGCGCGCGGCGCCGCAGTCCCTGGTCGCCGCCGATCCACAGCGTTCCGTCGGGCGCCTGGCAACTGGCGGAAAAACCGCCCTTGAAGATCAACTTGCCGACGGCGTCGCCGTCGCCGGAAAAGCTGCGCACGTCGCTCATGTGGCCGGCGGCCCAGATGCCGCCGTCCGGCCCGGCGAGCATGGCGGGATGATCGAACCCGGGCCGCACCGGCAGGGGACGCAGGCGGTTGCGGCGCAGGCGGTCGATGCCGGCCGAGGTGCCGATCCAGAGATTGCCTTCGCGGTCCTCGAAAAAGGCCTGGGGCAGCGCGCCGCTCAAGCCGTTCACCAGGGTCAGGCGCTGTTCCGGCACGGCGCCGGGCCGCAGGTCCAGCTTGCGCTCGACGGCGTCGCCGCGCATCAGCCACATCTGGCCGCGGCGGTCGAAGCGCAGGCCGCTGCCCTGCAGTTCCGGTGCCGGCGGCTTGCCGCTTGCGAGCAGCGCGGTGCGCACCCGGTAGTAGCGGCTGGCGTCGTCGGAGGCCCAGATCGCGCCGTCCGGCCCTTCGGCCATGCTCATCAGCGCCGTGCGCGGCCAGGCCTGCGAGAAGCGCCGCTCGCCAGGTTTGCGGA
>CAJYQM010000292.1 GCA_913777025.1 uncultured Massilia sp. | reverse complement strand
GGTCGGCGACGGCAACCCGGCCGCGGCCGCCGTGCGCATGCACACGGCCCAGCACTCGAACCTGTCGCACATCGATTTCCGCATGGGCTCCGGCCTGGCCGGCGTCCACCAGGTCGGCAACATCGCCTACAACCTGCGCTTCTACGGCGGCCGCTACGGCATCCTGGCCGAGAAGACCTCGCCGGCCTGGCAGTTCACGCTGCTCGACTCCAGCTTCGAGGGCCAGCGCGACGCCGCCGTCCGCGAGCACGAGGCCAGCCTCACGCTGGTCAACACCGCGATCCGCAACACCCCGGTCGGCATCGAGATCGACCGCGGCTACGGCGACTGGCTGTGGGGCCGCGACGTGCGCTTCGAGAACGTGAGCAAGGCCGCGCTGGTCATCAGCAACGAGGACAACGTCAACACCCAGGTCGGCTTCGAAGGCGCCAGCGCGCGCAACGTGCCGACCTTCGTCCGCTTCCGCGACAGCGGCAAGCTGCTGGCCGGCAGCGGCAAATCGTATCGCGTCGATGCCTTCAACTACGGCTTGAGCCTGCAGGACATGGGCACGCCGGGCAAGTTCGCCACCCATTACAAGACCTCGGCCCTGTCCGCCGCGCCCGCGCCCGCGCCGGCCCTGCGCCCGCTGCCGCCGACCGCGCAATGGGCCAACGTGCGCAGCTTCGGCGCGCGCGGCGACGGCAAGACCGACGACACGGCGGCCGTGCAGAAGGCCATCGACAGCCGCCGCGTGGTCTACCTGCCGCTCGGCTTCTACCTCGTCAACGACACCATCCGCCTGAAACCGGACACGGTGCTGGTCGGCCTGCATCCTGGCCTGACCCAGCTGATGCTGCCCAACGGTTCGCCCGCCTTCCAGGGCATCGACGCGCCCAGGGCCCTGCTCGAAAGCGCGCGCGGCGGCGACGCCATCGTGTCCGGCATCGGCCTGGCCACCGGTGAAGTCAACGGGCGCGCCGTGGCCCTGCTGTGGCGCGCCGGCGCCAATTCCCTGGTCGACGACGTGCGCATCCACGGTGGCCACGGCACCCGCCTGCCCGACGGCGTGCGCGCCGATCCGTACAGGAAGGACGCCAAGTCGGACACCGCCGACCAGTGGGACCGCCAGTATCCGAGCATCTGGGTGACGGACAACGGCGGCGGCACCTTCTCCGGCATCTGGACCCCGAGCACCTACAGCCAGGCCGGCTTCTACGTCACCAACACGAGCACGCCCGGCCATGTCTATGAACTCTCGGCCGAGCACCACATCCGCGCCGAGATCGTGCTGGACGGCGTGCAGAACTGGGAATTCCTGGCGCCGCAGACCGAGCAGGAGGTACGCGACGGCATGGACGCGGTCTCGCTCGAGATCCGCAACTCGAGGAACCTGCTGTTCGCGAACTACCACGCCTACCGCGTCACGCGCTCGATCAAGCCGGCCACGAACGCGGCCCTGATCACCAACTCCAGCGACATCCGCTTCCGCAACGTGCACGTGAATGCCGAGAGCGGCTTCTCGACCTGCGACGACAACGGCTGCGCGGCCTACCTGCGCGCGTCCAAGTTCCCCTACGAGAACGCCATCGCCGACGTCACCCATGGCCTGGCGATCCGCGAGCGCGAGTTCGCGCTGTTCGACTACAGCGGCAAGCAGACGGCCGCGCCCGCCCCCTCGGGCAAGGTCGAGAAGCTGGCCGGCGGCTTTTATTCGATCGCCGGCGGCGCCGTCGACGCGGCGGGCAAGCTGTATTTCGTCGATCGCCACTTCAAGCGCATCCACGGCTGGAGCACGGACGGCGGCCTGACGGTCGAGCGCGACGCCCCGCTCGATCCGGTCAACCTCGCGATCGACCGCGGCGGCAACGTCATGGTGCTGTCGTCCTGGGGCCAGGAAGCCAGCGTGTATGCCTTCAAGCCGGGCACGCCGGCGACGAGCATCACGCCGATCAAGCCGACGCCGGTGGCCGCGCGCACGGATGCGCGCATGGCGATCCCGGTCAACTTCTGGCAGAACGCCGAGTTCCAGGACCAGCTCGACCCGAAGACCTATGAATTCACCACGCTGGCCGAGATGTTCGCGCGCGACGTGGCGAAACCCAAGGCGCGCGAGTACGTCTCGCCGGACGGCAGCCTGGTGCTGCCGGCCTGGCGCGTGCTGACCCAGGGGCCGTTCGACCAGCTCGGCTACCGCTGGTCCCACGCGCTCGACAGCCACGGTTTCGTGCAGGGCGCGGTGGGCGAGCGCGTGGTCTTCACCAACGGCTCGCAAAACCTCACCTTCAGCGGCCTGCTGGGCGCGGGCGGCGCCATCACCGACCTGAAACAGGTGGCCGACCGCGGCGGCGAGAGCGCGGCGCTGGGGCCGGATGGCAAGGTCTACGTGGCGGGCGGCCAGGTCTTCGTCTACGGCGCCGACGGCAAGGAGGCGGGCCGCATCGACGTGCCGGAGCGTCCGCTGCAGCTGGTGTTCGGCGGGCCCGACAAGCGCACCCTGTTCATCCTGACCCACCACAGCCTGTATGCGGCGCGCGTGGAGTAAATCGATGAAGCGCCTGCTCCCTCTCCTGCTGGCCGTGGCCTGTGCCACTGCCGCTGCCCAGCAGGCCAGCGCACCGCCGGTCTTCCCGCTGTGGCCGGCGGGCGCGCCGGGTTCCGAAAAACGCCACGGCGAGCCGGAAAAGCTGGCCGACGGCGCCTACGTCAGCAACGTCCACGATCCGTCGCTCACCGTGCTGCGCGCCGATCCGCGCCACGCCAACGGCGCCGCCATCGTCGTCGTGCCGGGCGGCGGCCACCGCATGCTGGTGTTCCAGAACGAAGGCATGCTGGCGGCCCAGCACCTGAACCGCATGGGCGTGTCCGCCTTCGTGCTCAAATACCGGCTGGCGCGCGATGCCGGCTCGGGCTACAGCATCGAGGGCGACGCCGCGGCCGACCTGCGCCGCGCCGTGCGCTGGGTGCGCGCGCATGCTTCTGAATACGGTGTCGATCCGCAGCGGGTCGGCGTGATGGGCTTTTCGGCCGGCGGCGAACTGGTGACGCTGGTGGCCGACCATCCGGAACCGGCGTCGAACGTGAAGCGCGATGCGCTCGATGGCCAGAGCGCCCGTCCCGACTTCCAGGTGCTGGTCTATCCGGGGCCGCTGGGCGTGCCGGCCACCAGCCCGAAGGAGGCGCCGCCGGCCTTCCTGGTGGCCGGCTCGCGCGACGCCTGCTGCATGCCGCCCGCGCTCAACTTATATCAGCAGCTGGTGGCGGCCGGCGTGTCGGCCGAGCTGCACCTGTACGCCGATACCGACCACGCCTTCAACCTGGGCCAGCGCGGCCAGCGCGTCTCGCTGCAGCACTGGCCGGACCGGCTGGCGGACTGGCTGGCCGACGGCGGCTGGCTGGTGCCGCGGGGTGGCCGCAAGCCCGAAGGCGTACCTGCCCCATGAACCGCGCCATGACCCGCTATCGCAAGCTGGCCGCCGCCGCGGCCCTGTCCCTGGCCGCCGCGCCGGCCGTGCTGGCGGCCGACAGCCAGTTCAAGCTGCTGGTGCTGGCCATCCCCAACAAATACCACTACGAGTACATCCCGGTGGCGCGCGACAGCCTGGAAAAGCTGGCGAAACTGCACGCCTTCGAATTCAGCTGGACCAACCAGCCATCGTCCTTCGAGGGCGACCTGAAGCAGTACGCGGCCGTGGTCTTCCTGAACACCTCGGGCGAGGAATTGAATGCCGTCCAGCGCGGCCGCTTCGAAGCCTATATGCGCGCCGGCGGCAATGCCGTCGTTGTCCATCGCGGGATCATCACGCCGCCCGGCAACTGGGTCTGGTACGAAAACATGGTGGGACGCAGCTTCACCATCCACCCGATGCTGCAGACCGCCGTGGTCGACGTGGTCGACCGCGGCTTCCCCGCCACCTACGGCTTGCCGGCGCGCTGGATCTGGAGCGACGAATGGTACGAGACGACGAATCCGCACGGGGTGGCGGTCCAGCCGGTACTTAACGTGGACGAGGACAGCTACGACCCCACGAAAATCTGGCCGGGCCAGGTGGCGCGCGGGATGGGGAAGAGCCACCCCGTGGCCTGGTACCACCATCATGAGCAGGGCCGCGTGTTCGTCACCGCCCTCGGCCACAACGCCGAGATGTACAAGGACGCGCAATACCTGGCGCACCTGATGGGCGGCATCTGGTGGGCGGCCACCGGCAAGGGCCAGCAGCGCCCCGCCGATTGACGGTTCAGGCCCTCAGGACTTCAGGAAGTCCAGCATCAGGGCATTCAATTGCTGCGCATGGGTCGCCGCGAAACCGTGCGGCGCGCCCGGCACGACTTCCAGGCGGCTGCCGCGGATCAGTTCATGCGAGCGCTTGCCCGACACTTCCAGCGGCACGATCCGGTCGCTGTCGCCGTGGACGATCAGGGTCGGCACGTCGAACCTGGCCAGGTCGGCGCGGAAGTCGGTTTCGCCGAATGCGATGATGCATTGCGCGGTGCCCAGCGGCGAGGCGGCCCAGGCAATCCACTTGCTGAAGGCGACCAGTTCCTGGCCTTGCTGGCCATGCTTGTCGAGGTTGTAGAAGTCGTAGAAGAAGTCGCCCAGGAAGCCGAGGCGGTCGTTCTTCACGCCGTGCAGCATCTGGGCGAACACGGATTCGTCGACGCCTTCCGGGTTGTCGCCGGTCTTCAGCAGGAAGGGCGGCACGGCGCCCAGCAGCATGGCTTTCGCGACGCGTCCGGTGCCGTAGCGGCCGATGTAGCGGGCCACCTCGCCGCCGCCCATCGAAAAGCCGGCGATCACGGCATTACGCAGGTCGAGCCGGGTCATCACGTCGTTCAGGTCGGACGCGAAGGTGTCGTAGTCGTAGCCCGTGGCCGGGTGGCCCGACTGGCCGAAGCCGCGTCGGTCGTAGGCGATGACGCGGTAGCCGGCCTCGGACAGGGCGGTGATCTGCGATTCCCACATGCGATGGCTGAGCGGCCAGCCGTGGATCAGGACGACGGGCTGGCCGTGTCCCTGCTCGTAATAATAGAGTTCGGTGGGATTCGGACCGGACGTATGGATGCGAGGCATGGCACTCCTTTCATGGCGGGTTCGAGGGAAATGAGAGTGTAAGCGCTCGGCGCCCGGCGCTTCGCACGGTTGAGCCGCCGCGCGCGCCCTACCCGCGCCGGATATCCACCTCGTGCAGCAGCTTTTCGACGGAGGCGAAATCGGCCGGCTTGGTCAGGTGCGCGTCGAAACCGGCGTCGCTGGAGCGCTGGCGGTCCTGCTGCGCGCCCCAGCCGGTCAGGGCGACCAGGGTGGCGCCCGCCATGCCCTCGACCGCGCGCAGCCCGCGCGCGACGTCGAAGCCGCTCTGGTCGGGCAGGCCGATGTCGAGGAAGACGACGTCCGGCCGGTCTTGCGCCGCCACGCGCAGGGCCGAGGCGCCGTCGTGCGCGAGCGACACCGCATAGCCGCTCATCTCGAGCAGCGCGCCCAGCGTCTGCGCGGCATCGAGGTTGTCGTCGACCACCAGCACGCGCAAGGCGTCGGCGCCGGACGGCTGGGCCTGCAGATGCTTTCCGTCCGCCGGCACCGGGGCCGCCGCGGGATCCTGCTCCGCCAGCGGCAGCCATACGGTGAAGCGGCTGCCCTGCCCCGCGCCGCCGCTTTCCGCGCCGACCCGGCCGCCATGCAGCTCGACCAGGCGCCGCACCAGGTTCAGGCCCACGCCCAGCCCGCCCTGCGCCATCGCGTGGCTGTTGTGGGCCTGCACGTACATGTCGAACACATAGGGCAGCATGTCGGCACCGATGCCGATGCCGTTGTCGATCACCGTCACGGCCACCCCGCCATCGCGCACGCTGGCCTCGACCTCGATACGGCCACCCTTGGGCGTGTACTTGGCCGCGTTGTTGACCAGGTTGCTCACCACCTGGGCGATGCGGTGGCGGTCGACGTGCAGCGCCAGCGGCGCCTCGGGCAGGCGCTGGGCCAGGCGGTGCTCGCCCGCGGTCACCAGCGGCATGCTCATCTCGATCGCGTCGCGCACGACTTCCTGCAGCGTCACCGGCGTACGCCGCAGTTCGAGCTTGCCCTCGGACAGGCGCGCCATGTCGAGCAGGTCGTCGACCAGGCGCACCATGTGGTCGACCTGGCGCTGCATCATCGCCTGCACCTTGCCGGCGTTGTCGGCGGTCGGACGCACCCGCATCAGCTCCAGGCCGGTGCGGATCGGCGCCAGCGGGTTGCGCAGCTCGTGGGCCAGCGTGAACAGGAACTCGCTCTGCATGCGGTTCTTCTCGGTCAGCTCGGCGGCCAGGCGCTGCTGCTCCTGCTGCAGCAGGGCGCGGTCGTGCACGTCGATCACGGTGCCGACGAAGCCGGCGAACTCGCCGTTCTCGTCGAAGCGCGGCAGGCCGGTGTCGACAACCCAGCGGTAGCTGCCGTCATGGCGGCGCAGGCGGTAATCGATCTCGAACACGGTGCGCGCCGCGTTGGCGGCCAGGAAGGCGGCCTTGGCGTTCTCGTGCTCGTCCGGATGGATGTTCTCGGTCCAGCCCAGCCCCTGGTCCTGCTCGACCGGACGGCCGGTGAAGTTGGACCAGCGCTGGCTCAGGTAGGTGCAGTAGCCGGTGGGGTCGGTAGTCCACAGCATGACCGGTGCGGCATCGATCAACGTGCGGAAGTAGGCTTCGCGCAACGCCAGCTCGTCCCGCTGGCGGCGCCGTTCGCGCGCCAGCGCGATCTGGCGCCGTACCCGCGCCAGCAGTTCGTTGGCGGCGAAGGGCTTGACCAGGTAATCGTCGGCGCCCGCCTGCAAGCCCTCGACCTTGGCTTCTTCGCCGGCGCGCGCCGACAGCAGGATCACCGGCAAATGGCGCAGCGCCGCGCTGGCGCGGATGCGCGCGATCAGGCCGAAGCCGTCCAGCTTGGGCATCATCACGTCGCTCAGCAGCAGGTCGGGCGGATCGTTCGACAGGTGGGCAAAGGCGGCTTCGCCGTCGCTGCAGGCGCTGACCACGGCGTACGGGTCGAGCAGCGACTTCAGGTAGGCGCGCATGTCGTTGTTGTCGTCCGCAATCAGGATGCGCGGCGGCGCCTCGGCCGGCTGCAGCAGCCCATCGAGCGCCAGCGGGCGCGTCGGCCCGCCCGCTGCCGGCGCCATCTCGTCCGGCAGCCAGCGCAGCGCTTCCTCGACGAAGGCGGCGCCCATGCGGCCGGCGTCTTCCTTGGCACCAGCCTCGGCCTGCACGATACGTTCCGCCGGCAGGTGGGCATGGCCGAACGGGAGGTCGACGTCGAAGCGGGTGCCCCGGCCCTGTACGCTCTGTACCGCGATGCTGCCGCCATGCAGGCGCACCAGTTCCTGGATCAGCGCCAGGCCGATGCCGGTGCCCTCGTAGGTGCGGCCGGGCGTGCCCTCGATGCGGTGGAAGCGTTCGAACACGCGCGGCAGTTCGGCTTCCGGGATGCCGCTGCCGGTATCGATCACGGACAGCCGCGCCATGCCGTCGTGGTGACCCAGCCGGACCGTCACCCCGCCGTCGAGCGTGAACTTGAAGGCGTTCGACAGCAGGTTGAAGACGATCTTTTCCCACATGTCGCGGTCGACGTAGACCGGCTGCCCAAGGTCTTCCAGCTCGACCCGGTAGTCCAGCCCGCCCTTGGCCATCGCCGATTCGAACACGCTGGCCAGGTCGCCGGTCAGGCGAGACAAATCGAGCGGCTCGTAGGTGGCCTGGACCCGGCCCGCTTCGATGCGCGAGAAGTCGAGCAGCGAATTGACCAGCTTGAGCAGGCGCAGCGCGTTGCGGTGGGTGACGTCGATGCGGCGCCGCTGTGTGGGGCCGAGCGGGTCGCCCCGGTCCGCCAGCGCATCGTCGAGCGGGCCCAGGATCAGCGTCAACGGCGTGCGGAACTCGTGCGAGACGTTGGAGAAGAAGGCGGTCTTGGCGCGGTCGATCTGGGCCAGTTCCTCGGCGCGGCGCTGTTCCTTTTCGTAGGCGACCACGTTGCCGGCCGCGGTATTGAAGGCAGCGCCCAGCAACTGGTAGAAGTTCAGGTAATCGGCATCCAGCGCGCGCGCGGCGCTGACGCCGGCCACCACGAAGCCGAACAGCTCCTGCTGGCCCGGCACGGCGATCGGCAGCACCAGCGCCGAATCCGGCGCGGCATCGTACGGGCCGCAGGGCTTGCCCTCGAAGCGCGGCGCCAGGCCGTGCACCTGCTGCGCCGTGCGCGCCTGTTCCGCGCTCGCGAACGGCCACACCGTATCGTCCAGCGCCGCCACCACCGGCGCCAGTGCGCTGTGCGCGTCCAGCCCGGCGCCGCCGCGCAGCAGCAGCTTGCCGCTGTCGGCATCGATCTGGTACAGCAGCAGGAAAGGGATGTCGAGCGCCAGGTTCTGGTAATGGGCCTCGATGTCGTGCGCGATGTGGCTGACCACGCGCGCGTCGGCGATCGCGGTGCTGAGGTCGCGCAGGCCCTGGGTGCGGCGCGCGTTCAGTACCGTGGCCGTGGCTTCCGAGATCGGGTGGAAGATGCCGCCGACTTCGCCCGACTCGTCGCGGATCGGCGAGAACGAGAAGGTCATGAAGGCTTCCTCGAGGTAGCCGTAGCGGTCGAGGAACATACGCTGGTCGCGGATGTAGGTGCCTTCGCCCTTGTGCGCGCGGTCGAAGGCGTCGCCCACCACCGGCAACGCGCTGGCCCAGACTTCCTTGAAGGCGCCGCCCATCGAGCGCGGATGCAGGTCGCCGCAGATCGGGCGGTAGGCGTCGTTGTAGATCTGGATGTCGTCGGGGCCCCAGGCGATCAGGATCGGGAAGGTCGAGGACATGCACAGGCTGACCGAGGTGCGCAGGCTCTGCGGCCAGGTCTGCGGCGGCCCGAGCGGGGTCTTCGACCAATCCATGGAGCGGATCAAGGCCCCCATTTCGCCACCGCCGGACAGCCAGCTCAAGTCATCGTTTGCCTGGGGTGGCTGGGTGTGGGCGTCAGGCATGATGATGGGGGTTCCGGTAGGCAATCGATGGCGAGTAGCACTTTATTTTACGCTAACACCAATTAATCACAGTACGTCATCTAACCGTAACCCGCCTTTGTCCGGGCCGGGACGTTGTATTGACGCTATTCCTCCACGCCGGCCTGGTGGAACACCAGGTCCTCCACGCGCTCGCCCTTGCACAGGTGGCGGTCGATGATGCGGTCCATGTTCTCCGGCGTGACGTTGTAATACCAGGTGCCGTCCGGCTGCACGGCCACGATCGGCCCGCCCTTGCAGGCGGCGAAGCAGCTGACGCGGCTGCGCTTCACGCGCAAATCGCCCGCGTTCAGGCCGGCGGCCTTGAACTTGTCGCCCAGGCTGTCGAACAGCGCCTGCGAGGCGCCGTCGGCCGTGCAGCGCGGACCGGTGCAGACCAGCAGGTGGCGGCGGTAGTCGCCGATCTTCGGTTTGATTACCTCATTCTTGATCTCGTCGCTCATGCTTCGGTCTCCTCGCTTGCAGGGGTTTCGGGCGCCACGGGTTCGGCCAGGGTGGCGCGGATGTAATCGGCCGGCAGGCGGTGCCGCGCGGCCAGGGTCTCGATGTCGTCGCCGGCCGCGTGTTCGGCCTGCAGCGTTTCCAGCCAGCCGAGCAGGCCGGTGGACAGCGAGCGGCCCGCCTTTTCGCCCTCGCGCGTGCTGCCCCCATCTTCCATGTCGTACTTGTTGGCGTAACCGCGCGGCGTGACCATCAGGCCGTGGCGCACGAAGGTGTTGCTGTTGCCGATCAGGACCGTGCTGAGCATGCCGATGTCGGCATCGGCCATCCGGTCCAGCGTGGTGAACACGATGTTCTCGCGGCGGCGGTAGGCGCTCTTGACGATCGCCACCGGCGTGTCGGGTCGGCGGTGGCGCAGGAACAGGCGCTGGGCCTCGACGATCTGGCGCGTGCGGCGCCCGCTCTTCGGGTTGTACAGCGCGACCACGAAGTCGGCCATGGCCACCGCGTCCAGGCGCCGCGCGATGGTCGGCCAGGGCGTGAGCAGGTCGGACAGCGAGATCGCGCAAAAATCGTGGGTCAGCGGCGCGCCGACCAGCGCGGCGCAGCTGTTCAGGGCCGAGGCGCCGGGAACGATCTCGACCTGCACTTCGTCGTCGGGTGTCCAGCCGGCCTGGAACAGCACCTCGTAGGTCGGGCCGGCCATGCCGTAGACGCCGGCGTCGCCTGACGAGATCAACGCCACCTTCTTGCCGGCGCGCGCCGCTTCCAGCGCGCTGACGGCGCGGTCCAGCTCTTCCGTCATCGACTTGCGGATGATTTCCTTGCCTTCGATCAGATCGGCCACCAGCTTGATGTAGGTGACGTAGCCGATCACCACGTCGGCCTCGGCGATGGCGGCGCGGGCGCGCTGGGTCATGTGGTCCACGCTGCCGGGGCCGATCCCCACCAGCATGATCTTGCCTGCGCTTGTTTGCGCGAGCGGTTCGAGCATATCGTTCATATGGTTTTCCTAGCGATGGAGACGGTGGCGTTCTTGCCATCGGTGCCCCGGTGTTTGTATTTTTCGATGACCAGCGCGCTCACCGGCGCAGCCTGGCCCTTTGCGGGACCGGCGGCCAGCAGCGCCGCCGCTTCGCTCACCGACGGCGTGCCGGTGTAGCGGCGCACGGTCTCGGAAGGATTCGGCACCGGCACCGCTGCCAACTCTTGCGCTTCATAGAAGTGCAGCGGCCAGCCCTGCTCCTGCGCCAGCGCCAGCAGGGCCGCTTCGTCGCGCTTGAGCGTGATGCTGGCGGCGGCCACCACCTCCCCGGGCCGCGCGCCGGCCTGCGCCAGCGCCAGGTGCACGGCGTCGCGCACGGTGGCGAGCAGCACGCCGCGGTCGCAGCCCAGGCCGATGGTGTAGGCCGTCATCCGGCCCTCACTGTCCATCCTCCTCGGGCGGGCGGTAGACCACCAGGCGCTCGTGCAGCGCCTCCCACTGCGCCGGCGGCACCTCGGCGTGCGTCACCCACAGCACGGCGGCGTAACGGTCCAGCGGCACGTCGCCGAAGCTTGCGAACTTGTGGATCGTGTCGGGCAACGGCGTCGGGCGGGTCCACCAATCCGGACTGCCGGCTTCCTGCACGAAGGCGATCGGCTCGCCGTTCACCACGTGGGCCGAGACGCGCGTGATGTTGATCTTCGGCGCCTCCACGCGCCAGCCCAGGTGGCGGCCCAGGATGTCGACCGGGATGGTGCGGCCGACGTCGGACGCCGTGGTCAGGACCGGGGCCGCGCCCAGCAGGTCGGCCACGCGCTCGCTCCACTCGTTGGCGCCGCCGACGTGGCCGGACAGCACGGGGATGACGTACTGGCCGGCGTCGTCGACCACGATCACGCCCGGGTCTTCATCCTTGCTGCGCAGGTGCGGCGCGATCAGGCGCACGACGGCGCCCAGCGACACGAAGAACACGATCTGGTCGTAGCCGGCGAACAGCGGGCCGATCTCGTCGCGCAGGGCGCCGTCATAGGCGCGCACGCTGTTCGGCAGTTGCGCGAAGGTGGCCGCGAACTTGGCCGAGGTGCAGATGTCGGCTTCCGGCAGGTCGAGGGCCAGGCGCGCGGCCTGGGCGGCGCCGTGCTTGGTGATGGCCACCAGGCAGAGGCGCGGTGTCGGGTTGCTCATGCAGTCTCCATATCGAGAGGTTGCGGGCCGCTCTTCTTGAGGCAGCCCTTGATGCGTTCGCCGCGGATGCGGTGCGGGTGTTTCACGATCAGCAGCGACAGGTAGCTGACCTTCGTGCCGCGCAGCGCCAGGATCTCGCCGCCGCTGAAGCGCCGTTCGTCCGGCGCGCCCACGCGTTCGATGAAGTGGGCGCCGGAAAGCAGATCGCGCCGCTCGAGCCAGTCGATCAATTCATCCAGCAGCGGTTTTACTTTCATCAGCACCAGCGTGTCGAAGTCCGGCAGCAGGCGGTCGACCGCGCTCACGCCATAGGCGGCGGGCACGATGGCGACGGTGTCGTCCTGCTCGGCAAAGGGCACGTCGACCGATGCGCAGGCGGCGGCAAAGGCGTTGACGCCGGCGATGATCTTCACGCCCACGCCGGCGTCGAGCGCACGCACGGTCCGCGCCAGGTGGCCGAAGGTGGCATAGGTGCTGGCGTCGCCTTCGACCAGGAACAGCACGTCGCGGCCCGCGCGCAGCCAGGGCAGCACGGTGTCGGCCGCCTTCATCCAGGCGCGCGCCAGCTTTTCGCCGTCGTGCGTCATCGGGAACAGCAGCAGCGCGTGCTCCTCGGGCGGCGCAAGGCCCGCGCGCTGCACGATGTCGAAGGCGTAGCTCGGCGTCTTGCCGCTGCGTGCCGGGTAGACCCAGACGGCGTCGCGGCGCTGCAATTGCTCCCAGGCCGCGCGCGTGATCAGGCCGGGGTCGCCGGGGCCGAGTGAGATCCCGTACAGAGTGCCGCTCATGGCGCTTCTCCCTCGCGGCGCGCACACACGATCCACACCGGGTTCTCGGCCGCCATGCGGTGCATGTGCAAGATCGGCTTGCTGCGCGCGGCCTGCAGCTGCAGCACGTCCCAGGCCACGCCTTCGATCGCCTGCAGCGCGGCGGTGGCCGTGGCCAGGTTTTCCAGCGTGACGAAGTTCATGACCAGGTTGCCCCCCGGGCGCAGGCGGCCCAGGATGCCGTCGATCAGCGTGGCCAGTTCGCCGCCAGAGCCGCCGATGAACACGGCGTCAGGATCGGGCCATGCGTCCAGGCCTTCCGGCGCCTTGCCGTGCAACAGGCTGTAGTTGGAAACGCCAAAGGCGGCGTGGTTCTGGCCCGCGATCGCAAAGTCCGCCTCGTTCTTTTCGATGGCGTACACGTGGCCCTGCGGGCACAATCTCGCCGCTTCCAGGCCGACGGAACCGGACCCGGCGCCGATGTCCCAGACCACGCTGTTCGACCGCAGCTGCAGGCGCGCCAGGCTGACCGCGCGCACTTCCTGCTTGGTGATCAAGCCCTTCTCGGGCTGGCGCTGCACGAACGTGTTGTCGGCCAAGCCGAACCGCACCGGTTGCGGCAGCGGCGTCACGCGCCACAGCAGCACCACGTTCAGCGCCGCGAAGCGCATCTGCGCCGCGTCAACCGGGTTCAGTTCGGCCAGCACGCGTTCTTCCGGCTGCAGCAGGTTTTCCGCCACCGCCATCTGGAAATCGTCGGCCAGGCCTTCGGCCACCAGCATGCGCGCGATGCGGTCCGGGCTGTTGTCCGGACTGGTCAGCACCAGCAGGCGGGCATGGGCACGCGCGGCCTGGGCCAGCGCGTACAGGCCGTGCGTGGGCGGGCTGCCGCGCGACCATTCGCCGGCGTCGCGCGCATGCACGGATACGATGCGCGCTTCCTGCCAGGCCAGTCCGATGCGCGCGCAGGCCAGCTGCAGCGTCGACAGGTTGGGCAGGATGTCGAGCGCCTGCACGCACAGGTGCTGGGCCAGGTAGGGCGCGATGCCGTGGCACAGCGGGTCGCCGGTCGCCAGCACCACGCAGGCAAGATGGTCGCTGCGCGCCGCGCGCACCCACCCGGGCACCTCCTTCATGCGGCCGGTCAGGTCGTGCCGGATGGCGCCCGGCTTGAATTCGTCCTGCAGCAGCGCCAGCGTGCGCGTCGCGCCGATCACCACGTCGGCATTGCTCAGCCAGGCGCGCGCCGTGGCGCCCAGGCTGGCGACGCCGTCGTCGAGGATGCCGATCACGCGGCAGGGGTTGGGATCCTTGATGGTGGTGTCCATGGATTCAGTCCTTATCGAGGATGTGGTCGATGCCGATGCGCGCGCCGGCCCGCGGCGCCTTCTCGGCGGGAAGCGACCACACGTCGGCCACTTGCTGGTTGTTGAAATCGGTGACGATCACGCGCAGCTGGAAGGCGCGGCCATAGCGGTCGGGCGCGGTCAAGGTGTCGATCGCGGCCTGCGCCAGTTCGCGGTGGAAGGCGTCGCCCAGGCCGCGCTCGACCATCAGCTCGGCGCCGAAGCGCGCGGTCTCGGCGGCGGCGATCGCCGCGCAATCTTCCGGGGCCGCGCCGATGCGGCGCGCGATCTCGGCCACCAGGTCGGTGTCGACCTCGCTGCGGTTGGCGTGGGTGATGGTCTCGCCCTGCGCGATCTTGGTCAGCTTGCCGACCATGACCGCCAGCACCACCAGCCCGATGCCCTGCGCCGCGGCTTCGTCCAGCGCATAGCGCAGGAAGTCGCCCATCTGCACGAAGCAGGCCGACGGCAGTTCGGGCCGTTCCGCGCGCAGCGTCGCCATCGCGAAGGTCTCGGTGCGCCCGCCGGTGGTCAGCGCCACCAGGTCGTGGCCTGTGGTCGCCGCCACCTGCACGCCCTGCACCACGCTGGCGCGCCAGGCGGCGGTCGAGTAGGGCTTGACGATGCCGGTAGTACCGAGGATGCTGATCCCGCCCAGGATGCCCAGGCGCGCATTGGTGGTCTTCTTGGCCATGACCTGGCCGTCCGGTACGCTGATCGTGACCTCGATGCCATGCTCGAGCAGCAGCTGCGGCGCCGCTTCGCGCAGGTTGTCGGCGATGTTCCGGCGCGGCACCGGGTTGATGGCGGGGCCGCCGACCTCCAGGCCGAGACCCGGCATCGTCACCGTGCCGACGCCATCGCCGGCGATCCAGGTGACGACGCCGGCCTGGCCGGGCAGCAGGCGCAGGTCGACCGTCAGGTGGGCGCCGTCGGTGCAGTCCGGATCGTCGCCGGCGAATTTCACGACCATCGCGTGCGCGCTCGCGCCATCGCTGCGGCCGTCGTTCACGGTAAAGCGCACCCGGGTGCCGTTCGGCAGCAGGCTTTCGATCTCGCCGGGCACGCTGCCGCCCGCCAGCCCCAGCACCGCCGCGCGCGCGGCCGCGGCGGCGCAGGCGCCGGTGGTGAAGCCGGTACGGGTGCCGCGTTCGGCCGCGGCCTTGTCCTTCATGCTTGCCCGGCTTTCTGGCGCGCCTCGGCCAGCGCCAGCAGCGCGTGCAAGGCCGCCACCACCAGCGTCGAACCGCCCTTGCGGCCGCGGATCACGATCCACGGCACCTCGTTCACCTCGGCCATCAGCTCCTTGGATTCGGCCGCCGACACGAAGCCGACCGGCATGCCGACCACCAGCGCCGGGCGCACGCCCTCTTCGCGGATCAGGCGCACCAGTTCGATCAGCGCGGTGGGCGCGTTGCCGATGCCGACGATGGCGCCGTCGAACAGGCCCAGGCGATGGGCCTTGCGCATCGCCTGCACGGCGCGCGTGGTGTCTTCGCGCTTCGCAAGCTCGATCACGTCGTCGTCGCTGATGAACTGGTGCGTCTTCATGCCGAAGTGGCCCAGGCGCGGCTGCGACAGGCCGGAACAGATCATCTCGACGTCGGCCACGACCGGCGCGGCGCTGGCCAGCATTGCTTTGACGCCGGCCTCCACCGCGTCCGGGTGGAAGGCGGTGAGGCCGTTGAAGTCGAAGTCGGCGTTCGCATGGATCATGCGGCGCACGATCGGCCACTGGGCCTCGGTGTAGGCATGTTCGCCCACTTCGGCGTCGATGATCGCGAAGCTGTCGTGCTCGATGACCTGGCCGGCGCGGGTCAGCTGCTCGGTGACGGTGTTCACGGTGCTCATAGGGTTTCCTTCACGTGCTCATGTGAGTGAGCATGATCGTGACCGTGCTCGTGGCCATGTGCGTGGCCGTGCTCATGGTGCTCGTGGCCGTTCGCATGCGCATGGTCGTGGGTATGCGCGTGCGAGTGACCGTGTCCCAGGTCGTGCGCGAGCTCGCGGTAGCTGCAGCCGTCGCAGGGCAGGCGGCTGTCCGCGACGCCTGCACGCAGATCGTTCACGCGCTGGTCCATCAGCTCGAAGATCTCCTTCTCGAAGCCGAAGTGCTCGCTGCAGGTGAAGCGCACCTGCGGGTACTGGCCGCGCAGGTGTTCGACCTGGCGGTGGATGCGCTGCATCAGCGTGCCGGTGTACAGGTAGTAGGGCAGCACCACGACCTGGCGCATCCCGAGCAGGACCTGGCGCTGCACCACTTTTTCCAGGCGCGGCCAGGTGATGCCGGTAAAGGCCAGATCGACCAGTTCATGGTCGCCCTCTTCCAGCAGCCAGCGCGCCATCTTTGCCATCTCGCCGTTGGCGCCGCGGTCGGACGAGCCGCGCCCCAGCAGCACGACACCGGTGGTGGTGGGATCCGGCATGTCCAGCGCGTTCATGGCCTTGCGCAGGCGGCGCTTGAGGATGGCCAGGATCGGATCGCAGGCGGTCAGGTGCGGCGCCAGCAGGATCTCGGCCTGCGGGCAGGCGATGCGCGCCTGCTCGACCGCTTCCGGGATCTCCATCTTGACGTGGCCGGCCGCATTCAGGATCAGCGGCACCACCAGCACACGGCGCGAGGTGCGCGCGGCATCCAGCAGGGCGGCGTTCAGCTCGGGCGGCGCGAACTCGATGAAGCACAGTTCGATGCGCAGGTCCGGCCGGCGCGCGCGCCACTGGGCCGTGAACTCGCGGATTTCCTGATTGCCGGAATCCTCGCGCGAGCCGTGGCCGACGATCAGGACGGTGTCTTCCGGGTTCAGCGTGACGGAGGGAGTAAAGATGACTTGGTTCATGCGCTGGCCTTCCTGAAGCGATGGGTGAAAGTGGGGTCGTAGAGCTTGGAGCGCACCAGGGTGTCCCAGTGCAGCGCGCCCAGGGTCGGGCTGGCGACGATCATCGCCTGGCTGGCCACGCCGGCCTCGCGGCAGCGCGCCTTGATGTCGGCCAGCGTGCCGCGGATGATCTTTTCCTCGCCCGGCCAGCTGGCCTTGTGCACCACCAGCATCGGGGAATCCTCGGGCCAGCCGGCGGCGCGCAGCGCGGCTTCGATCTTGTACATCAGCGTGATCGACAGGAAGATGCACAGCGTACTGCGGTGCGCGGCCAGGCTGGCCAGGTCTTCGCCGTCCGGCATCGGCGTGCGGCCTTCGACGCGCGTGAGGATGACGGTCTGGGTGACCTCGGGCAGCGTCATCGACTCGCCCGCCGCCGCCATCGACGCCATCGCCGACGACACGCCCGGCACCACCGCCCACTCGATGCCGGCCGCCGTGAGCGGGCGCGCCATCTCGATCAGCGCGCCGTACAGGCCGGGGTCGCCGGTCTGCAGGCGCACCACAGTCGCGTGCGCGCGCGCCTGCTCGGCCAGCCAGGCCGTCATCTCTTCGAGCGTCATGTCCTTGGAATCGCGGATCACGCAGCCGGGCGGCGCGTACAGGGTGGCGGCCTGGTCGACCAGCGAGCCGGCGAACAGGATCGCGCCGGCCTGCTCCAGCAGCCTGCGGCCCTTGACGGTGAGGAGTTCCGGGTCGCCGGGGCCGGCGCCCACGAACCAGACCTTGCCGAGGGTGTCGGCGCGGGTGGCGGATGTCATATTGGGTTCCCTTGTTGAGAATGGATGGGCACGACCGGCAGCGCGTCCAGCACGGCTTCCACGGTGCGCGGTGCCGCACCGCACGGCAGCACGCCGCGCGCCACCAGGTGCGCATGCAGCGCGAGCGCCAGCGGCAGGCGCTGGCCGCTGGCGTGCAGCAGCCCGGCCTGGGCGACCACGGCGGGCGCCGGGCCGGAGGCGATGCAGCGCCCGGCCACCATCAGGTGCAGGTCGTCGGCCCAGCCGTAGGCGAAATCGATGTCGTGGGTGGACAGCAGGACGGTCACGCCGCGGGCGGCCAGGCTGTCGAGCAGCTGTGCCAGTTCGGCTTGCATCGGCGCGTCCAGCCCGGCCATCGGCTCGTCCAGCAGCAGCACCTCGGGCTCCATCGCCAGCACGCCGGCGATGCAGACGCGCTTCTTCTGGCCGAAGCTCAGGTGGTGCACGGGGCGCTGCGCGTACTCGCGCATGCCGACCGCATCCAGCGCGGCGGCCACGCGCGCGCGCACGGTGGCGGCATCCAGCCCCAGGTTCAGCGGACCGAAGGAGACGTCTTCCTCGACCTGGGCCGAGAACAGTTGCCGGTCCGGGTTCTGGAACACCAGGCCGACGCGGCGCCGCAGGTCCGCCAGGCCGGCGCGCCGGTAGTCGACGGGCCGGCCGTCGAGCAGCAAACGGCCCGCGCTCGGGCGCAGCAAGCCGTTCAGGTGCTGCAGCAGGGTCGTCTTGCCGGCGCCGTTCGCGCCCAGCAGCGCATGGCGGCGGCCGCGCGCCAGGGCCAGGCTGCAGCTGCGCAGCCCGGTGCTGCCGTCGGCGAACACGTGGTCGATCGCCTGCAATTCGAGCAATGGGGTCACAGCCGGTCCCCCACGGCGATGGCCAGCAGCACCGCGCCGGCCAGCAAGGCACAGGCATTCTGGCGCCGCGCCCGCGGATAGTCGGCGGGCAAGAAGCGCAGGCTGCCCTGGTAGCCGCGCGCGTCGGCCGCCATCTGCAGCGCCGCGGCGCGCTGCCACACCTGCACTGCCATCTGGCCGGCCAGCAGCCCGGTCGAACGCCAGGCATGGCGCCAGCCGCGGTAGCCCAGGCGCGCGCTTTGCGCGGTCACGCCTTCATCCCAGGCCTGGCGCAGCACGAACAGCATGCGGTAGCTCAGTGCCATCAGGTCCAGCAGCAATTCGGGCACGCGCAGCCGGCGCAGCAGCGCCAGCAGGTCGGGCAGCGGCGTGGTGAGCACGAGGCCGAGCAGCGCCGCCAGCACCGCCAGCGAGCGCAAGGCGGTCACCGCGACCCTCGGCAGCAGCGCCGGCACCGGGTGCCAGCCGCCATCCGCGCCGGACGAGACCAGCATCGTCAGGCAGGACAGCAGCAGGAAGCCGAGCGGCGCGAGCAGCACACCGATATAAGTACGCCAGGCCACGCGCGCGCCCAGCAGCGTCACCAGCATCGACAGCAGCGCCAATAAGGCGAGCGCACCGGGGCTGACCGCAACCCAGGCCGCGACGATGCCCGCCAGCGCGAACAGCGCCTTGGCGGACGGCGCCACGCCGCGCCAGCGGCAGGCATAGGCAGCCGTATCAATCCGCACGGGTGTCCTGTGCGGCTGCGCCATCGGCGCGGCGCGCGCGTTCGCGCGCCACCGACAGGCCGAGCCAGAAACCGATCACGCCGGCGCCCACGGCCGCCTGCAGCGCGAACAGCAGCGAGGCGATCTCGCCGCTGGCCGGCTGGAACACCGGCTCGAACCAGGGTCGATATGCCGGCGCGATGCTGCCGATCGCCTGCTGCGCGCGGTCGTCGGAACCGCCGAACATGGCCGGCGCCTCGGCCCCCGGCGTTGCGGGCGGTGCGGCGGCGAACCACAGCGGCAGCACGGTCAAGAGCACCACCGCCGCCAGGATGGCCCAGGTGCGCGGCTTCATGCGGCTTTCCTTGCGCCGATCGCCATCACCGGCAGCGAACGCAGTTCCTGCGCGTTGAAGCGCGCCATCGCGTTCACGACCAGCACGGTGAGCAAGCCTTCGCTGATCGCGATCGGCACCTGGGTCAGCGCGAAGATGCCCGCGAACTTCACGAAGGAAGCCTGGAAGCCGCCGACCGCATCCGGGAACGCCCAGGCCAGCTGCGCCGAGGTGGTGACATAGGTTGCCAGGTCGCCCAGGCAGGCGGCCAGGAACACGGCCACGGAACGCGACAAGCCGAGCGCCGCGGCGCCGCGGAATACGCCGTAGGAGACGAAGGGACCGACGATCGCCATCGAGAACACGTTGGCGCCCAGCGTGGTGAGGCCGCCATGGGCCAGCAGCAGCGCCTGGAACAGCAGCACGACGAAGCCCACCGGCACCATCGCCGCGGGCCCGAACAGCAATGCGCCGAGCCCGACGCCGGTCGGATGCGAACAGCTTCCGGTCACCGACGGCAGCTTCAGCGCCGACAGCAGGAAGGCAAAGGCGGCGGCCACGCCCAGCAGCATGCGCCGCTCGGGATGCGCGCGCAAGCTGCGCCCCATCGCATGCAGGCCCCAGGCCAGGACAGGTACGGAGACGGCGGCCCAGCCGAGCGCGTGCGCCGGGGGCAGGAAACCTTCCATGATGTGCATTCGAAACCTCCCGTCGAATGGTCGAAAAGGACACCAGGCGGGGTAGAAAAGACGGTCGACGGGGGCTGGGCGCTGGATGCAGGATGCGGAAAGCCAGTCGACAGCGGCTTCCCGTCACCCCGGGGAATGGTGCTGACACTCGGGCCGGTATTCTGGCTCGCCTTCATCCTCCTCCGGGCCTTCCCGCGATCGCATCGCAGTGGCATGTTGCCGGAGTCGTCAGGCTTACAGCAGCGGGGGCTGCACCGGAATGGCCGCATCTGCATGCGGGGTCACCGGTTTCCCGTTTAACGCCATTCCCGGGCGGGAATGGGCGCACCCAAAGTCGGGATATTACACGGATGAGCCTGGCGGTGCCAGTCTTGCCATGCCGTTGTGGCCGCTTCGCCTCGGTGCGTCATGCGCACCGGGCCGGATTTCCACCAGCCGGGATTCGTGTACAGACAGCGGAATCTTTCGCTGCCGATGAGGTCTATGAGCACACAATCCACAGGAGAACGATCATGGCCTACGTCGATGGTTTCGTGATTCCGGTCCAGAAGGCAAAGCTCGATGCCTACAAGGACATGTCCAGCAAGGCAGGCAGGATCTGGCGCGAGCTCGGCGCGCTGGAATTCCGCGAATGCGTCGGCGATGACGTCAAGCCCGGCAAGCTGACCTCGTTTCCGCAGAGCGTGATGCTGGAGGAAGGCGAAGTGGTGGTATTTTCGTGGATCGTCTACGCATCGCGGGCCAGGCGCGACGAGGTCAACGCCAAGGTAATGAAGGATCCGCGCATGGCCGAGTTCATGAAGCAGGAGAATATGCCCTTCGATGGCAAGCGCATGATGTATGGCGGGTTCGAGATGGTGGTGGACATGTAGGCGCCTGTGAATGAAAAATCCCCGCAGCCTGGACAGCTGCGGGGATTTTTATTGAATCAGCACCCTTGGCGCGACTCAGAACGGGATGTCGTCATCCATATCCGAGAAGTTCGGCGCCGGTTTCGGCTGCGGACGGGCTGCCGGTGCCGGCGGGGCCTGGCGCTGCGGGGCCGGACGGCTCGGCGGGGCGTCGTAGCCGCCACCACCACCGCCGTAGCTGTCGTCGCCACCGTAGCTGTCGCCGCCGCCCATGCCCTGGCGGCCGCCCAGCATCTGCATGTTTTCAGCGATGATGTCGGTGGCGTAGCGCTCGATGCCGTCCTTGTCCGTGTACTTGCGGGTCTGCAGGCGGCCTTCGACGTAGACCGACGAGCCCTTTTTCAGGTATTGGCCGACGATCTCGGCCAGGCGGCCGAAGAACGAAATACGGTGCCACTCGGTCAGTTCCTTCTGTTCGCCGCTGTTGCGGTCCTTCGACTTGTACGAGGTCGCAACGGCGATGTTGGCGATGGCGTCGCCGCTCGGCATGTAGCGGATTTCCGGATCGCGGCCGAGGTTGCCGACGATGATGACCTTGTTGACTGATGCCATGGTGTTACTCCTTCATTGGTGTGGCCCTGACTCTGCGCGAAGACTAAGCGCCAGGGAATTTAAGATGTTGCGTCCGACATTATGCCTCGTTGACTGCCCTAGGAGGCAAGATTTTTTGGCATGTTGCAGGCTGGCGGACGCCCGGGTTCCCGACATCCGCTCAGACAGCGGAGATGGGGCCGAAGTGCCCGAAATGGAAGAGATCGACATCAACATTTGCCGCATAAATTTGGCGTAAGGCGAAAAAATTTGGCGTTTCTGGTGAGTCTGCCATTGAATTGCCCCGTACCCGGACCACATACGGAACACGCCAGTTCCCGTGGTAGGGTAGACCTTTACAAGTCGACATTTCATACAGATAACGCGACAACGGTTTCTGTAACGGTGCCCAACCACTGTAAATAAAAACAGGTACACTAGCGAGTTCTCTTCGTCCGGCCCGCTCACTCGGCATTCGTGCGCCGGCCCCGCAACCATTCGAAAGACTTCAAACATTAATGGAAGAAATCCGTATCCGCGGCGCCCGCACGCACAATCTCAAGAACATCAACCTCGACCTGCCGCGCAACAAGCTGATCGTGATCACCGGCCTGTCGGGTTCCGGTAAATCCTCGCTCGCCTTCGACACCCTGTATGCCGAGGGCCAGCGCCGCTACGTCGAATCGCTGTCGGCCTACGCGCGCCAGTTCCTGCAGCTGATGGAAAAGCCGGACGTCGACATGATCGAGGGCCTGTCCCCCGCCATCTCGATCGAGCAGAAGGCGACTTCGCACAATCCGCGTTCGACCGTCGGCACCGTCACCGAAATCCACGACTACCTGCGCCTGCTGTACGCGCGCGTCGGCACGCCCTATTGCCCGGACCACTCGCACGAGCCGCTGGCGGCGCAGACCGTGTCGCAGATGGTCGACGCCGTGCTGGCCATGCCGGAAGGGACCAAGCTGATGATCCTGGCGCCGGTCGTGGCCAACCGCAAGGGCGAGCACGGCGACCTGTTCGAGGCCATGCAGGCCCAGGGCTTCGTGCGCTTCCGCATCCAGAGCGGCACCGGCAACGCCAAGATCTACGAGATCGACGACCTGCCCAAGCTGAAAAAGACGGAAAAGCACACGATCGACGTCGTGATCGACCGCGTGAAGGTCAACGCGGAGATCAAGCAGCGCCTGGCCGAAAGTTTCGAGACCGCGCTGCGCATCGCCGACGGCCGCGCCGTGGCGTATGAAATGGATACCGAGAAGGAACACATCTTCTCGAACAAGTTCGCCTGCAACGTCTGCGGCTATTCGCTGCAGGAGCTGGAGCCGCGCCTGTTCTCGTTCAACAACCCGATGGGCGCCTGCCAGGAATGCGATGGCCTGGGCCACATCGAGTTCTTCGATCCGAAGCGCATCGTCGCCTTCCCGAACCTGTCGCTCGCCTCCGGCGCCGTGAAGGGCTGGGACCGCCGCAACCAGTTCTATTACCAGATGCTGACCAGCCTGGCCAGCCACTACGGCTTCGACCTCGACAAGCCGTTCGAGCAGCTGCCGAAATCGGCCCAGGACGTGGTGCTGTTCGGTTCCGGCAAAACCTCGGTACCCTTCGCCTACGTGAACGAGCGCGGCCGCACCGTGATCCGCGAGCACACTTTCGAAGGCGTGGTGACCAACCTGCAGCGCCGCTACCGCGAAACCGATTCGATGGCGGTGAAGGAAGAGCTGGCCAAGTTCATCAACGAGAAGGAATGCCCGACCTGCAACGGCGCGCGCCTGCGCACCGAAGCGCGCTACGTCAAGATCGGCGCCGGCGAGCAGCAGCGCGCGATCTACGAGGTGGCGAAAACCCCGCTGCGCGACTGCCTGAAGTACTTCGATTCGCTGCAGCTGAGCGGCTCTAAAAAAGATATTGCCGAGCGTGTGATCAAGGAAATCGTCGCGCGCCTGAAATTCCTGAACGACGTCGGCCTGGACTACCTGTCGCTGGACCGCAGCGCCGACACGCTGTCGGGCGGTGAAGCCCAGCGTATCCGCCTGGCCTCACAGATCGGTTCCGGCCTGACCGGCGTGATGTACGTGCTGGACGAGCCGTCGATCGGCCTGCACCAGCGCGACAACGACCGCCTGATCGCCACCCTGAAACACCTGCGCGACATCGGCAACTCCGTGCTGGTGGTCGAGCACGACGAGGATGCGATCCGTACCGCCGACTACATCGTCGACATGGGTCCGGGCGCGGGCGTGCACGGCGGCGCCGTGATCGCCGAGGGTTCGCTCAAGGACATCATGAAGAGCAAGGCGTCGCTGACCGCGGCTTACCTGTCCGGCAAGAAGAAGATCCACGTGCCGAAAAAGCGCACCGAGTCCGATCCGGAGCGCCAGCTGGTGATCACCGGCGCGACCGGCAACAACCTCAAGAACGTGTCGCTGGAGCTGCCGGTCGGCTTGCTGACCTGCGTGACCGGCGTCTCGGGGTCGGGTAAATCGACGCTGGTGAACGACACGCTGTACCCGGCCCTGTCGCGCCACCTGTACGGTTCGCAGACCGAGCCGGCGCCGCACGACGCGATCCACGGCCTGGAACACTTCGACAAGGTGATCTCGGTCGACCAGGCGCCGATCGGCCGCACCCCGCGTTCGAACCCGGCGACCTACACCGGCGTGTTCACCCCGATCCGCGACCTGTTCGCGACGGTGCCGACCGCGAAGGAACGCGGCTATAGCGCCGGCCGCTTCTCGTTCAACGTCAAGGGCGGCCGCTGCGAAGCCTGCCAGGGCGACGGCGTGATCAAGGTCGAGATGCACTTCCTGCCGGACGTGTACGTGCCTTGCGACGTCTGCCACGGCAAGCGCTACAACCGCGAGACGCTCGAAGTCCAGTACAAGGGCAAGAACATCACCGAAGTGCTGGACATGACGGTCGAGGATGCGCACGAGTTCTTCAAGGCGGTGCCGGTCATCGCGCGCAAACTCCACACGCTGCTGGACGTGGGCCTGGGCTACATCAAGCTGGGCCAGAGCGCGACCACGCTGTCAGGTGGCGAGGCGCAGCGCGTCAAATTGTCGCTGGAACTGTCCAAGCGCGACACCGGCCGCACGCTGTACATCCTGGACGAACCGACCACCGGCCTGCACTTCGCCGACATCGATTTGCTGCTGAAGGTGATCCACCGTCTGCGCGACCAGGGCAACACGCTCGTCATCATCGAGCACAACCTGGACGTGATCAAGACCGCGGACTGGATCGTCGACCTGGGGCCGGAAGGCGGCGCCGGCGGCGGCACGATCGTGGCGCACGGTACGCCGGAAGATGTGGCGGAGAATCCGGCCAGCGTGACGGGCAAGTACCTCAAGCCTCTGTTGAAGGCTTGAGGTACGTAGGGTGGACAGCTTCGCTGTCCACGCGGTGATTGTTATCGGCTCCGATACCGTGCACGCCATCGGAGCCTGCTTCGATCACCGCGTGGACGGCACAGCCGTCCACCCTACTACTCATAAAACGGCTGGCGCACCCGCACCGGCCGCACATCCATCCTGATCCGGTAGATCGAAAACGCATCTTCCCGGTTCGTCGCAAACTCCCCGCTGTCCGGCATCCGCGTAAACGTGAACTCGAACCCGCGTTCCGCCATCGCGCTGCCCGGCCCCTCGAACGCCACCCCCCCGGCGCGCTGCTGGTCGCTGTCGACCAGCTTTTCCAGCAGGTTGACCACCGAGGTATTCCCCAAAATGTCCGTGTAGAAGATCGGCGGACGGTGCTCGGGCACCTCTTCATGCACCGGCTCCTTGCCCGGCCCCGGATAAAAGGTGCGCGTGGCCAGGTTGAAGCGGTCGCCGCTGTCGAGATAACTGATGCGCGCATTGGACAGGTTGAAGCCGGCCTGCGCCTTGTCCGTGCTCGCCTGTCCCAGCTCGAGCACGATGGCGCCCTGGTAGCCGATCATGGTCACGTCACGCGTGGGGCCGATCACGGCGGCGGTGTTCTCGTCGATGCCCAGGCCCAGCGTGTAGCGCTTGGCCAGCATCGCCGGCAGCATGCGGGCGAAGCGGCCGCGCACCAGCAGGTGCTGGTCGACGAAGACGTCGGCGCCGATGAAACCCAGCCCGGGCGCGATGTCCTTGCCGTCCACCACGCCGTTCTTCAGCACCGGCAGCACTTCCAGAGGCGGGTCGTAGAACATGGTGGCGCTCATGATGGCGGCGCCGGCGCTGGTGCCGGCGATCACGCCGCCGCGCCGGTACAGCGCCCACAGCGCGTCCAGCACGGCCGTGTTGCTGCCGTCCGCGTGGCGCAGCACAGCCGTGATGCGGCCCTGGTCGCCGCCGGTGAAGAACACGCCGCCGGCGCCAAGCACCGCGCGCGCCAGGACCGGATCGTCCGCGGCCTGGCGCGCATCGCGGCCGGGCAGGCGCGGCGCGACCGGCACCACGAAGGCCCGCGCGCCGTAGCGGTTCAGGTTCGCCACGGTAAGCGCCCCTTCGCGCTCCGGGTTGCCGGCCGCCGTCGGCAGCACCGCGATGCGCGCGCCCTTGCCGCCGGCCAGGTCGACGACCTTCTGCCAGACCGCGGCATTGTCGGCACGCAGGCCGCCGCCGATGATGACCAGCGAGCCTTTCGGTGACGCTGCGGGGCCCGCAGCGGCAGCGCTGCCGCCCGCCACCGTGCAGGCCAGCGCCAGCACGCAATACAGTCGTTTCAACATGGGCCGCCCGTCACTTGAACGAATAGTTCACGCTCACGAAGCCGCTGCGGCCGCGCGGATCCGTGTAGCTCGGGTCGTAGCCGGCCAGGAAGAAATAGGCCTGGTTCGAGAACGGCGGGTCGGTGTTCAGCAGGTTCAGCACGCCCGCGCGCAGCTTGAGCCGCTTGCCGATCGCCCAGCTGCCGGTCAGGTCCCACAGCGAATATGCTTTCACGTGGTTCGGCGCGAGCAGCTGGTCGGTGTACGGGTCGTAGGTCGTGTTCTGGTCCGTGTAGCCGGACGAGTACTGGTTCGCCAGGCTCAGGCTGTACGGCCCCGAATCCCAGTCCAGGCTGATGCGGTGGCGCCAGCGCTGGATCACCTGGTCGTTCAGGAACACGCCCAGGTTGCTGCGGTAGGGCTCCTGCGGGCCGAACTGGCGGTCGTAGCGCATGATGTAGGTGCCGGACAGGCTGACGCCCAGGCGTCCCCAGCTTCCACGCTCGCTGTGCCAGTCAGCGACCAGGTCGATGCCGGAGGTCTTCAGGCGGCCCTGGTTTTCCTTCATCAGGAGGATGTTGGAGATGAAGCCATCCTCGTCGCGCTGGATGTACTTGCCGTTGTAGGCGTCGGGATTCTCGACGATGACCTGTTCGCCCAGCGTGCTGATGACGTCGCGTTTCTCGATGTTCCAGTAGTCGATCGAGACATTGGTGCGCTTGTCCAGCTCGACCACGGCACCGAGCGTGAACTGGCGCGATTTCTCCGGTTTCAAATCAGGATTCGAGCGGCGCTCGACGTTCCACTGGTCGGTGCAGGTGTCGATGCTGCCTTCCTGGCGCACGCACTGCGGGTCGGTCAGGAAACCGGCCGCGGTGCCGAAGATGGTCGGGCGCTTCAGGTCGGACAGCGAAGGGGCGCGAAAGCCGGTGCCGGCCGAGCCGCGCAGCAGCAGCGACCTGGCCGGCTGCCAGCGCACGCCGATCTTCGGATTGGTGGTGTTGCCCACTTCGCTGTAGTGGTCGTAGCGCAGCGCGAACTGCATCTCCAGTTCCTTCGTGATCGGCGCGACCACTTCGGTGAACACGGACGCCACCTTGCGCTTGTCGTCCAGCGTTTCCACGTCGGCCAGCTGGCCCGGGTCCAAGGTGCTGTCGCGGTCACCGGCGATGTTGTTCGAGCGCAGCAGGGCCGAGGGATTGAATTGCTGGCGCTCGTGGCGCAGTTCGCCGCCGACCGCCAGCGCCAGGTCGCCGCCGGCCAGCGTCATCAGGGAACGCGACATCTTGCCGTCGATCGAGGTGGACACGCCCTTGGCCTTGCGCGCCTCGTCGCTGATGCGCAGGCTCTTGACGAGGTCCAGGCCGGCCTGGGACGAGGGCGCGAACGGGTTGATGGTGCCGTTGCGTACGCCGGCCTCGAACTGGTCGTACAGCACATAGCCATCCACGTACTTGTCGTCGGCGCGGTTCTCGGCGCGCGACACGGCGAGGTCGTAGTCCCAGCCGGCCAGGGTGCCGCTGGCGCCCAGCACCAGCCGCTGGCCGGTGCTGGTCACCTCGTTGCTGCGGTTGCCCGCTTCGCTCATCCGGTAGCGGATGCCGCTGAAGGTCGCGGGCAGGCCCGGGGCGCTCAGGGCATTGCGGTAGGCGGCCGGCAGGATGCCGACCGGCAGGTTGCGGATGCGGACCGGATTCGGCGACAGCACGTAGGTCGTCTTCGCCTCGGTCTGCACCAGTTCCGCGAACAGCTGGTTGGCCGGGTCCAGCTGGAAGGTCGCGCGCCCGATGAAGCCGATCTTGCGCGAGTCCGGGTAGATCTCGGTGTCTTCCATGTAGTCGTAGCTGCAGCCCGCCGCGCCGCCCGGTCCCTTTTCGGCGTAAACGGTGGCGGGCGGGTTGCAGCCCGGCGCGCTCGGGTTGACCCGGCTGGCCGTGCTGCCGGCCGGCAGCAGGCCGGCGCCGATCAGGGCATTGCGCTGCGCGCCCGAGATGTCGATGTTGGCCGGGAAGGTGTTGCTGGACATCTGGGCCGGCAGCGTGGTCGCCAGCGGCCGTTCGCGGATGAAGCTGCGCTGGCCCGAGCGCAGGCGGTCGAGCTGCTGCACGTCGAGCACGCCGAACACGTTGAAGCGGTCCTCGGCCAGGTTGCCGGCGCCGGCGCTGATGCTGGCGGTGCGCTTGCCGGCTCCGCCCTGCTGGGTGCCGGCGGCCGATGCGGCCAGGTCGATGCCGGTGTAGTCCTTGCGCGTGATGAAGTTGATCACGCCGCCGATGGCATCGGTGCCGTAGATCGCGGAGGCGCCGTCCTTCAGCACCTCCACGCGCTGGATCGCGCCGGCCGGGATGTTGTTCAGGTCGACGCCGGCGTTGTCGCCGGGCGAAGCGAAGTTGGCCAGGCGCCGGCCGTTCAGCAGGATCAGCGTGGACGAGACCCCGATGCCGCGCATGTTGGCGCCATTGAAGCCGCGCTGGCCGGAGGTGCCGTCCGAGATGCTGGGGCCGTCGGTCAGCGGCGCCGTGTTGGCGCTGATGTTCTTGACCAGTTCCGCGGCCGTGGTGGCGCCCATCTTGTCGATGTCCTCGCGCGTGATCAGCTGCACCGGCAGCGCCGTCTCGCTGTCGATGCGCTTGATCGAGGAACCGGTGATCTCGACGCGGTGCGGCACCGGCTGCGTATCCTGCTCCTGCGCCTGCGCCTGCTGCCCCATGAACCCCAGCGAGGCGACCACGGCCGACGCCAGGACGGTCGGCCGCAACGTACTCGAACTCTGCTTGCTCATGCAATGCTCCCTCTTGGTGATGGATGACTCAGGACTTCCTGACCGTACGCTTGCGGGCGTCTTCTTTCTTGTGCGTGCTGCTGCCGCGAACCTGGTGTTCGCCGTAGAGATAGGCCGCGATGGCCTCGGTATGGCGGGCCGCCTTGGCGACATTGGCCTTGTTGGACGTCATCAGGGACACGGCCAGCGCCTCGATCACGGCCAGCGCGGCGCTCGAGCTGCTGGGCAGCACCGAATGCGTGCTGTGCGCGTACAGCACGTGGTGCCCCAGTTCGGCGAGCGGGGACGCGGGCGAATCGGTGATGGCGACGATGGTCGCGCCGCTGTCGCGCGCGAAGCGGGTCAGCGAGACCGCGTCCAGCGTGTAGCGCGGCAGCGAAATCACGACCAGTACGTCCTTGCCCGTGATGGTGGCCAGGTGGCTGGCGGCGACTTCGGTGCCGCCGCTCGCGGCCACGTCGACCACGTGGCAGAAGGGTTGCAGGTGCATCGCCAGCGCGCCGGCCAGGAAGGAGGACAGTCCGAAGCCCAGCACGTAGACGGCGCGCGCCTTGGTGAGCGCGTTGCCGATGCGGTCGATCTGGGCGCCGGCGAGCGCGCGGCTGGTGGCGGTGATGGCCGCCTCGGCATAGCCCAGGCTCTCGAGCGCGGGCGAGGCCGCGCCGGCACGGCGCGCGATCGTGCTGCGCAGCTTTTCGACCGGCTGCAGCACCGACTGCAGCGTCTCGGCCACCGCGCCGCGCATCGCCGCGTAGTTCTTGAAACCGAGGTCGCGCGCGAAGCGGCTGATGGTGGCGGTCGAGACCTCGCAGGCCTCGGCCAGTTCCCCGATGCCGAGCGCGGTCACGCGCACCTGGTTGCGCAGCAGGTGGTCGGCAATTGCGCGGTTCGAGGCCGATCCCTCCGCCAGCACGCGCAACAGCGCCTGGCCGAGCCGGGATTCGGCAAAACCGATGTCGGGTGCGGCGCTGGAAGAAGCGGGAAGGGTCATGCTCGCCTTCGATGCAAATCTTTAAACATTTTTTGACTCTAAACTGCCTGCCGCCGCGAACTCAACAAGATTTTGAAAATATTCTTTCATCGATTTACGTTGTGTAAAAATTCATACATAATCGGCCACAGCAGCCCCGCCACGGCGCCTGGAGACTTCGCCCCATGCATACGACAACCCATCCGATCGCGGACGAACCCGGCCTTGCCGCCTTCCGGCTCGCGTCCTTCCACTACGGCGCCGCCGGCGGCAGGAAGGTCTACATCCAGGCCGCGCTGCACGCCGACGAAGTCCCGCCGATGCTGGTGGCCCACTGCCTCAAACGCGAACTGGATCGGTTAGAGGCCGAAGGCCGCGTGCGCGGTGAGATCATCCTGGTGCCGGCGGCCAATCCGGTCGGCCTGTCGCAGCTGGTGCACGGCACGCCCTTCGGCCGCTTCGACCTCGGCAGCGGCGTCAACTTCAACCGCGGCTTCCCGCATGTCGCCGATGAACTCAAGGCGACGCTCGCGCATCGCCTGGGCACCGACGCGGTGGCCAACGTGGCCCTGATCCGCGCCGAGGCGCGCGCAGCGGTCGAGCGCTGGCAGCCGGACGGCCACACCGGCACCCTCAAGAAGACCCTGCTGTCGATGGCGATCGACGCCGACATCGTGCTCGACCTGCACTGCGATAACGAGGCGCTGCTGCACATGTACACGGGCTCGGCGCTGCTCGAGCAGGCCCGGCCCCTGGCGGCGCTGCTCGGCGCGCGCGCCCTGCTGGTGTCCGACGCTTCCGGGGGCGAGCCCTTCGACGAAGCCTGCAGCCGCCTGTGGTGGGACCTGGCGGCCCACTTCGGTCCGCAGGCCCCGATCCCGCCGGCCTGCGCCGCCATCACGGTCGAACTGCGCGGCGAGATGGACGTGCGCTACGACTACGCCGAACGCGATGCCCGGGCGCTGCTGCAGTACCTGGCGCGCGAGGGCGTGCTCGACATCGCGCACGCGCCAGGCGCCGCAGCGGCGCCGGAAGCCGCGTGCGCGGCGACGCCGCTCGAAGCTGTCGAGCCGCTGACCGCGCCGCACTCGGGGGTGCTGGTCTTCCTCAAGGCGCTCGGCGACACGGTGGCAGCGGGCGAGGCGGTGGCCGACATAGTCAACCCCGTGAGCGGCGCCGTCACGACGCTGCGCGCGCGGGGCGGCGGCCTGCTGTTCGCCTCCACCGCCCACCGCCACCTGCTGCGCGGCATGCAGGTCTGCAAGATCGCGGGCGCGACGCCCTTCCGTACCGGTTCCCTGCTGAGTCAATGACATGCGCCTGCGCCTGCCCAACACCTTCGTCCTGCTGTTCGCCATCCTGGCCCTGATCGCGCTGGCCACCTGGTTCGTCCCGGGCGGGAAGTACGAGACCCACCTGGTCAACGGCAAGCAGCTGGTCGACCCGGCCTCCTTTCACTACATTGCGAGCAGCCCGCAGGGCCTGGTGGCCTTGATGAAGGCGCCGATCAAGGGCTTCGTCGAGGCGGCGCTGATCATCGGCTTCGTGCTGATCGTCGGCGGTGCCTTTGCGGTGGTGCAGAAGACCGAGGCGATCGACACCGCGATACGCTCGATCGCGCGCGCGCACGAACATTCGCCGCTGGTGCGCGCCACCCTGATCCCGGTGTTCGTCACCCTGTTCTCGCTGGGCGGTGCCACCTTCGGCATGAACGAGGAAGTGATCCCCTTCGTGCTCATTTTCGTGCCGCTGGCGCTGGCGCTCGGCTACGACACCGTGACCGGGGTCTCGATTCCCTTCCTCGGCTCGCAAGTCGGGTTCGGCGCCGCATTCCTGAATCCCTTCAACGTCGGCATCGCGCAGGGCATCGCCGGCGTGCCGGTGTTTTCGGGGATGGGCTACCGGCTGGTGGTGTGGGCCACTGCCACCGTCGTCACCATCGCCTTCCTGATGTGGTACGCGGCGCGCGTGAAACGCAACCCGGCGCTCAGCCCGACCTACGTGCTCGACCAGGCCAAGCGCCAGGAGCAGCCGCCCAGCCTGGCCTTCGACCGGATGACCGGGCGCCACGCGGCGGTGCTGGCGATCTTCGCGCTGGCGCTGGGCGTGATGGTGGTGGGCGTGGTGAAGTACGAGTGGTACATCGAGGAGATCGCCGCCCTGTTCCTGGCGATGGCGATCGTGGTCGGGCTGGTGGGACGCATCGGCACCGACAACTGGGTCGGCGCCTTCATGCAGGGCGTGAAGGACCTGGCGCCGACCGCGCTGGTGATCGCGATCGCGCGCGCCACGATGATCATCGCGCGCGACGCCCACATCATCGACACCATGCTGCATGCGCTCATGCCGCTGGTGCAATCGAGCCACCCGGTGTTCGCCGTCCAGAAGATGTACCTGATCCAGTCGGTGATCAACTTCTTCATCCACTCGGGCAGCGGCCAGGCCGCGCTGACCATGCCGATCATGGCGCCGCTGGCCGACCTGGTGGGCGTGACGCGCCAGACCGCGATCCTCGCCTTCCAGCTGGGCGAGCTGTCCACGCCGATGATCCCGACCTCGGGCATCACGGTGGGCGTGCTGGCGCTGGCGCGCGTGCCCTGGCTGACCTGGGCCAAGTGGATGATCCCGCTGCAGCTGATCTACCTGGTGCTGGCCCTGCTCCTGCTGATCCCGCCCTGCCTGATGCAGTGGAACTGAGGCCGGGGTCCGAACGCTAGCGCGCCGCGCCGATCTTCACCAGCACCACGTCGTTCACGCGCATCGGCAGTTGCACGCGGGCCGTGCCGTCGGCGCCCACCTTCAGCTGGCGCGTCTCCGGTTTGTCGACGGTCAGCGCCTGCAGCTGCGCCAGCTGGGCCGGGGTGAGCGTCTTCGGCTTGCCCATCTCCAGGTAGGCGGTCTGCGGGTCGTTGGCCCTGAATCCCGTGCGGTGGACCTGCATCGCGTAGCTGCCCGGCTTCATGCCTTTCAGTTCGAGGCTCAAGGGCGTGCCGTCGCGCGCCGGCTGCACCGTCGTATAAAAGGGCCGGTTGCTCTTGCCGCCCTGGTCCGGGCTCTGGAAATCCCAGGCCAGCACCTGCACGCCGCCATTGTCGTCGCGCGTGACCCAGCTTTGCGCATCCGGCGTCTTCAATTCGCGCTCGCCCAGCTGGTGCAGGTATTTGTAGGCGAACCAGGCCGGCTTGCGGATGCCCTGCGGGTTCATCAGGCCGAAGCCGCCCTCGAACGGCGCGGTCGGCGGACCCGGTTCCTCGAACAGGTCGGAATAGGTCCAGTAGCTCATGCCCTGCAACAGGCCTTCGCTCGCCTTCAGCTTGGACAGGATATAGGGAGCGCTGAGGTAGGAATCGTGCACCGGGTCGCGCGGCGTGTAGCTGGTGCTCCACTCGGTGAAGTACAGCGGCAGCTTGGGCAGGTAGGACGCTTCGATTTCGCGGCGCACCTTGCGCACGTCGCCGACGATGGCGTCCGGTGACGGCGACAGCTTGGTGTCGCTCTTGCCGTTCTCGTCGAGGAAGCCGCCGTCCACGCCATAGGTGTGGGTGGTGATGAAGTCGACCGCCGCCCCGCTCTTCCGGGTATGCGCCAGGAACTCGGGCACCCAGGCCGCGCCCGCGGTCGACGGGCCGCCCACGCGCAGCTGCGGGTCGATCGCCTTGATGGTGCGCGCCGTCAGGTCGTACAGCGCAAAGTAGGCCGGCTGGTCGGCCTTTTCCCAGAAACCCTCCAGGTTCGGCTCGTTCCAGACTTCGAAGAACCAGCTGCGGACTTCCTCCTTGCCGTAGCGCTGCTGCAGGTGCCGCACGAAAGCGTCGACCAACCCTTGCCAGCGCGCGGGGTTCGGGTGCGAGGTGTTGCCCTTCCAGTAGAAGATGCTGTTGTCCGAGGTCTTCATCGCTTCCGGCGTAAAACCCAGTTCCACGAAGGGCTTGATGCCCATTGCCAGCAGCTTGTCGTACAAGGCGTCGATTTTGGTCCAGTCGTACACCGGCTTGCCGTCCACGAGCTTGTAGGTGCCCAGCACGTCGTGGAAGATGCCGTGGAAGCGGATGGTGCGGAAGCCCAGCTCGTCCCTGGCCATCTTCAGCTGGGCCAGGCTGTCCTCGCGCAGCAGGGTGCCGGGGAAGTCGGAACCGATCGACAGGTCATAGAAGCGGTCGCGCGGCGTGGTCGGCGCCTGCGCGTCGATGGCGATGGTGCGGGTGCCTTCGGCGGCCTGGCCGGGCGCATGGAAGAACGATGCACAGGCCAGCGCCACGGCGCTGGCCAGCAGGGTACGGCGTGATGACATGGTTGTTATCCTTTATGGGTGTCGAAGTCTCCGGACGGATGTTTGCGCTAACAATCCATCTGGCACAAGAATAAAGGATAAATACGGCCGAGTAAAAGCAAAAAAGCCGGCATCCTCGATGCCGCCCCTGTTTCCGGCCATGCGTGCGGATCAGCCGTCGATATGGACCGAAACGCCGGTGCCGCTGTACTGCAGCGAGGCCTTGTAGCCATCCACGGTTACGCCGGTGAACACGCCCTTGCGCGCGCCCGCAGTCATGACCTGGTAGCTGGCGCCGACGCTCGGCTTGAAGCCGCCGGCGAATTTCAGGCGCAGGGTGCCGCCGGCCAGGGTCGCCGTGCCTTTCACGTTCAGCGTGCCGGCATTGTCGGCGCCCAGCGTGATGTCCAGCGTGCTCTTGTCCAGTTGCGCGTAGTTGCCGCCCAGGGTCAGCGCAGTCGGTGCGCTGCTGGCCAGGGTGGCGCCGGCGGCCACGTAGACGTCGCCGTTGCCGAAGGCCGTGCCCGACAGCGCCTCGAGCACGCCGCCTTCGACCTGGGTGCCGCCGGTCCAGCTGTTCTTGCCGCCCAGTTTGAGGGTGCCGCTGCCCTGCTTGACCAGCTTGCCGCTGCCGGCGATGTCGTTGCGCCAGCGGTCGACCGCGTTGAAGCCGCCCTTGCCCGCATCCATGTTCACGACGACGTTGCCGGTGAAGCTGCCGTAGCCATCGGCGGCGGCGAACAGGTTCAGGCGGCCCCAGCCTTCCGGATCGTCCAGCACCGGATAGCCGGAAGCGATCGCCGTGGTCTTCAGGACCACGCGGCGCTGGGCATCGCTCAGGTAAGGCAGGCGGGTTTCGAGCAGCACTTCGGCGCCCTTCGGCACCACGGCCGGCGCGTTGGTGGCGCCGATCTGCGGCAGGCCGTAGGTCAGGCGGCGGATATAGTTGGCGCGGCTGGTCGCGTAGTCGGCAAAGTGGTCGTTGGGGGCCGTGCCGGAGACGGCATAGGCCGGGAAGGTGGCGGCCGTGGTATTGGTCAGCTTCATCAGCGTCGTGTGGGCCTGGCTCACGGCGGCGGCGCGCGTGGTGGCATTCGCGGCGATGATGTTGGCGGCGGCGACGGCCTGCGCCTGCACGCGGCCGCCGATCACGTCCATCGGCGAGTGCATGCCGGCCAGGATGCGGCTCTCGCCCAGTTCCAGGCCGCGGCCGACCAGTTCCTGGTAGCGTTCCGGCAGCACGTAGGCCATGCCGACCGCATTGCGCGTCGCTTCGGCCGCATGGCCGCTGGGGAAGCCGCCGTCGCTGACCGGGGTCGGGCTCTTGGCCGGCACCAGCTGCGGCAGCACGGCGACCGCGCTGCTCCAGCGGTAAGGACGCGCATATTTGTAGAAGCGCTTGGCCGGTTCGGTCGAGCCGTTGCCGCCCATCGAATTCACGAAGTCGACCACCTTGCCGAAGTCGGCATTGGCATCGCCGCCGACGCCGTTGTTGTTGCCGCCGTCATCGTATTTGACCGTGGTCGCGTCGGCCGGCACGCCGTTGATGGTCGTGGTCGCGCGGCTGGCGCTGCGCCATGCCGTGGTCAGCGGGCCCATGCCTTCCGTCACGCTGTAACCCTTGTTGCGGCGGTCGTCCAGGTAGGCCATCACGCCTTGTTCCGCGGTGCGGCCGGTCGTTGCCTTGACCACGTAGTCGATGTTCGCGTTGTGCACGGTGGCGTTGACGATGGTGCCGCCATTCGTGCCGTCGTTCGGCACGCCGGTCCAGGTCGATTTCACGACAGCCGGGAAGCCATCCACCGCGGGCGCGCTGGCGTCGGCATCGACGATTTCGGTCAGCGGCTTCCAGACATCCAGGAAGCCGCCCAGCACGCGCACGCCGGCGTTGGTGGGGAGAGTCGCGTAGCGGGCATCGCCGCGCTGGTTGCTGGCGGCGGTGTCGACGAAAGCGGCGACGGCGGGCACCGGCGCGGTGTCGGGCGCGCCCTGGTCGGCCGGCGCGCTCGGGGCGACGCTGACCGGGGTGATGTCGGTGACGCCGTCGCTGGCGCCGCCGCAAGCGGACAGCAGGACCAGCACGGCGAGGGAAATGGCGTGGCGCGAACTACGGTGGGACGACTGCAGCATGATTGCTCCGGCAACATTGAAGAATGCCGCGCATTATTCAGAGGCAATGTGACCGGATAATGAAACTCACAATAGGCGTCAGGATAAAAAAGGGACAGGCATGGCCTGTCCCTTTTCGTTCTTCTTCTTTTTTATATTCGTGGCTGCAGTCAGTGCCGCAACCATCGTCTCCCCGCTAACTTCTCCAACGGAAATATTTTACCGAGACAAACGTTCCTCGAGCGCACGTTTGGTTGCTACCAGTTCCTGGGGCATGCCATACGACAGCTTTTCGAACAATTCGGTATGCAGCTTGAGTTCCTCGCGCCAGGCGTCCTTGTCGATCGAGGTGATCTTGTCGAAGGCTTCCTGGCTGAAGTCGATGCCGGTCCAGGTCAGGTCGCCATAGCTCGGCGTGGTGCCGAAGATGTGTTCGACGCCGCCGGCCTGGCCCTGCACGCGGTCCAGGATCCACTTCAGCACGCGCATGTTGTCGCCATAGCCCGGCCACACGAAGTTGCCGGCGTCATCGGTGCGGAACCAGTTGACGCAGAAGATCTTCGGCAGCGCCGCCGGGTTCTGCGCGGCCACTTTTTTGCCCAAGTCCAGCCAGTGCTGGAAGTAGTCGCTCATGTTGTAGCCGATGAAGGGCAGCATCGCGTACGGGTCGCGGCGCACCACG
Source organism: uncultured Massilia sp. (assembly GCA_913777025.1). Classification (GTDB taxonomy): domain Bacteria; phylum Pseudomonadota; class Gammaproteobacteria; order Burkholderiales; family Burkholderiaceae_D; genus Telluria. Next base: position 13,288 of record CAJYQM010000292.1, on the reverse strand, counting down.
CCCATCTGGCCGGCGGCGGCGGCGGTCGTTTCCGAGCCCATGGTGGCGGCCATGTAGACGCCCTCGGTCCAGTCGCGCGCCTCGGTCACCAGCGGCACCGTGGTCGAACGGCGGCCGCCGAAAATGAAGGCCGAGATCGGCACGCCGGCCGGATCGTCCCAGGCCGGGTCGATGACCGGGTTCTGGGTCGCGGCGACGGTGAAGCGCGCGTTCGGGTGCGCCGCCTTGGTGCCGGAGGCCGGGGTCCAGTCCTTGCCCTGCCAGTCGATCAGGTGCGCCGGGGCCTCCTTGGTCATGCCTTCCCACCAGACGTCCCCGTCGTCGGTCAGCGCTACGTTGGTGAAGATGACGTTCTCGCGCAGCGAGGCCATGCAGTTGGAATTGGTCTTGTCGTTGGTGCCCGGGGCCACGCCGAAATAGCCGGCTTCCGGGTTGATCGCGACCAGCTTGCCATCCGGGCCCGGCTTGATCCAGGCGATGTCGTCGCCGATGGTGGTGACCTTCCAGCCTTCGAAGCCGGCGGGCGGGATCAGCATCGCGAAGTTGGTCTTGCCGCAGGCCGAGGGGAAGGCCGCGGCCACGTATTTCTTGTCGCCCTGGGGCGATTCGACGCCCAGGATCAGCATGTGTTCGGCCAGCCAGCCGGTGCCGCCCCCCTTCGCTTCCTGGTAACCCATGTGGGAGGCGATGCGCAGCGCGAAGCATTTCTTGCCCAGCAGTGCGTTGCCGCCGTAGCCCGAGCCGAAGGACCAGATCTCGCGCGTTTCCGGGTAATGCACGATGTACTTGGTGGCGTTGCACGGCCAGCGCACGTCCTGCTGCCCGGAGGCAAGCGGCATGCCGACGCTGTGCACGCAAGGCACGAAATCGCCATCCTGGCCCAGCACGTCGTAGACGGCCTTGCCCATGCGCGTCATGATGCGCATGTTGACGGCAACATAGGGCGAATCGGACAGTTCCACGCCGATGTGGGCAATCGGCGAACCCAGCGGGCCCATCGAGAACGGCACCACGTACATCGTGCGGCCGGCCATGCAGCCGTCGAACAGGCCGTTCAGGGTTTGGCGCATCTCGTTCGGATCGGTCCAGTTGTTGGTCGGACCAGCCTGCTCTTTCGTCGCCGAGCAGATGAAGGTGCGGTCTTCGACGCGCGCGACGTCGCTCGGGTCGGATTGGGCCAGGTAGGAATTCGGGCGCTTTTCGGGGTTCAGGCGCTTCATGGTGCCGGCCTCGACCATCAGCGCGCACAGGCGGTCGTATTCTTCTTCCGAGCCGTCGCACCAGTAGATGGCGTCGGGCTTGGTGAGGGCCGCGATCTCGGCCACCCAATTGATGAGTTTGTTGTGCTTGATGTAAGCTGGGACGTTCAAAGCGGCGACGCCACCCATCACGGGCTGATTCATGAGTACCTCCAATGCCAATAAAGAATTCCTGGCGATCCTGGAACCTGGCGCACGGTCGCATCTGGGGTGCGGTGCTGCTGCAGCATTCGTGATCCCTGTTGCCTTGTCCCGGCTGCTCGGTGCGCTCACGAGTCAGGTTATGCGGGTTGCATGGACATGTCGTATCGGCCGCAAAAGATATCAATCAGACATCGCGGTCCCTTATTTCTGGACGATTCTACACCCGCATCCTGACCTTTCAAATGCTTCAACAACAAAAATGTAGGAAATTTGGTTGACTAATGTAGTAGGCTATTTTCGATCTTCCGAATCCTGTCATTTCATTACTTACAGCAAGCAAACTTCTCCCATCTCCCATGAAAATAGCGATTCTCGACGATTACCAGGATGTGGTGCACAAACTCGACTGCTTCCAATTATTGGCAGACCACGAGGTCAAGGTGTTCAATAATTCGGCACGCGGCCTCGGCCAATTGGCGATCCGCCTTGCGCCCTTCGATGCGCTGGTCCTGATCCGCGAACGCACCGCCTTCCCGCGTGCCTTGCTGGCGAAACTGCCGAACCTGAAACTGATCTCGCAGACCGGCAAGGTGTCCGGCCACGTCGATGTGGCGGCGGCCACCGAGCGCGGCATCGCGATCGCGGAAGGGGTCGGCTCGCCAGTCGCGCCGGCCGAGCTGACCTGGGCCCTGATCATGGCGGCCTCGCGCCGCATCCTCCCCTACGCCAACAACCTGAAGGATGGACTGTGGCAGACGGCCTCGATCAATCCGCTCTTGAACGGGCTCGGGCGCGTGCTGCATGGCCGCACGCTGGGCATCTGGGGCTATGGAAAGATCGGGCGCCTGCTGGCCGGCTACGCCAAGGTGTTCGGGATGACGGTGATGGTCTGGGGCAGCGACAGGAGCCGCGCCGCCGCCGAGGCCGACGGCTACCTGGCCGCGCCGTCGCGCGACGCCTTTTTCGCGCAGGCCGACGTGCTGAGCCTGCATCTGCGCCTGGCGGACGGGACGCGCGGTATCGTCACCGCGGAGGATTTGGCACGCATGAAGCCGGATGCCCTGTTCGTCAACACCAGCCGCGCCGAACTGGTGGCCGAGGGTGCGCTCGAAGCGGCGCTGCGCAAGGGTTATCCGGGCCAGGCGGCCATCGACGTGTACACCAGCGAACCGCTGGCGCCGGACGCGCCGATATTAAAAATGCCGACGGTGCTGGCGACGCCGCACCTGGGGTATGTGGAACAGGACAGCTACGAGATGTATTTCCGGGCGGCGTTCGAGAACTTGGTCAATTTTGCCAATGGCGCGCCGACTGGGATTTTGAATCCGGAGGCGCTGTCGGCTGAACACCGGGGTCAGAGCCCCTTGAAAGGCAACACCGGGCTCTGACCCCTGCTCTGGCCCCTCCTAGCGCAGTTCCGGCTCGCCGGTGAAGTTGGGTTTACGCATCGGCATCTCGTGGCGACGCGTCCACAAGCCGGCCCAGCCCGGCGGCCAGCCGATGGTGCGGCCCGCATAGGCCGGCAAGCCGGCGCGCACCGGCACCACGGGCACCGGCGGCATCTCGACCAGGCCGCCGGTCTTGCTCGGCGCCATGTCGAAGCTGTACATATAACCCGGCAATAACGCATCGCAGACGTCCGCGAACCAGGCGGTGTGGTCTTCGTCGCGGCCGAGCGCACGCGCCAGGCCTTCCGGGTCGAATTTGGCCAACGCGTGGATCAGTTCCTCGGTGGTGGCGCCGGGGGCGTCCCCCCATCCCATGACGGGATTGCCGTTGTAGTCCGCGCCTGAGCCGTACCAGCCCTCGCGCCAGGGGCGCTGCATCCAGTCGCGCTGGCCGGCAAACAAATGCCAGCGCCAGTGCAGGCCGGATGGCTTGGGCCAGGAATGCAGGTAGAGCTTTTCGTAGCCGGCCTTGTGCAGCTCGCGCACCATGGCCATCAGGCGCGCGTGCGGCATGCGGTCCGGCGGCGAGCGGCGGAACAGGATGGCTTCGCCATCGGCGTGCTGCACTTCGTCGGTGGACAGGTTGAGGTCGAGCGTGCGCGGTTCGTTGCCGAAGCGCGCAGAGATCCACCCCGTCAGCAGGTTGACATGGGTGATGACGCCATAGCCGCGATGGCGATGAAAAATAACGGTGCCGGGTGCGACGGGTTTCATAGGAAAGGAAGCAGGCTCAAGCCTGGAAAGAGATCAGTGTACTCATCCGATCCAGATGATTCTAGCGCAGACCCATGTGGATGGACACCTGTTTGCGGCTATCATTACCCACCTTTTTTTACTGCCTTTCCAAATCATCATGACTCTGCGGATCATCGCCACCGGCGGCACTTTCGACAAACACTACAATGAACTCAACGGTGTACTGGGCTTTTCCAATAGCCATTTGCCTGACGTTATCGCACGCTCGCGCATGACCGTCCCGGTCGAGCTGGAAACCCTGCCCCTGCTCGACTCGCTCGAGATGCAGGACGCCGACCGCCAGCGCGTGCTGGCAGCCTGCCAGGCTTCCGCCGAGAAGGCGATCGTGATCGTGCACGGCACCGACACCATGCGCGAAACCGCCGAGGTACTGGGCGCGGCGCTGAACGACAAGACCATCGTCTTCACCGGCGCCATGATTCCTTATGAGATCGCCAACTCGGACGCGCTGTTCAACTTCGGCTTCGCCTGCGGCGTGGCCCAGGTGCTGCCGGCTGGCGTCTACGTGGCAATGAACGGCAAGATCTTTACTTGGAATAAGGTCACGAAGAACCGCGCCGCTGGCGTGTTCCAGGAACCTTGACAAGTCTTCTTGCCTGAAGGCTCCGGTACGCTGCTCATTTTCGTCAGTTCCTATAATGCTTTTTCCAACGAACGCAGGAGGAACGAGCGATGAATGAGCAGCGCCCCACTTTGACCACCCGCCAGGGCCACCCCGTGCGCGACAACCAGTCGCTGCGATCGGTGGGAGAACGCGGGCCGGCGACCCTCGAGAACTACCAGTTCATCGAAAAGATCACCCACTTCGACCGCGAACGCATCCCGGAACGGGTGGTCCATGCGCGCGGCACCGGTGCCCACGGCTATTTCGAAGCCTACGGCAAGATCGGTGACGAGCCGGCCAGCAAGTACACCCGCGCGAAAGTGCTGAACGAAACCGGCGTGCAGACCCCGGTGTTCGTGCGCTTTTCGACCGTGATCGGCGCCAAGGAATCCCCGGAGACGGCACGCGATCCGCGCGGCTTCGCGGTCAAGCTGAAGACCGTGGAAGGCAACTGGGACCTGGTCGGCAACAACCTGAAGGTGTTCTTCATCCGCGACGCGATCAAGTTCCCGGACATGATCCATGCCTTCAAGCCGGACCCGGTCACCAACCAGCAGGAACCGTGGCGCTTCTACGACTTCATCGCGAATCATCCGGAATCGCTGCACATGGTCACCTGGGTCAAGAGCCCATGGGGCATCCCGGCCAACTACCGCGAGATGGAAGGCTCCGGCGTCAACACCTATAAACTGGTGAACGACCAGGGTGTCGCCCACCTGGTGAAATTCCACTGGCAGCCGAAGCAGGGCGTGCGCAACCTGACCACCCAGCAGGCCTCGGAAATCCAGGGCCAGGACACCAGCCACGCCACGCGCGACCTGTACGACGCGATCGAGCGCGGCGACTATCCGGAATGGGAATTCTGCGTGCAGATCATGGCCGACGGCGACCACCCGGAACTCGACTTCGACCCGCTGGACGACACCAAGCGCTGGCCGGAAGATCAGTTCCCCTTGCTGCCGGTGGGCCGCATGGTGTTGAACAAGAATCCGGACAATGTCTTTGCCGAGACCGAGCAGTCGGCCTTCGGCACCGGCGTGCTGGTCGACGGCATCGATTTTTCCGACGACAAGATGCTGCAGGGGCGCACCTTATCGTATTCCGATACCCAGCGTTACCGCGTCGGCCCCAATTACCTGCAATTGCCGATCAATGCGCCGCAGGAAAAGGCGCGCGCCCGCACCAACCAGCGCGACGCGCAAATGGCGTATGTCGTCGACGATGGCGTTGAAAACAAGCACCTGAACTACGAGCCGAGCCTGATCGGCGGCCTGCAGGAAGCGCCGCAGCCGCAAAAGGATTACCACCAGTACGTGCAGGGCCACCTGGGCCGCTACCAGACCACCAGCACGGCCGCCGACTACAAGCAGGCCGGCGACCGCTACCGCAGCTTCCAGGACTGGGAGCGCGACGACCTGGTGAACAACGTCGGCGGCGACCTCAGGAAATGCCCGGAAGTGATCCAGCTGCGCATGGTCTGGCACCTGTGGCACTGCGACGAGGACTACGGCCGCCGCGTGGCGCAAGTCGCCGGCATCGACCTGGAAAAGGCCAAGGCGCTGCCGCCGCTGCCGGGCAAGCCGGCGCCGCACGCGAATCGCCAGGCGCCGACCTATACCAGTGGCCAGCAGGAAAACGGCGACACCGGTGGGGTGAAGGAGCCGGCGACCAGCGAGGAAGTGGCGGCCGCCAAATAATCGCGCAGGGGTAAAAATGCAAACGGCCCAGATGAATCATCCGGGCCGTTTTTTATTCGATAGCCGTTGCGTCTTGGGTAGGGTGGACGGGTTTCCCGTCCACGCGTTCAGATCGCTTATGGATGGAAGCGCACCGCGTTGATTCGAAGGCCGGTTGAACGCGTGGACGGCGTCAACGCCGCAACAATTCAAATTGCGCGGTACAGCCGTCCACCCTACGCTTTCGCTTCGCCGCCCAGCGCTTCCACCAGGTCCGCCAGCATCTTGGCCAGCTCGCCGGTCATCAGCATGATGTCGTTATCGAAACGCTCGTCGTCGCTGTAGGTGATGGTCTCGCCTTCCTTGATCACGTCCAGCGGCTTGATGCTCTTGATTGCCAGCTGTTCGGTCAGCACGAAGGAAATGCGGCTGTTCCAGGTCATGGCCAGGCGGGTGCACTGCTTGCCGCCCGCGATGTGGCGGCGGATGTCCTCCGGGTCCAGCGAGTGCTTCACGTAGCGCACGGTCGCCTTGCTTTCGCCGGTGGCGCGCAGTTCGGTGTCCTGGTCGATCGTGAAGTTGTACGGGGCCTCGTCCGATTCCAGCCAGCCGGTCATGACGGCAACCGGCGAGCTCTGCACGCGCACCGATTCCAGCGGCATCTTGTCCACGGCCTTCAGCAGCAGCTTGATCACGTCGTCGGCCTTGTTCGGGCTGGCGGCGTCGACGACCAGCCAGCCGTTGACCGGGTCGATCCAGGCCCAGGTATTGCCGCGGATCGAGAAGGCGCGCGGCAGCAGTTCGTCGGCCACGCGCTCCTTCAGTTCCTTCATCGCCTTCTTGCCCGGCGGGAAGCCCTGCTGTTCTTCCAGTTCGGCGGCCTTGGCCTTGGCGACCTGGTTGATGACCGAGCTCGGCAGCAGTTTCTTTTCGGTGCCCAGCATCATCAGCATCTGCTTGTTCACCACGTGGACCAGCTTGTCATTGCCGCGCGGCGAATCCCAGCCCTGCTGCAGCAGTTCGTTGCTGCTGGCCGGCGTGAACGCTTGCGGGCGCAACGCCTCTTCCATCTGTTCAGGGGTGAAATTCCAGGGGGCGGGCAGGCGATAGATCTGAAGATTCTTGAACCACATAGTTACTCTCGGTTATCTCTCAATTTCAGGGGAACGACATTCTACACGCTGCGGATGAGCAATTTCTCATCGACGGCGTACGCTTTTTCAATGTGTTGCACGTTCGTCAAACAAGCTCAGTTGCTCGACTTGTTCGGTGTCGGCCAGGCGCACGCCGACGCCCAGCAAGCGCACCGGGCGGCTGGCGCGCAGCCAGCCGGTTTCCATCAGCCGCGCATAGGTTTCCATGCTGGGCGCGTAGCCCACGCACTCGACCGTCGTCTGCTGGAAGTCCGAAAACTTGATTTTGACGAACAGCTTGTTGATGAATTTTTCGGCACCATTGCGCTTGATCCGGCCTTGCAAGTGTTCCATCAGCTCGGGCAGCAGCGCGATGCAGGCTGGCAAATCCGGCACGTCCGGCGTATAGGTTTCCTCGGTGCTGATCGACTTGCGTTCGCGCACCGGGTTCACCTCGCGGACATCGATGCCGCGGCACAGGTCGTGCAGGCGCGCGCCAAAGGAACCGAAATGCTCCTGCAGCTTCGCCATGCTCCAGCCGCGCAAATCGGCGCAGGTCTCCACGCCCAGGCGGTTCATCTTGGCCGCCGTGACCTTGCCGACGCCGTGCAGCTTTTTCACCGGCAGCGCGGCGACGAAATCATAGACTTCATCCGGACGCACCAGGAACAGCCCGTCCGGTTTGTTCCAGTCGCTGGCGATCTTGGCCACGAACTTGTTCGGCGCCACGCCGGCCGAAGCCGTGATGCCGACGGTGTCGAAAATGCGGCGCCGGATTTCCTGGGCAATCAGCGTCGCGCTGCCCTTGCACTGCCTTGATTCGCTGACGTCCAGGTAGGCTTCGTCCAGCGACAGCGGCTCGACCAGCTCTGTATAGTCGCGGTAGATGTCCATGATCTGGCGCGAGGCGATCCGGTACTTTTCCATGTTCGGCGGGATCACCAGCAAGTCCGGGCACAGCTTGATGGCCTGGGCCGTCGCCATGGCCGAATGGATGCCGTAGCGCCGCGCTTCGTAGTTGCAGGTGGCCACCACGCCGCGCTGGTCATGGCGTCCACCCACGGCCAGCGGCCGTCCGCGCAGCGACGGGTCATCCCGCATCTCGACGGACGCGTAAAAACAATCGCAATCGCAGTGGATGATCTTGCGGACGGGGATGTTCATACTGTAATTGCATACAGTATTACTGAATTGATGCGGCTCTGCAAGTAGGGGGACCGGGGCGCGCAGCCGGCTGTGCCGTCCACGCGGTGATAGTTAGCGGCCGCCAGTTCGTGTACGAAAACGGAGCTGATATCAATCCCCGCGTGGACAGCGGAGCTGTTCACCCTACCGGGTCACGCTCGAATAGCTGCACGCCTTGACCACATTCGGCACCGGATCGCCAAAGGTGGAATTCGAGCACACGGCCGAGCCGGTGAAGACGCGCGACACGAAGTTGTTGTTCGCGCCATAGCGCACTTCACGCGTGCCGCTGAACGCGCAGGTGCCGCCTTCGTTCGCGCAGCCGGTCCAGGTCGGCACGGTGACCGTGGCGTTCGAATAGCTGCACGACTTGACCACGTTCGGTGCCGGGTCGCCGAACACGGCGTTCGAGCAGGCGACCGAACCGGTCACGATCTTCGAGACGAAGCGGGTGCCGGCGCCGTAGCGCACTTCACGGGTGCCGCTGAACGAGCAGGTGCCGTTCTCGGGCGCGCAGGCGGTCCAGCCTGATGCCGGCGGTGTCGGGGTCGTGCCCGCCGGCACGGAAGCGTTGACGGCGGCCGCGGCGTCGATGATGCCGGCGCCGCAGCCGTTGCAGGTGGCCGGGAAGGCGCGCGCGGTCGATTTCAATATCGCTTCGACCTGGTCCGGGGTCAGGTTCGGGTTCGCCGACAACATCAGCGCGGCCACGCCGGCCACGTGCGGGGCCGCCATCGAGGTGCCCATGTAATAGGCGTAGCTGTCCGCGGCCGGGGTGGTGGTGCCGCTGTTCAGCGTCGACAGGATGCCGGCGCCGCTGTCGCCGCCCGGTGCCGCCACGTCGACGGTGTTGCCGTAGTTCGAGTACGAGGCCTTGCCGCCGCTGCGGCCGACCGCCGCCACCGTGATCACGCCGGCGCAGTTGGCCGGCGTCGAGCCGGCGGCGTCCACGTTCGCATTACCGGCGGCCACCACGACCACCGCGCCGCGCGAACGCGCGCTGTTGATGGCGTTCTGCGTGGTGGTGTCGCAGCTGCCGCTGCCGCCCAGCGACAGGTTCAGCACGCGCGCCTGGTTGGCATTCGCCGGCACCCCGTTCACGCTGCCGCCCGAGGCCCAGACGATGGCGTCGGCGATGTCCGAGGTATAGCCGCCGCAGCGGCCCAGCACGCGCGCCGGGACGATCCTGGCGTTGTAGGCGATGCCCGCGATGCCAGCGCCGTTGTTGGCGCGGGCGGCGATGGTGCCGGCCACGTGGGTGCCGTGCCAGCCGGACGCCTGGTCCTGCGCCGGCATGCCGCTCGAGCAGCTGCCGGCGGGCGCCCAGTCGCCCGGATCGCTGGCGTCGCCGTCGCGGCCATTGCCGTCGTTGGCCATCGCGGTGCTGGTGATGAAGTCGTAGCCCGGCAGGATCTGGCCGGCCAGGTCGGCGTGCGGACGGTAGCCGGTGTCGATCACGGCCACGTTGATGCCGCTGCCGGTCGACTTGTCCCAGGCCGCCTGCACGTTGATGCCGCCCTTGGCTTCATACAGGTCCCACTGCTGGCTGTAGCTGGGGTCGGTCGGCGTGGCCAGCGCGCTCATGATGCGGTCCGGCTCGGCGTACTCGACGTTGGCGTCGCGCGCCTTCAGGTCGGCCGCCAGCTGCTTCGCCTCGTCCAGCGACATGGCGCGGCTGAGCTGCAGGACGTGGGCGCCGTTGGCGGTCGCGCGCAGTGCGCGCAGGGTGGCGCCGAAGCCCTGGCCGGCGCGGTCGAGCTGGGCCTGGCGTGCGTCCGGGATGGCGCGCGCGGCCACGGGCGTGCGCGACTTCGAGGTGTCGACCGCATCCTTGTAGCGGATGATCAGGCGGTCGGTCTGGGTGATGAAGCGGGGCGACGCCGCGTCGTGCGGGCCCGCATGGGCCGCCGCCGTCCCCAGGGCGATCAGGGCCGCCGCGCAGAACTTCAACACGGGGGCCATCTTGCTGTGCTGTTGCATGCTGCTTCCTATTCGTTAGCTGAACAGGGAAGCGTAGCGAAAAACGGTAGTGCCGGGGCCGCTTTCAGGCTCTTTGCAACAGGAAAATTTTTGACAAGTTATTGATTAATAACGGAAACGATGTGAAACCAGCAATAAAAAAATGTCCGCTTTCAAGCCTTTGATGCGAGCATGCAGCTACTCGAAAGGTCTTATGAGACAACAGATTAGACCAGGTTTCGACTGTTGCGTGCGCTATGGGGTGCGCTGTAGTGGTGAGCGTCGAGAAGCCAGTTAGGCGCCCACGCCCAGCTCCTCTTCCAGCGCCTTGATCGTGCGTGACAACGGTGACTGGTCGATGTGCAACCGTCTGGCGGCGCGGGCGACATGGAGTTCTTCAGCGACGGCGAGGAAACAACGTAGGTGGCGCAGTTCCATGGCCGTCTCCTTCGCTCAAGCTACTTCGGCGGACCGCGCAAGGTTCGCTGCCTTACGTGGCAACGTAAGTGCTATCAGCAGCCCCAAGACCATCCCTGCCGCCGCCAGATAAAATGCTTGCTGTGTTCCCTGCGCCAAGGCGCTACGTAGCGGCTCGCCGCCGTGCAGACCGGATACGCCGGAGTTCGCCAGTGCCACCAGCACCGCCAGGCCAATGGCATTGCCCACGTTGAGTGTGGTCGAAGCCATGCCTGAAGCGATACCTTGCTCGTGATGGGCCACCCCCGAACTGGCCGCGATCCACATGGCCGTCCACACGATGCCTTGGCCCAGGCCAGAGATCACCAGCCCAGGCACTATCAACGCATACCCCGCTCCCACGAAGGTGGCCGGTGCCATCGCCAGCGTGCCGACGATGCCGACCAGGCTCCCCGCCACCAGTGTGCCGCGCGTGGACAGCCTGTTTGCGAGCCGCGCACCCAGCTGTGTTCCCAAGAAGATTGCAACCGATGGCACGATGAAAGCCAGGCCTGTTTGTAGCGCAGTATAGTCATGTACGCTCTGGAACAGCACCGTCAGAAAGTATGGCAGTGCGCCGAAGGTCCCCATGTAGATAAACGTGATCGCCATGCCCGCCGCCAGGTTTCGATTACCGAACAGCCGTATTGGCATCAGTGGATCGCGGCTGCGCGACTCGATCGCCACGAAGGCAAGCAGCAATAGTACGGACAGCACCACGGATGTCACGATGGATGTGTCACGCCAGCCGTCTTCTGGTCCCTGCACCAGCGCGTAGACCAGCAGTGTGGCTCCCGCAGTGACCGTCAAGGTACCGGGCAAGTCGAAACTGCGACGCTCGGTCCTGGGCGCATCTTTGGGGATCATAAAGAACGCTGCCACGATGGCAATGCTGGCGAGCAACACGTTCACGAAGAAAACCGAGGGCCAGCCGAAAGCACCGGTTAGAAAACCACCTGCCAATGAACCGAGAGTCAAGCCACTCGCCCCCGCGCCGCCCCAGATCGCCAACGCACGGTTGCGCGGTGCTCCCTCGGCAAACAACCGATTGATGAGTGACAGCGTGGAAGGAAACAGCAGAGCGCCGCCGATGCCTTGGACCGCCCGTGCGGCGATGATCACCTCCGGGTTCCACGCCAGTCCACCAATCATCGATGACAGCGCATAGAGCCACAGGGCGAAGATGAAGACACGCCGCTGCCCCAGCAAATCGGCGGCCCGTCCACCCAGCAGCAGGAAGCCGCCGCAGAATACCGTGTAGGCGCTGACCACCCATTGCAACGTCTGCTCAGAGAAGCCCAGACCCGCGCCGATCTCCGGCAGCGCCACAAACACGATGTTGATGTCCAACGAGATGATGAGCTGAGCGAATGCCAGCAAGGTCAAGCTCCAACCTGGAGAGCGATGGGTGTCGGATGGTAAGGCGATAGAGGACATGGATACGTGCTCCTAGGCAAAAAGGTCAAAGGTACGAATAAATGCGAACATTATTACTGTACGCGTATATTCGTACATTTGGCAATCCCCTGTGCCTCAGCCGATCCATGCCACAAAGATAGTTTGCCTGTCCTCGTACTATCGGATAAAGTGCTGAGATGACTGCCAATCATCCTGACCGTGATCAAATCCGCCTGGAGAACGTGCTCGCCGCGCTGGGTAATCCACTACGCTTGACTGTCGTGCGGATGCTGGCTGGAGGTGGTGAGCATGCGTGCAGTGCTGTATTGCAAGGCATCCCCAAATCTACGCTGACCCATCATTGGCGGGTACTGCGCGACAGCGGGGTGATCTGGCAGCGGCCTGATGGACGCGAGAACCTGCTGTCCCTGCGCCGCGACGACCTGGACGCCCGCTTCCCGGGCCTGCTCGACTCGTTGCTGAGGGCCGTGCAAGACGACCCGCTCACGACCGAAACGACGGCGAAAAACCTTCCTGTGCATTAGAAAGACCGCGACCTCCGTGCCAGTGCCGCCGTCGCTGGGGCACGCACGCCGGCCATTCCGGCTGATCCCGGACATCAGTATCGGCCGCTAAGCTTCGTAGAAAATCTCGTAGCCTGCACCGTTGCGATTGATGTGGGCAAACCCGAGTTCTTCCAGGTGCATTCCAGCGATCAGAAGTTTGTCCGAGCTGACAACATCCAACAGTTTGGATCGTGTTTCGGCGGAGAGAATCGGGTCTTGGTCGAATGCGATGGACACGTCAGGACGGGCGATCTGAATTTGGGGGAAATGAACGATATCCCCCCAAATCAACAGGCTACGACCATTGGATTCGATGCGATAACCGGAATGTCCTGCGGTATGTCCCAGAAGAGGCATCGCACTGATACCGGTGAGCACCTCGTTATCAATAAACGTGCGCGTCCTCTCCCGATATAGATCGAATACCTTGCGGGCAAACAAAAAGTTTCCGCGAGCGCGCTCACTCGCTCGGCTGAGATTGCCATCGTTCTTCCAGAAAGAAACCTCAAGCTGGTGGACCACCAACTCTGCATTGGGAAAGGCTGCCTGCCCTGACGAGTCAAGCAGCCCCCCTACATGAACCGCCCCGGCTTTCGTGGAGGCCGGTTAGTGTGAGTCAGGCCGGGAGGGCCTGACTGCTCAACTGCTTGTAATAGTTTGCCTCAGCTTCGGCCGGCGGTATATAGCCGAGCGGTTCCAGCAGG
>CAJYQM010000291.1 GCA_913777025.1 uncultured Massilia sp. | reverse complement strand
GGCCTGGTGCAGATGCGCGCCGATGGCGACATCCTGATGATCAACCCGGTCTCGGCCCAGCTGCTGATGCCGCTGCAGCCGGACGGCAACCTGGTCAATTTGTTCGATGCCCTCGAGAACGTGGCGCCGGAACTGCGCCACCTATGCGCGACGTTCACGCGTCCGAACGGCATGGTCTGCGACGGCCTGCACATCCAGCTGAACTACGGCACCCTGCGCGCCCGGCGGGCGCCCCAGGTACTGTCGCTGAGCCTGCTGAAACTGGACGAGACGCGCTTCATGGCGGTCCTCTCCGACGTCAGCGAACAGGTGCTGCGCGAACGCCAGCTGCGCCAGAACGATGCCTGGCTCAACGCCCTTCTCACCAGCATCACCGACTACGCGCTGCTGAGCCTGGACAGCGAAGGCCAGGTCTGCGAGTGGAACGACACCATCGGCCGCGTCACCGGCCATTCGGAGGACGTGGTCGGCACATCCTATGCCGTGTTCTACCCACCCGACGCGATCACCGCCGAAAAGGTGCGCGACCGCCTGCACGAAGCCGACCAGAATGGCTGGGTCCTCGAGGAAGGGCTGCGCCGGCGCGCCGACGGCAGCCAGTTCTGGGCCAGTTCGATGATCTCGCCCCTGCCCGACCACGATTCCGCATTCGACGATCCGGACGGACCGGCCTATTGCCTGGTCCTGCGCGACATCAGCGACAAGCGCGAAGCGATCGAGACGCGCCACAAGAACGTGTTCTGCGACCACCTGACCGGCGTGGCCAACCGCCGCGCCTTCTTCGAGGCGGCAGGACTCGAACTGCAGCGCAACCGGCGCACGCCGCGCCCGACCGCGCTGATCCTGCTCGACGCCGACCACTTCAAGCGCATCAACGACCGCCATGGTCACCCGGGCGGCGATGCGGTGCTGCGCCAGCTCGGCCTGATGCTGGCCGCGACCTTCCGCCAGGTCGACGTGGTGGCGCGCGTGGGCGGCGAGGAATTCGCGGTGCTGCTGCCCTCGTCGACCGAAGACGGCGCGCTGGCCGTCGCCGAGCGCCTGCGCCAGCTGGTGGCCCAGCAGCCGATCCTGTTCGACGACACGCCGATCGAGCTGACCATCAGTGCGGGCGTGGCCGCCAGCGACGGCGCCGACCTGGACCTGGACACGCTGATGCGGCGCGCCGACCAGGCCCTGTACGCCGCCAAGAGGGACGGCCGCAACCGCGTGGTAAGCTGGACCCCGGCCTTGTCCAAGAACCCCTCACCCGGCACATCGTGATGCAGCCAGACAATATCGACGCCTACGAGGCCCTCGTCCAGTTTCTCTATCGCGCGCCCATCGGCCTCGTTCAGGCCGGCCTGGACGGTGCGGTCGACATGCTCAACCCCATGTCGTCGAACCTCCTGATGCCACTCGCGCGCGACGGCAGCCTGGACAACCTGTTCACCGTGCTGGAAAACGCCCTGCCGCAGCTGCCGCGGATGGTCGCCGAATTCGGCCAGCCGTCCGGCGTGGTATGCGAGGGCCTGCGCCTGCAGGTGGGTGAGTCGGCGATGCCGGGGGCGCCGCAGGTGCTGTCGCTGAGCGTCCTGAAACTCGACGGCGCGCGACTGATGGTGACCGTCACCGATGCCACCGCGGAAGTGCAGCGCGAGCAGGAACGCCTGGACCGGCGCCTCAAGAACGCGGCGCGCACCGACGCCCTGACCCGCATGCCGAACCGCGAGGCGCTGCTCGATCAGCTGCAGCAGGTGCTGGCGCGGCCGGCGGGCACGAACGGTTTCGCGCTGCTGTTCATGAATTGCGACCGCTTCCGCCAGATCAACGACGCGCTCGGCCAGGCCGCCGGCGACCGCCTGCTGGTGCAGGTCGCCCAGCGCGTGCGTTCGGCGCTGCGTCCGCCCAGCGACCGCATCGATCCGAAGGCAAGCAGCGGCCAGCTGGCGGCGCGCATCGGTTCCGACGAGTTCGCGGTACTGCTGGACGGCATGCGCTGCCGCGAGGACGCCGAGCGGGTCGCCGCGCGCCTGCTCGAAGCGCTCGACAAGCCGCATTCGCTGGCCGGCCAGGAAGTCACCTGCACCATCAGCATGGGCCTGGTGTGGAGCGAGCAGGCGGGCGAATCCGCAGGCGAGATGCTGCGCGACGCCAGCATCGCCATGATCGAGGCCAAACGCAGCGGCGGCGCGCGCTGCGTCGTGTTCGAGACCGCGATGCGCGAACGCGCCGCGCGGCGCGCCGACATCGAGGCCGACCTGCGCCAGGCCCTGGTCGAGGACCAGTTGTTCGTGGTCTACCAGCCGGTCGTCGGCCTGCGCGCCGACGGCGGCACCGACTTCGGCGCGGGGGTCGAAGCGCTGGTGCGCTGGCAGCACCCGGTACGCGGCGTCGTGCCGCCGTTCGAATTCATCCAGGTGGCCGAGGAATCGGGCCTGATCGGCGCGCTCGGCGACTTCGTGCTGCGCCGCGCCTGCTGGCGGTGAACCTGTCGCGCGCCCAGCTGGCCGACGCCGGCTGGCCCGAGACCGTGGGCGCCGTGCTGGCACAGAACGGCATGGCCCCGGCACAGCTGCAGCTGGAAGTCACGGAAAGCCTGGCAGCCCAGGACCAGCAGGTGCAGCAACGCCTGCATGAGCTGAAGGCGATCGGCGTCACGCTGGCACTGGACGACTTCGGCACCGGCTATTCCTCGCTGTCCAGCCTGCACCAGCTGCCGGTGGACACGGTCAAGATCGACCGCTCCTTCGTGTGCCAGGCCGATACCAGCCCCCACCACCGCGTGCTGATCGAGGCCACGGTCAAGGTCGCGCAGAGCCTGGGCATGAGTACCGTCGCCGAAGGTATCGAGACCGAGGCCCAGCTGGCGGCCGTGCGCGACCAGCTGTGTGCCAAGGGCCAGGGCTACCTGTTCAGCCGGCCGCTGACCTCGAGCGCGCTGCTGGACTGGCTGCGCGCGAGCATGCCGGCGCCTTCGTCGGGCGCAGCCTCGTCCGCTGCGCCGCTGGCGGCGGCGGTGATGGTCTAGCGCGCCGGATCCAGCGCACCGGATCTAGCGCATCGCCAGCGGGCGCCGCCGCTTGGGCGGCGGAAAGCCCGCGTCGAGTTCCCTCATGTCCTCTTCCGTGAGCCGGTCCGCCAGTTCCAGCGCCCCGCGGTTGGCGCGCACGTGGGCCGGCTGCACCGCCTTCGGGATCACCACCACGCCTTCCTGGCGCAGCAGCCAGGCCACCGCCACCTGGGCCGGCGTCGTCCCGTGCCGTTGCGCCACCGTCCGGATCTGGGTCTGCCCCAGCATCGCCGCCTGCTCGGCCGGGCTCGACTCCAGCGGCGAGTAGGCCATCACCGGGATGCGCTGCCGGCGGCACCAGGGCAGCAGGTCGAATTCGATGCCGCGCTGGGCCAGGTTGTAGAGCACCTGGTCGGTGGCCACTTGCGCGCCTTCCGGCAACGCCGCCGCTTCAAGCATGTCGTCCAGGTCGAAGTTGCTGACGCCATAGCCGAGGATCTTGCCCTCGGCGCGCAGGCGGGCGAAAGCCTCCAGCGTTTCTTCCAGCGGCACCCCGCCGCGCCAGTGCAGCAGGTAGAGGTCGAGGCGGTCGGTCCCGAGGCGGCACAGGCTGCGCTCGCAGGCGGCGCGCACGCCCCGGCTGTCGGCATTGTGCGGATAGACCTTGCTGACCAGGAAGACCTCGTCGCGG
>CAJYQM010000290.1 GCA_913777025.1 uncultured Massilia sp. | reverse complement strand
CAGCGCGCCCTCGGCCTGAGCAGCGAAGCGGCGCTGCGCCAGGTGCTGGCGGCATCGGCCGGCCAGGCCGGCCTGGATGCGCTGGTGGCCCAGCGGCTGGCCCTGCGCGATGCCCGGCGCGAGCGCGAGGCCGCGCGCGACGCCCTGCGTGCGGCCGCCAGGGCGCGGCGCGCCGCCATCCACGACGGCCGCCCGACCGCCTGGCGCGCCTGGTTCGACGGCTCGGCCCGGCCGAATCCCGGACGCTGCGGCATCGGTGCCGTGCTCAGGGGCCCGGCCGGCGTCGCCGCCGAACTCTCGCTCGACGCCGGCTACGGCAACAGCAGCGAAGCGGAGTACCGTGCCCTGATCGCCGTGCTCGAGGCCGCCCTCCGGCACGGCGCCCAAGAACTGACCGTCTACGGCGACAGCCGCGTCGTGATCGACGACGTCAACGGTCCGGACGCCCTGGCGGCGCCGTCGCTGGCCGCCTACCGCGCCACCGTCCTGCGCCTGGCCGCGGGCATCGATCACCTGGCCCTGCGCTGGGTACCGCGCCACAAGAACCTGGAAGCCGATGCGCTGTCGCAGCGCGCTTCCGACCGCATCACCTTCCTGGAATCCCATGCAATCGACATCGACTGAACTCGCCGCCTGGCGCGACCGTTTCATCCGGCTGGCCGCCGACCAGGCATCGGGCGACACGGACGGCGCCCACGACGCCAACCACCTGGACCGCGTCTGGCGCAACGCCCTGGCGCTGCTGGCCGATTACCCGGACGCCGACGTGCTGGTGGTGCTGGCCGCCTGCTACCTGCACGACCTCGTCAACGTGCCGAAGAACGATCCGCGCCGCAGCCAGGCGTCCCGCCTGTCGGCTGAACTCGCGCGCACCGAACTGGCCCGGCTCGGCTTCCCGCCGGAGAAACTCGATGCCGTCGCCCACGCCATCGAGGCGCACAGCTTTTCGGCCAACATCCCCGCCACCACGCTCGAAGCCCGGATCGTGCAGGACGCCGACCGCCTGGACGGCCTGGGCGCGGTGGGCCTGGCGCGCATGTTCTACATTGCCGGACGCATGGGAAGCGGCCTGGCCCACGGCAGCGACCCGCTCGGCCGGACGCGCGAGCTCGACGACAAGCGGTACTCGCTCGACCACATCCCGCTCAAGCTGGCGCGCCTGCCCGGCATGATGCAGACCGGGGCCGGGCGCCGCCTGGCGGATGCGCGCCTGGCGCTGCTGGAGGATTTCCGCAACAGCTTTGCCGAGGAATGGTCGGGCGGCGGAAACTAGCCGGTACACATCATCAAGGTCTTGCAACAGTGCTAGCATGGGGGTCCTGCGCATCGTGACGGGCCCACATGACCAGCACCGCGACCCTCGCCAAGGCCCCGGCCGGCAACCTGAACTTCATCCTCGTCTGTGTCTTCATCGACATGCTCGGCATCGGCCTGATCGTGCCGGTGCTGCCGGCGCTGGTCGGCGAATACGTCCATGAACGGGAACAGCAGGCACTGTGGTACGGGGTGCTGGCCACCGTGTTCGGGCTGATGCAATTCGTCTTCATGCCGATGATCGGCATGGCCAGCGACCGGCTCGGCCGCCGTCCGATCCTGCTGTATTCGATGGCCGGCATGTGCATCAACTTCCTCGCCACGGCCTGGGCACCCAACCTGGCGGCCCTGTTCATCGGCCGTGTGATCGGCGGCGCCTCCTCGGCCAGCATGGCCGTCGCGGCGGCCTATGCGTCGGACGTGTCGACGCCGGAAAACCGCGCAGGCAGCTTCGGCCGCATCGGCGCCGCCTTCGGGCTGGGCTTCATCTGCGGTCCGGTGCTGGGTGGCCTGCTGGGCAACGTCGGCCTGCACCTGCCCTTCTACGTGGCCGCAGCCCTGTCGGCGGGAAATTTCATCTATGGCTGGTTCGCGGTGCCGGAATCGCTGGCGCCGGACAAGCGCGCGCCCATCGTTCTTGCGCGCCTGAACCCCTTCGCCGCCCTGCTGCGCCTGGTGCGCCGCCAGGACATCCGCAGCCTGGTCTGGGTCTACACCCTCGTCACCTTCGCCCAGATGACGCTGCAATCGACGTTTGTCCTGTTCACCACCTTCCGCTTCGGCTGGAGTCCGCGCGACAACGGCATCGCGATGTTTTGCGTGGGCGTGAGTTCGATCGTCGTGCAGGCCGGCCTGCTCGGGGTCCTGATCCGGCGCTTCGGCGAAGCGCGCCTGACCCTGCTCGGGCTGGTGTCGGGTGCGCTGGCCTACGCGGCCTATGGCCTGGTGACGCAAGGGTGGCTGATCTACGGGGTGATCCTGTGCAACTTGCTGGCATTCGCAGCCGGACCGGCGCTGCAGGGGATCATTTCGAAAGCCTCGCCGCCGCGCGAACAGGGGGAATTGATGGGCTCGCTGCAATCGATCAGCAGCCTGGGGCTGGTCATCATGCCGCTGCTCGGCACGCTGATCCTGGGCGCGGTGAGCCATTTGCCGCCGGACGACTGGCGCATCGGCAGCAGTTTCTACCTGTGCGCGGGGATGCAGGCAGTGGCGATCGCAATTGCCTGGCGGGCATTCCGGCAACGGGCGCTGGTTTGATCCCCCGTGGCAATCAAGTCATCGGTATGGGACCGGTGTAGCAGCCGCGCCACGTTGTCGTTGCAAGGCTTACCACTGATAAGCCTGCCTCGTCGCGATTTCATCCCCTTGTTACGGGACTGCTGTATTCTCGATGACTTCCCATCCCGACGAGTGCGCCCGCCATGCAAATCCAAACGACTCTTCCAGAAAGCGCTGTCGCCCTCATGACCTATGTCGATGACGCCGGCTGGACCGAGCACGCCGAACTTGTCGTCCAGATCATGATGTCCAGCGTACATCCCGACGTCGAGTCCTCGGTCGCGACAGCCGCTTTCCTGCCCCTTGGCGTGCGCACCAACGTTGCCGGTTTCCTGAGCTCGATCCTCGTCGACGGCCTCAACGACGAGCAGCGCAACGCGATCTTTTCATGGACCCAGTGCTGGGCGCTGGCCAGTCTCGACCAGTAAAGTCACGCCTCATCGCCCGCGGCGCATGCGTCCCGCATAAGTGCGCGCAAAGCCGTCGACCACC
>CAJYQM010000289.1 GCA_913777025.1 uncultured Massilia sp. | reverse complement strand
CTGGAGTTCAGACGTGTGCTCTTCCGATCTGGCACCTCTCCCACGACGCAGAAAACCCGGCGCCGTCAAGGCTTCCTTCGCCCGCTTCAAGGCCCGCAGGGCCGGCGTGCCCATCGACGGCCCACGTGGCCGCCCGCGCCGCGGCATCTACCTGCTGCCGAACGCCTTCACCACCGCCGCCCTGTTCGGCGGCTTCTACGCCATCGTGATGGCGATGAACCAGCGCTTCGACCACGCCTGCTGGGCCGTGTTCATCGCCATGGTGCTCGACAGCCTGGACGGCCGCGTGGCGCGCCTGACCAACACCCAGTCCGAGTTCGGCGCCCAGTACGATTCGCTGTCGGACATGGTTTCCTTCGGTGCCGCGCCGGCGCTGGTGATCTACGAATGGTCGCTGCGCGGCCTGGGTAAACTCGGCTGGATCGCCGCCTTCGTCTACTGCGCCGGCGCCGCACTGCGCCTGGCACGCTTCAACACGAACATCGAAGTGGTCGACAAGCGCTTCTTCCAGGGCTTGCCCAGCCCGGCGGCGGCGGCGCTGGTGGTCGGTTTCGTGATGATGATGACCGACCCCGACATCAACGTCAGTGCGCGCAAGGTCGACTGGATCTCCTGGGGCATCGCGCTGTTCGCCGGCCTGACCATGGTCACCAACGTGCCGTTCTACAGCTTCAAGGACGTCAACTTCCGCAAGTCGGTGCCCTTCATCGTGGTGTTCCTGATCGCCCTCGGCCTGGCGCTGCTGGCGATCGACCCGCCCAAGGTGCTGTGGCCGCTGTTCGTGGTGTACGGCCTGTCCGGCTACGCCGTCTACTTCTGGCGCCTGGCCAAGGGCAAGCCGGTCAGCATCGTGCAGACCGAGGAAGAGACGCTGGACCCGAGCGAGCGCCGCTGAGAGGCGCTTGCCCTCAGTCTCGCGCCGTCCGGTAACCCCGGCTGCCGCCCTGCGACGATTCGTTCGGGCAGCCGGTCCTGCGGATCCCGCCCTTTCTTTCGAAAGCGTCGATGCCCTCGGCGGGCGAGCGCGCCGTCAGGCAGTAGGTGCCCAGCGCGCCGTTGACCCGCGTGACCGGCGCGCCCGAATCATTTCCCAACTCTTCGGCCCCGGGCGCCACCGTAGCGTGCGCGGCCTGCAGCTTGTTGCGCATGCGGATCGTCGGGCTGTCCGGCGGCGCCACGATGTAGGGATAGTTCTCCTTGCGCAGCGCGCGGTCGACGGCGCCGGCGTCGCGCCTGGCGCGCTGCAGGATGTCCTGCGCGGTCGGCTTATCCGCCGCTGCGGCGGCTGGCACCGCCTGGGATGCATCCTGCGGCGCCGCCGAGGCCGGGGGCAGGGCGGGCGATGGGGGTGCGGCCTGCGCCGGTGCGGCGGGTGTCGCTTGCACGGCCGCAGGTGCCCGTGGCGCGGCATAGGCAGGCGTGGCGTCGGCCCGGGGCCGCGCGCGTACCGGCCGGGGCTGTGGTTCAGGCTTCGGCTTCGCCGCCACGGGCGCCGGCAGGTTTATCCACTGGATGCGCGTGCGTACCGGTTCCGGCGCGCCCGTCGGAGGTGCATGGCGGCTCATCTGCCAGCCCACGATCAGCACGGCGTGGACCAGCACGGTCAGCGCCAGGCCGGCAGGGCGGCGCGTCTGGTGTTGCAGGTAGTCGGTGCCTGGCATGATGGATGGCGGCGCTATCTCAGTCCCTGGCCGAGCGCCACGCCTGGCGTGTCGCGGGCTGTTCGTGCTGCGGGCAGGTGGTGATGCGCTGCTTGCCGTGCTTTTCGATCATGTCGATGCTGGTATTGAAGCCGCGGTCGGTAACGCAGTAGGTGCGCCTGCCGGTGATCACGCGTTCGCGCCGCGCGCCGTCGCCGGTATCGTTGACCAGCGCCTCGATCTTCGGCGCTTCCCAGATCTGCGGCGGCGCCAGGTCGCGCGCGGTCTCCATGCCCCGGCGCATGCGCAGCTGCGGGCTGTCCGGCGGCAGCACGACGTAGGGATTGTTTTCCTTGCGCAGGTCGCGGTCGATCTTGCCGATGTCGCGTCTGGCGTTTTTCAGGATGTCGGCGGCGCTTGGTGCGTTGGCTGGCGCGGCCTGGGGCGTGATCGGCTGCGGGTCGACCGACTCGGTTGCGGCTGGGGCCGGGAGGGCAGGTGCCGGCCCGGTCGTGGGCCCCACGGCCGGGGCGGCAGGTTGCGGCGTCACCGGCGTCATAGGGGCGGCCGCGCGGGCAGGCGGCCTTGCGGCCTGCACCGGCTTATCGACCGGCTTCGGCTTCGCTACCGGCACGGCCGGCGGCGGCAGCCGGATCCACTGGATGCGCATGCGGGCCGGTTCCGGCCCGCCGCCCGGTATCGTCAGCGGGCGGCTCATCTGCCAGCCGACGAGCAACGCCACGTGCACCAGCAGGGTCAGGGCCAGCGCCGTGGGGCGCCGTTCGCGCCAGTGGGGATGATCGTCAGTCAACATGCGATCGAGTATAGCCAGCGCGATGACCCGCTTTCTCACACATTCTTGCACCTAAGTTTCACCTAAGCCCGGCCAGACAGCGGACCCCGCTATACTCGGCGCATGAAAAAAACCCTCTTCCTGTCCAGCGCCATCCTGCTGGCCGCTGTCG
>CAJYQM010000288.1 GCA_913777025.1 uncultured Massilia sp. | reverse complement strand
CTCGGCCACATGCCGGACTTCATGTACGACTACCTGCGCTATACCGGCAACGGTTCGCTGGCCTCGCTGTACTTCTTCCATCCCGCAAACCTGGACAACCAGGCCAACCAGTTCCAGATCGATAACGCCGTCAAGTACGAGTCGCCCACGATCCACGGCTTCACCTTCGGCGCGATGAACGGCTTCGGCGAGCAGGCCGACGACTTCAACCGCGGCCGCTCGTACAGCCTGGGGGTGCGCTACGCGGGCGGCCCGCTGCTCGGCGCCGCGGCCTACACGGTGTCGAACAACCGCGCGCTGAACCTGGGCGGCACCCTGGGCTTCGACAGCCTGCTCGGCCAGACCCTGAGCCGCAACGCCGCGGCGCCGAACGCAACCTACACCAACTTCAACGCCGACAAGGTCACCAGCACCGGCATCACCGCGGCCTACAAGACCGGCCGGTTCACCCCGAGCGCGATGTTCACCCGGATCAGGTTGGAAGCGCCGGGCGGCAGCGCCACCATGCGCAACCTCGAGCTGGGGACCCGGATCACCGTCGCCCGGGCGAATACCGTCGGCGTGTCGATGACGGCGTCGAAAATGGCCGGGGTGCGCTGGAACCAGCTGAACCTGATCGACATGGTGGCGCTGTCGCCGCGCACCGTCGTGTATGCGGCCGCGGCCTTCCAGCGCGCTTCCGGCGACGGCGCACGCGCGGTGATCCAGGGCGCGGCGCCGGCAAGCGGGCAGTCGCAGCGGGTACTGCGGGTGGGGATCGATCACTCGTTCTGAAACGCGTCCGGCAAGCGGCGCTTACCCGGCTGTGGTCGAACAATAAGTCTGCCACAGCCTGGACGGCACCTAGGGTCCGCGACAGTCCGCTTGCGACACAAAGCGAAGAGGCTTTCGGTGTATCCGGTTCAATGCCAGCGCAGCGTCTGCAACCGGCGTTTTGCTCTACACTTCCTACCGCCCCTTTGGACCAAGAATCAGTCCACGAATGGAGATCTGGAAAACATGAATTTGAGCATGCTCGGCCTTGCCACCACTTTCTCGCTCACCCTGCTCGCGTCCGCCGCCCCGACGGTGGACGCGCGGGCCAGTGCAACCGCGCCCGGCGGCCTGCCTTTCGAGGTCAAGCCGGTCGGCACATTCAAGAGCCCATGGGCCATGGCATTCCTGCCCAGCGGCAGCATGCTGGTTACGCAAAAGGAGGGAACGATGATCCTGTTCGATCCCGCAACCGGTAGCATGCGGACAGTGTCCGGCACACCCGCCGTCAGCAGCAAGGGCCAGGGCGCGCTCATGGACATCGTGCCCGCTCCCGATTTCGCGGCCAGCAAGCTGCTCTACTTCAGCTACTCCGAGGCGGGTCCCGGTGCCGACAGCCGGGTCGTGCTCGCCACTGCGACACTGGATCAGGCAGGCGGCACGCTCAAGGATACAAAGGTCATTTTCCGCGGCCAGGATGCGTCGACTGGCGGGCACTATTCGGGCCGTATCGGCTTCTCGCCGGATGGCAAGTATCTCTTCTTCACCAGCGGGGACCGCCAGCTTTTCGATCCCGCGCAGGACCCCAAGTCCACGCTCGGCAAGGTGCTGCGCCTGAACCTCGACGGCACGCCGGCTGCCGGCAACCCGCTCGCGGCCAGGGGCTTCCATGCAGCCGTCTGGTCGTATGGCCACCGCAATCTGCTGGGCATGGCCTTCGACAGGCAGGGGCGCCTGTGGGAAATGGAGATGGGACCGCGCCATGGCGACGAGATCAACCTGATCAAGCCGGGCCTCAACTATGGCTGGCCGAAAGTATCGAATGGCAACCACTATGACGGCCGGGACATTCCCGACCACGCGCCTGGCGACGGCTTCGAGGCGCCGAAAGTGTCCTGGAATCCGGCCATTTCACCGGGCGGCCTCGCGTACTACGATGCGGACCTGTTCCCGAAGTGGAAGAATTCCCTCTTCATCACCGGTCTCTCGGGCAAGTCGCTAGACCGCATCGCCCTCGATGGCGAGAAGGCGAGCAAGGTGGACCATTGGGACATGGGCGAACGCCTCCGCGCCGTTCGCACCGGGCCGGACGGCGCGCTATGGCTGCTGGAGGACGGTCCACGCGGCCGGCTCCTGGTGCTGACACCGAAGAGCTAGGCCAGCGGGAAGTGCGCGGCGAAGGAATGCCGAGCTGGATGCCGACGCTTCCGCAAAACCGCAGTGATCCTTCGATAATGCCGAAGCCGCAAGAGCGCGGCCTGCCCTAGACTTGGCTTTCCTTATTGCCGAGGCAAGCATCATGCATATTCAACGCATCCGTTTCGACAAGGTCTTCGACGTGCAGGGCCGCAGCTTCAGCTTCACGAGCGATGGCAAGCACCGCTACGGCGTCGAACTGCCGGGCCGCGTCGTGCCGCACGAAGGCGCGACCTATGCGGTCGCGCTGGCTCGGCCGGACGACTGGAGCCGCGTGCTCGGCTGGCGCGAGCTCGGCACCCGGCAGGTGTTCGTGCCCAGGCATACCTGGCTGGTGCGTTCGGTCTACGTCGAGGTGGCGTGGTGGCTGCTGTGCGGGCTCATGATCGCCACCGCGAAAATGCTGTCCCCGTGGATGCTGCTCCTGCTGCCCTGCGCGATCGTCGCCGTGGTGTGGCAGACGTGGCGCCGCAACCGGGCGCTGCGCCAGGCCCTGCTGGCGCAGCCCTGAAACGCCGGATCAGCGCAGCATCGACTCCCACACCTTCTGCAGGCGCTTGCTCGACACCGGCATCGGCGTGCGCAGCTCCTGCGCGAACAGCGAGACGCGCAGCTCTTCCAGCAGCCAGCGGAACTCGATCATGCGCGGGTCGAGATTCTTCAGCGGCTGGTTCTTGACCGTGCGCTGGAACTGGCTGGCGGCGGTCTGCCACTCGGCCATCAGCTGGGCGTCGCGCGAGGCGTTGGTGCGCAGCTTTTCCAGCCGCACGTTCATCGCCTTCAGGTAGCGCGGGAAGTGGGCCAGCTGGCTGTAGTCCGTCTCGGCGATGAAGCGCTTGTGCACCAGGGCCTGCAACTGGGCCTGCATGTCCCCCGCCACCGCGGGCGGCAGGTTCTGCAGGCGCTTGGGCAAGCCGTGGAACTCGGCCAGGACCTGGCCGGCCAGGCGCGCGATCTCGTTGATGAGCAGGCCCAGGCGGCCCTTGCCCTCGTCGCGGCGCTTGTTGAACGAGGCAGCGTCATGCGGCAGCGGATCCTGCAGGCAGGCGATGTCGATGGCCTTGTTGACGATCTGCTCGCGCAGCTCGTCGGGCGAGCCGACCGTCATGAACTGCATGCCCATCTGCTGCAGGCCGGGCACGTTCTTCTCCGCGAACTTGAGCTGTTCCTTGAACTGCAGCGCGAACAGGCGGCGCAGGCCGATGCGATGGGTGCGCGCGGCCACGTTCGGGTCGTCGAACACTTCCAGGTCGCAGTGGTTGCCCTTGTCGACCAGTGCCGGGAAGCCGATCAGGGACAGCTTGCCCTGCTTGATCTCGAGGAGTTCGGGCAGTTCGCCGAAGGTCCAGCCCGTGATGTTGGTGGTGACCGGCGCAGGCTGCTGGCTAGTGGCCGCAGCGGCCGGTGCGGCGCTCTTCCCTTTTGCAGGCGCTGCATTGACGCTTGCGGCGGGTGCGGGCTTGCCACCGCCGAACGCGGCCTGCATCCTGTCGTTCGATGCCGGCGCCTCCGCCATGCGCTGGAAGCTCTGGCGCGCCTGGCTGCCCAGTTCCGCCTGCAGGCTGGCCAGGTTGCGGCCCATGTCGAGCTGGCGGCCATGCTCGTCGACCACCTTGAAATTCATGAACAGGTGGGCCGGCAGGGTTTCCAGCTTGAAGTCGGTCGTGAGCACGCGCGCGCTGGTGTGCTGGTGGATGTCCGCGATCAGCGCGTCGATCAGGTCGCCGCGGCCGAAACGCACCGGGTCCTGGTTGCGCTCGAAGAAGCCGGCCGCGTACTCCGGCAGCGGCACGCAGTGGCGGCGCAGCTTTTGCGGCAGGGACTTCAGCAGCAGCTGCACTTTTTCCTTCAGCATGCCCGGCACCAGCCAGCCCGGACGCTCTTGCGGGATCTGGTTCAGCGCGAACAGCGGCACCGTCAGGGTCACGCCGTCGCGCGGGCTGCCCGGTTCGAAGTGGAAGGTGAGCGCCATCTCGATGCCGGTGACGTTCATCGTCTTCGGGAACATCTCGGTGGTGACGCCGGCCGCCTCGTGGCGCATCAATTCTTCGCGCACCAGGTACAGGAGCTTCGGGTTGTCGCGCGAGGCGTCCTTGTACCACTTCTCGAAACCGGCGCCATTCACGATGTCGGCCGGGATCTGCTGGTCGTAGAAGGCGTAGATCAACTGGTCGTCCACCAGCACGTCCAGGCGGCGCGACTTGTGTTCGAGGTTCTCGATCTCGCGCACCAGCTTGTGGTTGTGCGCGAAGAAGGGCGAGCGGGTCTCGTAGTCGCCGCCGACCAGCGCGTCGCGGATGAAGATCTCGCGCGCCTCGGCCGGATTGTGCTGGGCGTAGTTGATGCGGCGCTGGCTGTAGACGACGATGCCGTACAGGGTCGCGCGTTCGCTTGCCGTGACTTGCGCGCTGCGCTTTTCCCAGCGCGGCTCGCCCCAGGATTTTTTCAGCAGGTGCGCGCCGATCTTCTCGACCCACTCCGGCTGGATCTGGGCGATGGTGCGCGCGTACAGGCGCGTGGTTTCGACCAGTTCCGCCGCCATCACCCACTTGCCGGCCTTCTTGCCGAGCGTCGAACCGGGCCAGATGTTGAACTTGATGCCGCGCGCGCCCAGGTAGCCGCCGCCGCTCTGCGCGGCGCGGGACGCGGTGGCGCCCTCTTCTTCCAGCTTGTAGCCGATGTTGCCCAAGAGGCCGGTCAGGAGCGCCAGGTGCACCTGGTCGTAGGTGGCGGCCAGTTCGTTCATGCGCCAGCCCTGCTCCTTGACGATGGTGAGCAGCTGCGAATGCACGTCGCGCCATTCGCGCAGGCGTACCTGCGAGAGGAAGTTCTCGCGGCAGTTTTCCTGCAGCTGGCGGTTGGTCTTCTTGTGCTCGATGGCGTCCTCGAACCAGCGCCAGATCTTGATGTAGCTGAGGAACTCGCTTTTCTCGTCGGCGAACTTCTTGTGCTTCTCGTCGGCCTGCTGCTGGTACTCCATCGGCCGGTCGCGCGGGTCCTGCACCGACAGTGCGGAGGCGATGATCAGCATCTCGGTCAGGCAGGTGTTGTCGACGGCGGCCAGGATCATGCGGCCGACGCGCGGGTCGAGCGGCAGCTTGGCCAGCTTCCTGCCCATGCTTGTGAGCTCGTTGCTGTCGTCGACCGCGCCCAGCTCCTGCAGCAGCTGGTAGCCATCGGCGATCGCGCGTCCCTGCGGCGGCTCGACGAAGGGGAAGGTCTCGACGTCCGTCAGGTGCAATGACTTCATGCGCAGGATGACGGCGGCCAGCGAGGAGCGCAGGATTTCCGGGTCCGTGAATTTCGGACGCTGCAGGAAGTCGTCTTCCTCGTACAGGCGGATGCAGACGCCGTCGGCGACACGGCCGCAACGGCCGGCACGCTGGTTGGCAGCGGCCTGCGAGATCGCTTCCACCTGCAGCTGCTCGACCTTGTTGCGGTAGCTGTAGCGCTTCACGCGCGCCGTACCCGAGTCGACCACGTAGCGGATGCCGGGCACGGTCAGCGAGGTCTCGGCCACGTTGGTGGCCAGGACGATGCGGCGCGCGTTGGTGGTCCTGAACACGCGGTCCTGTTCTTCCACAGACAGCCGCGCGAACAGCGGCAGGATCTCGACGTGCGGCGGATGCTGCTTGCGCAGGGCCTCGGCGCAATCGCGGATCTCGCGCTCGCCCGGCAGGAACACCAGCACGTCGCCCTGGCCCAGGCGGCACAGCTCGTCGACGCCATCGACCACGGCATCGACCAGGTCGCGCTTGTCGCGCGCGTTCTGCGCCTTCGAGGCCGATTTGCCGTCGGCCGCGGGGGCGAACACCTGGTCGCGTTCGACCGGGCGGTAGCGCACCTCGACTTTGTACAGGCGGCCAGACACTTCGATGACCGGGCACGGTTTTTCCGGCGTGCCGAAATGGCGCGCGAAGCGGTCGGCGTCGATCGTCGCCGAGGTGATGATGATCTTCAGGTCGGGCCGGCGCGGCAGCAGCTGCTTCAGGTAGCCAAGCAGGAAGTCGATGTTCAGGCTGCGCTCGTGCGCCTCGTCGATGATGATGGTGTCGTAGGCGCGCAGCAGCGGGTCGGTCTGGGTTTCGGCCAGCAGGATACCGTCGGTCATCAGCTTGACCCAGGCGCCCGGCTGCAGCGTGTCGTTGAAGCGCACCTTGTAGCCGACGTGTTCGCCCAGCGGCGTGCCCAGTTCGTGGGCGATGCGCTTGGCGGTGCTCGATGCGGCGATACGGCGCGGCTGGGTGTGGCCGATCAGGCCCTTCTCGCCGCGGCCGAGTTCCAGGCAGATTTTAGGCAGCTGGGTCGTCTTGCCCGAGCCGGTCTCGCCGGACACGATCAGGACCTGGTTCTCCATCAGCGCCTTGGCGATTTCCTGGCGCCGGCCCGAGACGGGCAGGTCTTCCGGGAAGGTGATCGCGGGGAGCGGGGTGCGCAGCGGCGGCTTGCGTTCCTCGCGCGGCTTGTTCCCGTCGCGCGCAGGACGTTCTCCGCGCGGGCGGCGTTCGCCCTCGGCCTTGCCTTCCTGCGCCTGTCCGCCGTTTTGTGGCACGGCTTGCGGCGCGCGCACGCGGGCTTCGGCCAGCGCACTGGCGAGCGCGCCGCCCTGCGCCTGGGGGCGCGGTCCACGATGGCGGCTGCCGTCCTGCGCGCCGCTACTGCTACCCTGCTGGCCGCGGGCCTCGCCGGCGTCGCGGTGCGGGCGTTCCGGCTTGGCCTGCAAATCCGGCGTGCGCGTGAGCGGCGGGCGCGTCTCGCCCTGCCCTGGCTGCTGGCGTGGCTTCGAAGGCTGATCGGGGGAAACGGCGCGCGCCGGGTTGGGCGCAGGCTTGTTACTCTGTTCTAACATTGATTTTTACAAGGTATTTGGTGCGCAACGCGCGCAGCCAATTATAATGCGGCAAATGGAAAACCCTACCCAATTCGTCCAGTGGCTGCGCTCCGTCGCGCCGTATATTCATGCGTTTGGCGGCAAGACTTTCGTCGTCGCCTTCCCCGGTGAACTCGTCGCCGCCGGCGCCCTGCCGGTGCTGGCCCAGGACCTGTCCCTGCTGGTCGGCCTCGGCATCCGCGTGGTGCTGGTGCACGGCTCGCGGCCCCAGGTCGCCGAACAGCTGGCGCTGCGTAACGTCGAAGGCCGCTTCCACAACGGCGTGCGCATCACCGACATCGCGGCCATGGAATGCGCCAAGGAAGCCGCCGGCGAACTGCGCCTGGACATCGAAGCGGCGTTCAGCCAGGGGTTGCCCAACACGCCGATGTCGAATGCCCATATCAGCATCGTCTCCGGCAATTTCGTCACCGCGCGCCCGCTCGGCGTCATCGACGGCATGGACCACGAACTGACCGGCGTCACGCGCAAGGTCGCGGCCGACAAGATCGCCCCGATTCTCCAGACCGAGGACAACATCGTCCTGCTCTCCCCGCTCGGCTTCTCCCCGACCGGCGAACTGTTCAACCTGACCATGGAAGACGTGGCGGTGTCCGCCGCGGTCGCCCTGCACGCCGACAAGCTCGTGTTCCTGACCGAGACGCCGATGATGAAAGACGTCGCGGGCTACGAAATCCGCGAACTGTCCTCGCACCAGGCCGAGGCCGTGCTGCAGGCCGGCTTCCTGCCGTCCGACATAAAAAATTAGCTGACGAAGGTGAAGT
>CAJYQM010000287.1 GCA_913777025.1 uncultured Massilia sp. | reverse complement strand
CCGGCTTTGGCTGCGCTACCCGCTCCTGGCGGACGCGCCGCGCGCGCAACTGGACCCGCGCGCGGCAAGCATCGTCACGCTGGCCCCGGCCAGCCCGACGGTGTCGGCCGCCCGCGACGAACTGCAGCGCGGACTCGGCGGCCTGCTGGGCCGCGCGCCCGCCGGCGCCGCCGCGCCGCAAGCCGGCAGCGTCGTGCTGGCCCGCGCCGCCGACCTGCCCGCCGGCGCCGAGGTCCAGGCCGAACTGCGCACCCTCGGCCCCGAAGGCTACCTGGTGCGGCGCACGCGCCTGCAAGGCGCGGACGTCACCCTGATCGCGGCCAACGCCGACATCGGCCTGCTCTACGGCAGCTTTGCCTGGCTGCGCGCGCTGCAGGCCGGCGGCCCGGACGCGATTGCGGCACCGAGGCTGGCGTCGAAGCCGGCGCTGCCGCGGCGCCTGCTCGACCACTGGGACAACCTGGACCGGACGGTGGAACGCGGCTACGCCGGGGAATCGATCTGGAACTGGTGGGAGCTGCCTGCGATCCTTGACCCGCGCTACACCGACTACGCCCGCGCCAACGCCTCGCTCGGCATCAACGGCGCGGTGCTGAACAACGTGAACGCGAAGGCCGAGGTGCTGGGCGCGCCCTTCATCGCCAAGGCCGCCGCGGTGGCAAACGTGCTGCGCCCCTACGGCTTGCGCGTCTACCTGTCGGTGCGCTGGTCGACGCCGCTGGAACTGGGCCAGACCGCGAGCGCCGACCCGCTCGACCCGGCGGTGGCCGCCTGGTGGCGCGCCAAGGCCGACGAGATCTACCGCGCGATTCCGGATTTCGGCGGCTTCCTGGTCAAGGCCAATTCCGAAGGCCAGCCGGGGCCGCAGGATTACGGCCGCAACCATGCGGACGGCGCCAACATGCTGGCGCGCGCGCTGGCGCCGCACGGGGGCATCGTGATGTGGCGCGCCTTCGTCTACAACCCGCCTTCGCATCCGACCCAGGTCAGCGACCGCGCCGCCCAGGCTTATGACCAGTTCAAGCCGCTGGACGGCAAGTTCGACGCCAACGTGATCGTGCAGGTCAAGAATGGCCCGATCGACTTCCAGCCGCGCGAACCGGTGCACCCGCTGCTCGGCGCCATGCCGGCCACCCCGCTGATGATGGAATTCCAGGTGACCAAGGAGTACCTGGGCTTTGCCACCCACCTGGCCTATCTCGGTCCGCTGTTCCAGGAAGCGCTGCGCTTCGACACCCGCGCCGGCGGGCGCAGCCTGAGGGTGGCGCAGGCGCTCGAAGGCGGCCAGGGCAGGATCGGCGGCATCGCGGGCGTGGCCAATATCGGTAGCAGCCGCAACTGGAGCGGCTCCGACTTCGACCAGGCCAACTGGTATGCCTTCGGCCGCCTGGCCTGGGACCCGCGGCTCGACAGCGCCGCCATCGCGCGCGAGTGGGCGGCGCAGACCTGGTCGAGCGACCCGCGCGTCGCCGATCCCACCGTCGCCCTCATGATGCGCTCGCGCGAAGCCGTGGTCGACTACATGACGCCGCTCGGGCTGCACCACCTGATGGGTACCGGCCACCACCACGGTCCCGCGCCCTGGGTCGACAATCTCGAGCGTCCCGACTGGAACCCGGCCTACTACCACCGCGCCGGGCGCGACGGCATCGGCTTCGACCGCACGGCCAGCGGCAGCAATGCGGTGGCCCAGTACGCGCCGGACGTGGCGAAGCGCTTCGCGAACCCGGCCACCACGCCGCCGGAACTGCTGCTGTGGTTCCACCACCTGCCCTGGGACTACCGCATGCCGTCCGGGCGCACCCTGTGGGAAGACCTGGTGGCCCACTACGACCATGGGGTGCGGGAAGCGGCGGCCATGCAGGCGGCCTGGGAACGGGTCCGTCCGCTGGTCGACGCCGGCCGCGGCCGGGACGTGGCCCAGCGCCTGGCGCGCCAGCTCGAGGAAGCGCGCTGGTGGCGCGACGCCTGCCTGGCCTATTTCATGAGCAGGTCCGGCCTGCCGCTGCCCGCCGGCACTGCCCCGCCGGCGCACCCGCTCGAGTACTACCAGGCCCTGCGCTTTCCCTATGCGCCGGGCCACGGCTGAAGTTCTTCCACAACACCTATATAAGAGAGACACCATGACCACACGACGCACCGCCCTCGGCGCCCTTGCTGGAGCCGCCCTGCTGCCGAAGGCCTTCGCGGCCGACACCGGCGCCGCCGGGGAATCGCTGAAGGAGGCCGCCAAGAAGAAAGGCCTGCGCTTCGGCACCGCCATCTCCGCCGGCCGCAACCAATTCGGCGACCCGGCCTACCGCGCCCTCGTCGAACGGGAGTGCGGCATCATCGTCGCCGAGAACGAGATGAAGTGGCAGGCGCTGGAACCGCGCCGCAACGCGCCCAATTTCGCGCCCGCCGACGCCATGCTGGCCTGGGCCACCGACAAGGGCATCGCGATGCGCGGCCACAACCTGTTCTGGCAGGCCGAGAAGTGGCTGCCGGCCTGGGTCGCGAAGGAAGACTTCGGCGCCCGGCCGGCCCAGGGCGCCGAGCGCCTGATGCGCAAGCACGTCAAGACCGTGTGCGAGCATTTCGGCAAACGCATCGGGAGCTGGGACGTAGTCAACGAAGCGGTCGACCCGGCGGACGGCAAACTGCGCCAGAACGCCTTGACGCGCGCATTGTCCTCGTCCTCGGGGGCGATCGAGCAGATCGACCTCGCCTTTCGCCTGGCCCACGAATACGCGCCGCATGCCCAGCTGGTCTACAACGACTACATGCGCGGCGATACGGGCAGCAGCAAGCACCGCGCCGGCGTGCTGGCCATGCTGGCCGAGCTCAAGAAACGCGGCACGCCGATCCACGCGCTGGGCCTGCAGAGCCACATCGGCTCGTGGGACGAAAGCGCGGACCGCGGCAAGGCCGATTTGCTCGAATGGCGAAAATTCCTCGATCAGGTGAGCGGCATGGGCTACGACCTGCTCATCACCGAATTCGACGTCAACGACCGCCGCCTGCCGGCCGACATCGCCAAGCGCGACGCCGGCGTGGCCGCCGCCGCGCGCGACTACCTGGACCTGACGCTGTCGTATCCGCGCCTGTCGGACTTCCTGTTGTGGGGCATGGCCGACAACATCAGCTGGCTGCAGACCTGGGACGAGGCCCCGCGCACGGACAAGCTGCCGATGCGGCCCCTGCCCTACGACGCCGAACTGCGCGCCAAGCCGCTGCGCCAGGCGATCCTGGAATCGATCCGGGCGATGCCGGCGCGCCAGGCCTGAACGCCGGCCTCAGGCTGTGGCCAAGTCGACCTTCGACATGGCGACGGCCGATTCCATCACGAGCCGGAACGCGGGTTCCGGCGCGATGGTCCCTTCCGCCACCTGCAGGGTGCGTTTGGTGGCCGCGCAGAACAGCATGTTCCAGTGCGCCGGATCCGGGCAATGGCGGGCGGCGATCGGGCCGACCAGCGGCCACAGCGCCTCCAGGCAGGCCAGCGGCGGCTCGACCGGCTGGTGGGCCGCCGGCACGCGCGGCACCCCGAAGGCGGGGCTGCCGGCGGAGGCGCTCACGTGCTGGA
>CAJYQM010000286.1 GCA_913777025.1 uncultured Massilia sp. | reverse complement strand
GCTGGCGACCCTGCACGCGCGCTCGACCGAGCTGGGACTGCAGAAGATGCTGCGCCTGCTGGGCAATTCCGAGGCCCAGGGCCAGGCGCTGGCGCATGCGCTGCGCGGCGTGCTGTGCCAGGCGCTGCTGCCCTCCAAACAGGGCAACCGCTACTATCTCGCCACCGAATGCCTGGCCCTGAGCCCGGCCGTGGCCGACATGATCGAGCAGGGCGACCTGGGCGCGATCCGGACGCACATGAATGCCGGCCGCGCGCCCGGTTGCCATACGATGAACAGCGTGCTGGAAGGCTTGCTGGCCTCGCACAAGGTCGGCGTCGAGGATGCGCGGGCGGCGACCACGGACCGGATCGGATTTGCCGAAATGGTGTGAATGGGAGGGAAAGACGGTGATGACGCGATTCGCTTTGCTTGACTTCATCGCGCGGGCCAGGCTGGACGCGCACACTTCTTCCCGGCTACCTCGGGCATGCGCGCGCAGGTGGTCGCGTCGAAGGACGGGCGCGGCGTCGCCAGGCTGCTGCGCTTTTACGATGGCGGTGCACTCGGACCCGATGAGTTGCTGGTGAATGTCGTCAACAAGCGCGACCGCTGGATGCTGGTCACCGATGCATGGTATTTCAAGGAAAGCGAAGCGCAGCGCTGGAGCAGGGCGCGCTACGGCGAATTCCGGGTCGATCGCGACGGCAGCGCGCTGCTGGCCGGGCTGCGTGGCGCGCAGTTGGAAAAACCCGGAGCGCAGGGGGCGGCGGGCGCTCCCGTAGAATGCGTGCTCATCGTCCATCGAAAGCGCAAGCACATGTTCAGTCCATGCACCTGGTATAACGAACCGCCCGTTTTTCACGTCGAGAACGACACCTTGAAAGTCGTCACCGGCGCGCAGACCGATTTCTGGCGCGTCACCAGCTATGACTTCATCCACGACAACGGGCATTTCTTTTCCAGGCCTGTGAGCGGCGATTTCACCGCCCAGCTGCGCGTGCGGGCGGCCTTCGAGGAACTCTACGACCAGGCGGGCCTGATGGTCCGGATCGACGCGCGGCGCTGGATCAAGGTCGGCGTCGAATTCTCGGACGGCCAGCTGATGATGAGCACGGTTCTCACCGACGACAAGTCCGACTGGGCCGTCATGCCGGCGCCGGCATTCGGCGACGGTTTCTGGTTGCGCGTGACCGTCAGCCGCGGCGCGATCCGCGTGCAATACTCGATCGATGGCTTGACCTGGCCGATGTTGCGGCTGGCGCCTTTCCCGGTCGCGGAGCGCTACCAGGTCGGCCCGATGTGCTGCACGCCCAAGCGTGCCGGCCTGGAAGTGACGTTCACCGGGTTCGGGGTGGGGCCGGCACTGGACAAGGACTTGCACGATCTCTCGTGAAGCCGGACATCCCTACGCGCTACGCGTGCTTGCTGCCGGGGCAAGGGGGAAGATGCGATCGTAGACGATGTTGAAGAAGAATCCGTACACCAGGTAAAAGATAACGATCGCCACATCCATCAGCAGCGCCGCCCGCAGGCTGATCGCCAGGTACCACGCGATCATGGGGATCAGCATCACGACTAGCCCGGCCTCGAACAGGAAGGTGTGCGCCACCCGCAGCGCCATGGTCTTTTCGACGCTGCCGCGCAGGCGCAGCAGGGCGCGGTCGAAGCCCATGTTGAACACGAAGTTCCAGAGGGTGGCGATGGTGGCCGAGGCAACGCCGATGACGCCCATGTCGCCGGGCGGCTGGCCGAACAGCGCCGCCGAGCCGGGAATGAAGATGGCGAGGGCAAGGGCCTCGAACGTGAGCGCGTGCCGGACGCGATCGCGGAATGTACGCATAGGATTTCTTTTCAGGATTGACGTTTCAGAAACATCATCGCATACTCGATAAATGTATGCATATAGGGAAATTCGAGACGTCATGCTTCAAATATGAAACACCTTGATTGGGATGACCTGCGCCTGCTGGTATTGATCGCGCAAGAAGGCAGCTTGCGCGGCGCGGCCAGGAAGGCCGGCTTGAGCCCGGCCACGCTGTCGCGCCGGCTCGACGACCTGGAGGAAGCGGTCGGGCAAAAACTGCTCGAGCGTTTCCAGGGCGGCTGCACGCCGACGGCATTTGGCGCGGGCATTTTCGCCCTGGCCGAGCAGATGGGCGAGATCGCGCTGGAAGTCGAACGCGCGCGGGACCAGGAAAATGCGCATGCCGCCTCCGGCGTGGTGCGGATCAATACCGACGAATGGCTATCCTATTTCCTGACGACGCGCTTCGCACGCTTCCACGATGCCTATCCCAACATCGAAGTGGAAATCGTGACCTCGCACCGGCCCTACAATCTCGCGCGGCGCGAAGCCGACATCGCGATCCGGCCCTATCGTCCCGAACAGCTCGACCTCGTGACGCGCCAGCTCGGCACGCTGTCCTTCGGCCTGTATTGCAGCCGCGAAGTCGCGGCGCGCCATGTGGACGCCCTGGCGCAACAGGACTGGGCCAGCCTGCCCTTCGTCGGTTTCGACGAGCCGCGTTCGGAATTCCAGTCCGACCGCTGGCTGCGCGGGCTGCCCGGCGCGCCGGCGCCCTGGATGCGCTGCAGTTACGGGCTCGGGATCCTGGACGGCGTCTCCCACGGCGCGGGCCTGGGCGTGCTCGCGACCTTTCTCGCCGCCGACCTGCCGAACCTGGTCGCCGTGCTGCCCCATGTTCCCGAACTGGACCAGGATGTCTGGCTGT
>CAJYQM010000285.1 GCA_913777025.1 uncultured Massilia sp. | reverse complement strand
GGTGCTGTTCAGCCAGGAGCTGCTGGCGCTGCTGACCGCGGGCCTGGGCATCGTCGAAGGGCTCGAAGCCCTGCTGGAAAAGGAAGGCACGCCCGCCACCCGCGCCGTGCTGGAACGCCTGCTGGCCGGCCTGCGCGAAGGCAAGCGCTTCTCCGGCGTGCTGGCCGAGCAGCCGGCCCTGTTCCCGCCGCTCTACGTCGGCATCGTGCGCGCCGCCGAAGGCACCAGCGACCTGCCGCGCGCGCTCGAGCGCTACATCGAATACCAGCAGCGCATCGACACGGTCCGCGCCAAGATCGTCAGCGCCTCGATCTATCCCGTGATCCTGCTGCTGGTCGGCGGCGGGGTGTCCATTTTCCTGATGTCCTACGTGGTGCCGCGCTTTGCCGAGGTGTACCAGGGGGCGGGGCGCAACCTGCCTTTCATGTCGCGCCTGATGCTGGACTGGGGCCAGTTCGTGGCCGGCCACACGGCCGGCCTGCTGCTCGGGCTCGCCCTCGTGATCGGCGGCGCCACCTGGGGCGTGCGGCGGGCGCTGCGGCGCGGCGGCATTGCACGCCTGCTGGGGCGCCTGCCCGGCATCGGCGAGCGTGCCCGCATCTATGAACTGTCGCGGCTTTACCTGACGCTGGGCATGCTCAGCGAAGGCGGCATCACCATCGTCGGCGCCATCGACACCGTGCAGGGCATGGTGTCGCCCGGCGTGGCCGGCAGCCTGCGCGCGGCGCGCGCCATGATCGAGGCCGGACGCCCGCTGTCCGACGCTTTCGAGCAGAACGGCCTGACCACGCCGATCTCGCTGCGCATGCTGCGCGTGGGCGAGCGCACCGGAGAAATGGGTCCGATGCTGAGCCGTTCGGCCGCCTTCTACGACGGCGAGATCGGGCGCTGGATCGACCGCTTCACCCGCACCTTCGAACCGCTGCTGATGGCCGGCATCGGCCTCGTGGTGGGCGCCATCGTGGTGCTGCTGTACATGCCGATTTTCGATCTTGCCGGAGACATGTCGTGAACCTCGCATTCGACGCCGACCTGCTGGCACGCGCCCGCGCCCAGAGCCGCCAGACACGGCGCTCGCTGGTCGACGAGCTGCACGCGCTGTCCGGGCTCGAGGCGCGCCAGGTGGTGCGCCAGCTGGCCGAACCCTTTGGCCTGACGGTCATGGAGACGGTCGAGATGTTCGGCCAGCAGCCGGCCTTCGACCTGCTGCCGCTGGCCCAGGCGCTGGCGCGCCACTGCGTGCTGCTGCGCGATGGTGCGAAGCGCCTGACCGGCGTGATCGCCGACCCCTTCGACCTCGATCTGCAGACCTGGCTGCAGGCGCAGGCGGGCAGCACCGCGAGCGAACCGCTGCACCTGCGCCTGGCGCTGGCGGGCGACATCCAGGCCTACCTCGGCAAGCAGGAAGAGACTGCGCGCGCGGTCGACAACCTGGTGGGCGAGGGCAACGAAGGACGGCGCGACGGCAAGAACGCCACCGTCCTGTCCTTCGCCAGCGTCTCCGAAGCGACCAGCCCCGCGGTCAAGGTGGTCAACTCCACGCTGTACGACGCGCTCAAGGCGGGCGCCTCCGACATCCACCTGGAAAGCACCGCCAGCGGCCTGGCGGTGAAATACCGCGTCGACGGGGTGCTCGACCATGCGGCCTCGGTCGGCGGCATCGAACTGGCCGAGCACATCATCTCGCGCCTGAAGGTGCTGGCCGAACTCGACATCGCCGAGCGCCGCATCCCGCAGGACGGCAGCTTCCGCGTGCAGTCGGGCGGGCGCGACATCGACCTGCGCGTCTCGATCATGCCCAGCATCCACGGCGAGGATGCCGTCATCCGTATCCTCGACAAGCGCGCCATGATCGAAGCCTACGGTTCGCTCACGCTGGAAGCGCTCGGTTTCGACCCGGCGTCCCTGGTGACGCTGCGCCAGCTTGCCCAGGAAGCCTACGGCATGCTCCTGGTGACGGGGCCGACCGGTTCCGGCAAGACCACGACGCTGTACGCGGCGCTGACCGAGATCCACAACGGGCGCGAAAAGATCATTACCATCGAGGATCCGGTCGAATACCAGCTGCCCGGCATCCTGCAGATCCCGGTCAACGAAAAGAAGGGGCTGACGTTCGCGAAAGGCCTGCGCTCGATCCTGCGCCACGACCCGGACAAGATCATGGTCGGCGAGATCCGCGACCGCGAGACCGCGGAAATCGCTGTGCAGTCGGCGCTGACGGGCCACCTGGTGCTGACGACGGTCCACGCCAACAACGTGTTCGACGTGTTCGGCCGCTTCACCCACATGGGCATCGACCCGTATGCCTTCGTGTCGGCCCTGAACGGGATCTGGGCGCAGCGCCTGATCCGCATGAACTGCCCGCACTGCGCGACCCCGTACGACCCGCTTGATGCCGAACTGGCGGCGTCGCACCTGGAAAGGAAGGACGTCATCGATTACCTGTTCATGCACGGCGTGGGCTGCGGCGATTGCCGCGGCACCGGCTACAAGGGCCGCCGCTCGATCGCCGAGATCCTGACGCTGAACGACGAGATCCGCGAACTGATCGTCGACAAGCAGCCGATCCGCCGCATCAAGGCGGCCGCCGCCGCCAACGGCACGCGCAGCCTTCGCCTGGCCGCGCTCGACCTGGTCAAGCGCGGCGCCACCACGCTGGAAGAGATCCGGAGGGTGACCCTGCATGCGTAACTGGCTCGCTCCCTTGCTCGGCCAGTCGCTGCGCATCGGCATCGCGCCCGATGCCCTGGCGCTGCTGCGGGCCGGCAGCTTCAGCCACGAGCGCACGATGCTGCTCGGGCAGGTGAGGAGCGGCGGCGGCGATCCCGGTTCGGTGGCCAACGCGCTGGCGATGCTGCTCGGCGAGCACGACGCCGCCGGCATGCCGGTCACCGTCGTGCTGGCCGACGAACTGGTACGCCTGTGGCAGGTGACGCCGCCCGAGGGCGCGACACGCCTCGCCGACCTCGAGGGCGCGGCGGCGCTGCGCTTCCAGTCGCTGTTCGGCGGCAGCGCCGCCGGCTG
>CAJYQM010000284.1 GCA_913777025.1 uncultured Massilia sp. | reverse complement strand
GCCTTGCCCATGGCACACTGTGATCTGTTCCGAACCACGAAGGAAAGCGCATGAGCACCAACCTCGATGCCGCCATCGCCCGGGCCGCCGCCCACTTGCGCGATGCCGATGCCCTGCTAATCGGCGCCGGTGCCGGCATCGGCGTCGATTCCGGCCTGCCCGACTTCCGCGGCGACCAGGGCTTCTGGCGCGCCTATCCGCCACTGGCCGCGCTCGGCATCCGCTTTGTCGAGATGGCCAACCCGCGCCACTTTGCGCGGAACCCCGAACTGGCCTGGGGATTTTATGGTCACCGCCTGGCGCTGTACCGGGTCACCGTGCCGCACGAAGGCTTTGCGATCCTGCGCGCGCTCGGTCAACGCATGGCCCATGGCAGCTTCGTCTTCACCAGCAACGTCGACGGCCAGTTCCAGCGCGCAGGTTTCGAGGCGGGACGCATCGTCGAATGCCACGGTTCGATCCACCACCTGCAATGCACCCGCCCCTGCAATGAGACGATCTGGCCGGCCGATGCGGTCGAGCCGCGTATCGATCCCGCCACCTGCCTGATGGCGCCGCCGCTGCCGCACTGCCCCCGCTGCGGCGCGCTGGCGCGCCCGAACATCCTGATGTTCAACGACAGCGCCTGGCTCGACACCCGCACCGAGGCCCAATACGCGCGTTTCGACGCCTGGCTCGGCCAGGTGCGGCGGCTGGTGGTCATCGAGCTCGGCGCGGGCAGCAACGTCCCATCGGTCCGCCGCATGTGCGAGACCCGGCGAGCGCCGCTGATCCGTGTCAACCCGCGCGAACACAGGGTGGCGACAGGTAACGGCGTCGGCATCGCGGCGGGTGCGCTGGAAGCGATGCGCCGCTTGCGTGCTTCGCTCTCGGCATGAGGCGAGTATTTCCTATATAAAATTTTATTTCATTAAAAACTCGTAGATGAAATTTCCTTTCAGATATATTTCATGCAGCACGCTTGAACGATCATGTCCTTGAGTAATTCTTAACATTACGAAAATGCTAATCGACTTCTCAAGTTTCTTGGCTAACGCATTGATTCCACAGTCTTTATTTTAATATCCACAAGAAATGTGGATAACTGTGTGGACAAGCGCCTCTTGACAAGCCGGAAGCGCAGTAACGATGCGGGTTTCAACAAAATGCCCGTTCAAGAGGCAAAATCAAACCCCTTGCAAATCAATGACTTGCACACGCCCCAGTTTTGGGCATGCTGTCGTAATTAGGCAAATTCCTACAAAATCACCCCCTCGGGGATAAGTACCCCTATTTCCACGCTTTGCGCGCCCGCTCCCGCACCAGCATGCGTACCGTGTCCGGCATGGGCTTGCGGCTGTGCGGCGTGTCCGCGTCGTTCCATACGGCTTCCTCGAAATGCTTCAGCATCGCCGGCGTGACGAAGCGGGTGCGCTGCGCATACACGTGGCGGTCGCCCATCTGCGCCTGCTGCCTGATGAAGAAGCGGTTCGGCACCACCAGCTGCAGGTGTTCCCTGGCGCGCGTCATCGCCACGTACAGCAGGCGCCTTTCTTCCTCGATGTCGTCGGCACTGCCGGTCGCCATGTCCGAAGGGATGCAGCCATCGACCACGTTCAGCACCGTCACCGATTTCCATTCCTGGCCCTTGGCAGAATGGATCGTCGACAGGATCAGGTAGTCTTCATCGAGCAGCGGCGGACCGGCGCGGTCGCTGGTCGCTTCCGGCGGATCGAGCGTCAGTTCGGTGAGGAAGGACTCGCGCGAGCCATGGCCGCCGGCCAGCGCCACCAGCTGCTCGAGGTCGGCCATGCGCACCGGCGCATCGTCGTACAGGCGCTCGAGGTGGGGCTCGTACCACGCCTTGACCAGTTCGACGTCCATGGGCCAACGCAGTCCCGGCGTGCGCAGGCTGCGAAACAGCGCGGCGAAAGCATCCCAGTCGCCGCGCGCCCGCGCGGGCGCGGCGAACGCTTCGACCACGGCCACCGGCTCCACCGCCTCGCCCACCGCGTCCATGAAGCGCGCCGCGGTGGCCGGACCAATACCGGGAATCAGCTGGGCGACGCGGAAGCCCGCCAGCCGTCCGCTCGGGTTCTGGGCAAAGCGCAGCACGGCCAGCAAATCCTTGACGTGGGCCGCCTCCAGGAACTTCAGCCCGCCGAACTTCACGAAGGGGATATTCCGCCGCACCAGCTCCAGCTCCAGCGCCGCGCTATGGCTGGCGGCGCGGAACAGCACCGCCTGCTGGGTCAGCTTGACGCCGGCTTCGCGCTGGGCCAGCACCTGGTTGCAGACCCAGCGCGCCTGCTCGGCCTCGTCAGGGATCAGGACCAGTTGCGGCTTGCCGCTGCCCGCCCGGTCAGTCCACAAGGTCTTGGCGTGCCGCTCCAGCGCCGCCGCGATGACGGCGTTGGACGCGTCCAGGATCGGCTGCGTCGAGCGGTAGTTGCGGTCCAGCGTGATGAGGCGCGCCGGCTGCGAGAACTGCTGCGGGAAGTCGAGGATGTTGCGCACGGTGGCGCCGCGGAAGGAATAGATCGACTGGGCGTCGTCCCCGACCACCATCACGCCGCTTCCATCCGGCTTCATGCCGTGCAGGATGGCCGCCTGCAGGCGGTTGGTATCCTGGTACTCGTCGACCAGCACGTGGTCGAACAGCGCGCCCAGTTCCGGCCCCAGTTCCGGATCGGATGCCATCTCGGCCCAGAACAGCAGCAGGTCGTCGTAGTCGAGCACGTTCTGCGCCTGCTTGGCGTCGACGTAGGCGCCGAACAGGCGCTTGAGCTGCTCTTCCCACTCCGCGCACCAGGGAAAGGTCGATTGCAGCACCTGGTCGAGCGGCTCGCGGCTGTTGACCACGCGCGAATAGATCGCCAGGCAGGTACCCTTCAAGGGGAAGCGCCTGGCCGTTTGCGACAGGCCGATTTCGTGACGCACCATGCCGATCAGGTCTTCGGAATCGGCGCGGTCGTGGATGGTGAACGACGCTTCCAGTCCGATGCGCCCGGCGTACTCGCGCAGCAGGCGCGCGCCGATGGCGTGGAAGGTGCCGGCCCAGGGCAGGCTGGCCACCGCCTGGCTGGTGACGCCGAAGAGGCGCTGCAGGACGCCGGCCGCGCGCTGCCCCATTTCATTGGCGGCCCGGCGCGAAAAGGTCAGCAGCAGGATACGTTGCGGATCGGCGCCGGACTGGATCAGGCGCGCCACACGGTGCGCCAGCGTGTTGAGATCGGAAGAGCGTCGTGTAGGGAAAGAG
>CAJYQM010000283.1 GCA_913777025.1 uncultured Massilia sp. | reverse complement strand
TGGGCCAGGCCAACGACGCGCTGCTGCAGTCGGACGGCAGCCTGCTCACCGCCTATGGTGTCACCGTAAAGGATTGATATGAACAAACGTGTATTGCAGATCGCGGCGCAGCTGGTGTTCGGCGCGGCCGTGGTGCTGGCGGCGCCGGCCGTGCGCGCCGACGACTTCATCGGGCTCGTGTATCCGGAGCGCGAACTGTCGCTGTCGCTGGGGCAGGGCGGCATCATTTCCCAGATCGCCGTCCGTCCGGGCCAGGCGGTCAAGGCGCGCCAGGTGCTGCTGGTGCTGGACGACCGCATGCAGCAGATCGAAATGAACCGCCGCAAGGTGGTCATGGAAGACCGTTCGGAACTGAACGCGACCGAGGACCGCGCCCGTGTGCTCAAGCGCCTGTACGAGGATGCCCAGCGCGTCTACGACAAGACCGGCTCGGTCAGCCGCGACGAGCTGTCGCGCCTCGAGGTCGAATACTCGGCGGCGCGCGCCCGCGTCGAGCAGCTGCAGGCGCAAAAGGGGCGCGAGCGCCTCGAATACCAGAGCGCCCAGCAGGAAGTGACGATGCGCCGCCTGACCGCGCCGATCTCCGGCGTGATCACCCGCGTGCAGCCGAAGGTGGGCGAATGGGCAAAGCCGGGCGACCTCATGATGGAACTGGTCGACCCGGGCGCCTGCTACCTGAAGGTCAACGTGCCGATGAAGTTCGCCCAGGGCGTGCGCGCCGGCATGCGCGTGCCGGTGCGCGTCGAGAGCAGCGGCGCGGCCGCCACCGTCGACGGCCGCGTGTCCTTCGTCTCCGCCGTGGCCGACCCGGCCAGCGGCCTGGTCGAGATCCGCGTCGCCTTCGCCAATGCCAAGAACCTGGTACGCCCCGGCGCCAAGGGCAGTATCGACCTGCGCGCAAGCGGCAGCCTGGCCGCGCGCTGACCCAGGCGGCAACCCGACAACTCC
Organism: uncultured Massilia sp.; assembly: GCA_913777025.1. Lineage (GTDB taxonomy): Bacteria > Pseudomonadota > Gammaproteobacteria > Burkholderiales > Burkholderiaceae_D > Telluria. The sequence goes on along the minus strand of CAJYQM010000283.1, from coordinate 4,234 downwards.
TAGCCCGATAGCCGACGCCATGCGTGACGCTCCCACTTCCGATTCTCCTTCCGAACCCGCCCCGCAGCAGGGCCCGACGCCATCCCGCCAGCCTGCCGGCAACGGGCCGGCGCGCCTGGATGCCGGTACCCTGATCCGCACCCTCGCGGAACACCGCCGCCGGCGCGCCCATACGGCCGCCTACTGGAACGAATACAGCCTGCTGATGCGGCTGCTGGTGCGCGCCGTCGCCGTGCTGGTGGCCGGGCGCGGCGTGGATGGACGCTGGGACGTCCTGGGCAGCCATTGCCCGGACGGCTGGCTGGCCGCGGCCTGGCAGGAGCACCTGGACGGCCTGTACGAGCGCGCCGGGCAGAACGGCTTCGCGTTCTGCCCGGTGGCCGACGGCGCGCGCCAGCAGCGCATCCTGGCCCTGGTGCGCACCAGCGGCGCGGGCGACACCGTGGTCCTGCTGGACTTGCCGGAACGCGAGCGCGCCAACCTGAACGAATTGATCATGCGCGCGCTGCTGGCGTCCGACTTCGCGGCGCCGCCGGCGGTGCAGCCGGCGCTGCCGGCCGGGGAGCAGGCACCTGCGCCGGCCGAGACCGGGGCGGCGGGCGACGAGCTGATCGCCTTGCTCGACCTGGCCGCGCAGGTGATGAGCCAGCCGCGCTTCGGCGTGGCGGCGATGACGCTGGTGAACGGCGTGGCCGCGCACTTCAAGGCGGCGCAGGCGGCGCTCGGCTGGATCGACGACGGCGCGGTGCGCGTCGCCGCGGTCAGCCACCTGGACCGCTTCGAACACAATACGGAAAACGTGCGCCTGCTCGAACAGCTGTTCGATGCGAGCCTGGGACGTCCGGAACCGGTCTGGCACGTGGCCGGCGGCGCCGGGCCGCAGGCCGCGTCCGCGCCGGCCGGCCTGGCCGCCGCCCTGGCCGGCCTGCAGGAGCGCGCCGGCTTCGGCGCCCAGTGCGTGCTGCCGGTGCAAGGCAACGACGGGCGCGTACGCGCCATCCTGTTCCTGGGCTTTGCCGAACCGGAGCCGGAAAACGCCGCCATCGTGCCGCTGCAGGTGGTGATGGGCTTCCTCCAGCCCTGGCTGCAATCGGTGCGCGAGCAGGACCGCGGCGCCGGCTGGCGCCTGGCGCACAAGCTGCGCGCCGCCGGCGAGCGCTTCATGGGGCCGGACTTCGCCTGGGGCCGCGCCGGCGTGGCGGTGGCTGCAGCGCTGCTGGCGGTCGCCCTGTTCGCGCACTGGGACTACCACGTCGAGGCCTCGTCCCAGCTCACCACCGACAGCTCGCGCATCATCAGCGCCCAGTTCGACTCGCGCATCGAAAGCGTGACGGCGAGCGCCGGCGACATGGTACGCCAGGGCGCGCCGCTGGCGATGCTCGACACGCGCGAACTGCGCCAGCAGGAATCGGACATCCTTGCCGAATCGGAGCGCCTGTCGGCCGAAGCCGACAAGGCGCGCGCGGCCGGCAACCTGGCCGAGATGGAAATCGGCCAGGCGCGCCTGGCCCAGGCCGCGGCGCGCCTGGCGCGCGTCCAGCACTACCTGGCGCAGGCGCGCGCGGTGGCGCCCTTCGACGGCGTGGTCGTCGAAGGCGAGCGCAAGGAACTCATGAATGCGCCGGTCAAGAAGGGCGACAAGCTGTTCAAGGTGGCGCGCATCGACGGCCTGTACGTCGAAATGATGGTGCCGGAACGCGAGATCCGCTACGTCAGGCCGGATGCCATGGGCGAATTGCGCCTCGTGGCCCGTCCCGACCTGCAGATTCCGTTCAAGCTCTCGACCATCATCCCGATGGCCCAGGTCAAGGGCCAGGAAGGCAACCATTTCCTGGTCAAGGCGAAGCTGATGCAGGCGCCGGAAGGCTGGTGGCGTCCCGGCATGAGCGGCATGGCGCGCATCGAGGCGGGCCAGGCCAACCTGATGTGGATCTGGAGCCACCGCCTGATGGACACCATCCGCATGAAGCTGTGGTGGCTCGGCTGGTAAAGGAACTGACATGAGCAACGCCGTCTTCAGCGAGTCCTGGTTCCGCATCGCCAACACGCGGGTGTCCCTGCTGTCCAGCGCCCGCGTCAACGAGCACGTCTTCCGGGGCAAGACCTGGTACGTGGTCCAGGACACCTATTCGCACCGCTTCTTCCGCATCACGCCGCAGGCCTGGCGCTTCATCTCGGCCCTGAATCCGCAGCGTACCGTGGAGGAAGTCTGGCGCGACTTCATCGAGCGCCACCCGGAAGACGCGCCGGGCCAGGACGAGATCGTGCGCGTGCTGTCGCAGCTGCACATGTCGAACCTGCTGTACACGGCGGACGCGCCGGACACGGTGAGCGTCTACAACCGCTCCAAGCTGCAGCGCCAGCGCGAGCTGCGCGGCAAGCTGATGTCCTTCCTGTACGTGCGCGTCTACCTGTGGAACCCGGACCGCTGGCTGGACCGCATCCTGCCGCTGATCCGCATGATGACCAGCCCGCTGGCCGGCGCGCTCTGGCTGGCGATGGTGCTGGCCGGCGCCAGCACCGCGGTCGGGCACTGGGACGCCCTCTTCGACAAGACCCAGGGCCTGTTCTCGGTCTCCAACCTGCCGTGGCTGTTCCTCAGCCTGACCGCCATGAAGCTGCTGCACGAGACGGCGCACGCCTTCGTCTGCAAGCGCTACGGCGGACAGGTGCACGCCTTCGGCATCATGTTCCTGATCCTGACGCCGCTGCCCTATGTCGACATGTCCTCGACCTGGGCCTTCAAGAACCGCTTCCACCGCGCGCTGGTGGGAGCGGCCGGCATGATGTGCGAGCTGTTCGTGGCGGCGCTGGCCACCATCGTCTGGGCCAAGACGAGTCCGGGCCTGGTGAACAGCCTGGCCTTCAACCTGATGGTGGTCGGCTCGGTGTCGGCGCTGGCCTTCAACGGCAACCCCTTGATGCGCTTCGATGCCTACTACATCCTGGCCGACCTGGTGGACATCCCGAACCTGTACCAGAAGGCCCAGCAGCAGTGGCTGTATTTCGGCGACCGCTACGTCCTGGGCACGCGCGAAGCCGAGTCGCCGGCCACCGACCGCCGCGAGTGGTGGTGGTTCACCGCCTACGGCCTGCTGGCCTTCCTGTACCGGATCCCGGTGGCCTTCGGCATCGTGCTGGTGGTGCTGGACCAGTGGTTCGCGGTCGGCCTGGTGATGGGTGCCATCACCCTGACCACGATGTTCGTGATGCCGTTCAAGAAGCTGGTCGCCCACCTGCGCAGCCCCCGGGTGCAGCGCAACCGCCAGCGCGCGGTGACCACGGTGGCGCTGATCCTGGCGACCGTGATCGGCGTCGGGCAGTTCGTGCCCTTCCCGTACTCGATCCGGGCTTCGGGCATCCTGCAGGCATCGCAGTCGACCATCATCCACCCGGTCGGCGAAGGCGCGCTGGTGAAGACCTACGCGCGCAACGGCGACATGGTCAAGCGCGGCAGCATCCTGGCGGTGCTCGCGAACCCGGACCTCGACTACGAGATCGAACTGGTCCGCCAGCAGCAGCGCGAAGTCGACATGCAGACGCGCCAGTCGGTGTTCCGCCTGCCGGCCGACATCGCCCCGCTGGAACAGCGCCGCGCCGCGCTCGAGCGCCAGATGCGCGAACTCGACAAGCTGCGCGCCCAGCTGGTCATCCGCGCGCCGCACGACGGTGAGTGGGTAGCACCCGGCCTGGAGGAACGCGACGGCGCCTGGATCCCGCGCGGCCAGTCGCTGGGCGAAGTGGTCAAGGGCGACCGCTTCCGTTTCGTTGCGGTGGTGCCCCAGGAGCAGGCTGACGAACTGTTCCGCCACCGCTTCGACGGCGCGCAGCTGCGCCTGAACGGCCAGGCCGACGTGGGCGTCCCGGTCAGCCGCCTGACCCTGATCCCGTTCCAGCGCGAGCGTCTCACCTCGAGCGCGCTGGGCATCATGGGCGGCGGCGAGATCGCCGTGCGTCCCACCGACCAGAGCGGACAGGCGGCCGCGGAGTCGTTCTACGAGCTGCACGCGGCCGTGGGCGCCGACAGCCCGGCCGGCCTTTATCCGCTGCACGGCCTGTCCGGCGTGCTGCGTATCCCGCTGCCGTCCGAGCCGCTGTTCTGGCAGGCGCGCACGGCCGCGTGCAGCTCGTAGAACGACTCCGCGGCCGCCTGTCCGCTCTGGTCGGTGGGACGCACGGCGATCTCGCCGCCGCCCATGATGCCCAGCGCGCTCGAGGTGAGACGCTCGCGCTG
>CAJYQM010000282.1 GCA_913777025.1 uncultured Massilia sp. | reverse complement strand
CGCTTACTACGTGCCGGACCTGATCCTGAAAAGCCGTATCGCGCGGCGCCAGCGCGAGATCTTCGAAAGCTTCCCGGACGCGCTCGACCTGATGACGGTGTGCGTGGAAGCGGGCCTGGCGATGGATGCGGCGCTGGCGCGGGTAGGGGCGGAGATCGGCCTGAAGAGCCGTGTGCTGGCCGAGGAACTGCAGCTGGTGACGCTGGAACTGCGCGCCGGCAGCGCCAAGGAAAAGGCCTTGCGCAACCTGGCGCTGCGCACCGGCGTCGAGGACGTCGAGGCGCTGGCCAAGATGCTGATCCAGGCCGAGCGCTTCGGCACCAGCGTCGGCACGGCGCTGCGCGTGCAGTCGGAACAGCTGCGCACGCGCCGGCGCCAGCTGGTGGAAGAAAAGGCCGCGAAGGTCGCGACCAAGCTGCTGTTCCCGCTGATCTTCTGTATCTTCCCGGCGCTGCTGGTGGTGCTGCTGGGGCCCGCCGTCATCCAGATCATGCGGGCCGTGATGCCGGTGACCGCAGCCGCCGGCGGGTAAGATTACGCAGCGCGTGCCGCCGGCGCTTCGGCATGCATCGCCAGCTGGCGGTTCACCGCCGACAGCACGGCCTTGAACGAGGCGGTCAGGATGTTGTTGTCGATCGCCGCGCCGAACAGGGTCGGGCCGTTGGCCAGGCGCAGTTCGACGTAGCAGGCCGCGCGCGCATCGGCACCCGAACCGATCGCATGCTCGTGGTAGTCCATCAGGCGCACGTCCAGGCCGAGGGCATTGACGAAGGCGTCGATCGGGCCGTTGCCGGTGCCCTTGCAGGTTTGCGTGACGCGGTTCTGCTGCAGCGTGACGTCCATCTGCACGCGGTGTTCGCCTTCGCTGTCCTCGGTCATGCGGTGCGAGGCATACTGATACACCGCGTTTTCCTGCTCGAAGTACTCGCGTGCGAACAGCGTGTGGATGTCGGACGCCGCCACTTCGCGGCCGGTGGCGTCGGCATGCTGTTGCACCACACGCGAGAATTCGATCTGCAGGCGACGCGGCAATTCGAGGCCGTATTCCTGCTCGAGCAGGTAGGCCATGCCGCCCTTGCCGGACTGGCTGTTCACGCGGATCACGGCGTCATAGCTGCGGCCGAGGTCGGCCGGGTCGATCGGCAGGTAGGGCACTTCCCAGAGCGCATCCGCCTGCTGCTTGGCGAAGCCCTTCTTGATCGCATCCTGGTGCGAGCCCGAAAAGGCCGTGAACACCAGGTCGCCCACGTAGGGGTGGCGCGGGTGGACCGGAATCTGGTTGCACTCCTCGACCAGCTGGCGCACCGCATCGATGTCCGAGAAGTCGAGCCCCGGATGCACGCCCTGGGTGTAGAGGTTCAAGGCGAGGGTCACCAGGTCGACGTTGCCGGTGCGCTCGCCGTTACCGAACAGGCAGCCTTCGACGCGGTCGGCGCCGGCCATCACGGCCAGCTCGGCGGCGGCCACCGCGGTGCCGCGGTCGTTGTGCGGGTGCACGCTGATCACCAGGCTGTCGCGATTGTTCAGGTTGCGGCACATCCACTCGATCTGGTCGGCGTACACGTTCGGCGTGGCCGCTTCCACGGTGGAGGGCAGGTTGACGATCATCTTGTTGTCAGGCGTCGGCTGCCATACGGCGCTGACGGCATCGACGATGCGCTTGGAGAAATCGAGCTCGGTGGTCGAGAAGGATTCCGGCGAATACTCCAGGCCCCACCGGGTCTCCGGGTACCCGGCCACGAGTTCCTTGATCAGCTGCGTGCCGCTGACCGCGATCTGCACGATCTGGTCCTGGTCCATGCCGAACACCACGCGGCGGAATACCGGCGCCACCGAGTTGTAGACGTGGACGATGGCTTGTTTTGTGCCCACGCAGGATGCCACGGTGCGGCGGATCAGTTCATCGCGCGCCTGGGTCAGGACGATGATGGTGACGTCGTCCGGGATGTGGCCGTCTTCGACCAGCATGCGCACGAAGTCGAAGTCGGTCTGCGAGGCCGACGGGAAGCCGACTTCGATTTCCTTGACCCCGATCTGGACCAGCTTCTGGAAGAAACGCAGCTTCTTCTCGGGGCTCATCGGCTCGATCAGCGCCTGGTTGCCGTCGCGCAGGTCGGTGCTCATCCAGATCGGCGGCTGGGTGATGCTGCGGCTCGGCCACTGGCGGTCGGCGAGGGGGACGGCGGGGAAGGCGCGGTATTTGGCGGCGGGGTTGTTCAACATGGCATGGCTCCTGATCTTGGTGTGTGCTGTGACGACGATGTGCGAAATCTGGTGTGGCGCTGGCTGCCGGACGGGCCACGAGACGCTAGGCCCGGCAACCGATCACTAGATGTAGCGCGTCCAATACGGCCCCCTTGGCGGCGTTGCATTCGTCTCGCCGTACATTCGTACTGTCTTCGACGATGCGCCTTGCGCTGCAGACCGTATTGCACGCGCCTGGCGCCAGCAGACCCGCGCAGCGGCTCAGGGCTGCGGTGCTGGTGGCGGTGAATTCGGGCGTGGACTCGGTGGTGGCTGACATCGGTACAACTTCCTTGGGCTACGGGTGTCCGGCGGGGCCGGGCGGGTGCCGGACCATGCCGGCGATGCGCTTCAGGCGCGTAGCAGCGGGGCCGCTAGCGATAGCGCGCCAGCGAGCGGTAGGAGAGTCGACAGAGGCAGTGGGGAAAACATTTATCCACTCTAAGTGAATTTTGTTTGGCGTGTCAAGCGATTCATGCCTTGCCGTTTGGTTAACGCGACATCACCGTCGCCGTGTGACCAGAACTTACCCTTGCGTAAGATCAAGTGCTTGCGGTTAACGGAGTGGCACAGTGACCCTTGCGCCGCGCCAAGCGGAACCAAGAAAAACCTGATCGGGAGATGTCATGAGCCATAACCTGTTCCTTGTTTTTCCCCTTCCCGTGACCCTGGCCTTTGCCGCCATGGTGATCCTCCTGCTGGTCCTGGCGCGCGTGGTGGCGGTCTTGCGCAAACCGGCACCGGTCCGCATCCCCGCGCCGCGCGCGGTCCAGCCTGGCGGCGGCATCGACGCGGCAGTCGAGGCCGAGCAGCACCATGGCTGATCTTCCGGACGGCGCCCCCATGACGGCACTCAAGGGCCTGGACACGACCATGGAACTGACGCGCCACGCGGTGGCGCTCAAGCGCCAGGGTTACGACTTCGCGCTGCGCTACTACAGTCACAACGCGGCCAAGAACCTGTCGCTGGGCGAGGCGCGGGCGCTGGCGCAGGCCGGCATGCGCATCGGCGTGGTGTGGGAAACGTCGGGTACGCGCGCCGGCTTCTTCAGCCGCGCGCAGGGCCTGGCCGACGGTGCGGCGGCGTACCGGATGGCCCTTGACGTCATCGGCCAGCCCTTCGGCTCGGCCATCTATTTCGCGGTCGACTACGACCCGACCCAGGCCGACATCGACGGCGTGATCAGCAATTACTTCACCGGCGTGCACGCGGCGCTCTACGTCGGCGCCGAGGGGCAGCCCTCGTACCGGGTGGGCGTGTACGGCTCGGGCCTGTGCTGCGGGGCCCTGATGGAGCGCGGCATCGCCGCCTGCAGCTGGCTGTCGCAATCGACGGGGTTTGCCGGCTCGCGCCAGTATGCGCAGCAGAAGCGCTACGACATGATCCAGATGCTGCCGATGCGCATTCCCGGCGAGGGTGGCGTCATGCTCGACATCGATCCCGACGCCACCCATCCGTACCGCGATCCGGGGCTGTTCGTGGTGTGAGTTAGGATAGGCTTCTTTTGAGAGGAGCGGGTTTGGACGTCATCCTGCAGGACATCACCGAGGACAACTTCGAAGACTTCATGAACATGGAGTTGCCCGAACACCAGCGCGAGCTCTTGGCCAGCAATGCCTTCTCGATCGCGCAGTCGCGCTTCTACCCGGACTACATCCCGCGCGCCGTCTACTGCGACGGCGCGCCGGCCGGCTTCCTGCTGTATGTCCGCGATGCCGATGACGTGCCGGGCGACTACGCGATCTGCCGCTTCATGGTCGACCATGCGCGCCAGGGCCAGGGCATCGGCCGCCGTGCGATGGCGCTGCTGCTCGACGAGTTGCGCGCCTTGCCCGACATGCGGCGCGTCACGATCTGCTATCACACCCGCAACGAGCAGGCGAAGCGCTTCTATGCCGGCTTCGGCTTCGTGGAAACCGGCATCGACGAGAGCGGGGAGATGTGGGCGGCACTGCGCGGCAGCGCCGCCGGCCGGCCTTAGCGGACCTTGACGCGAGGGGCGCCTTCGGCCATCCGCCCGATCACGGCGGCATGCTCGAAGCCTTCGCGCTGGAACAGGGCCAGCACCTCGTCGACGCTGCCCGGGTCGCAGGACACCAGCAGGCCGCCCGAGGTCTGCGGGTCGGTCAGCAGCACGCGGCGGGTATCGTTCACGGCGGCGCCGAGTTCGACGTCGTGGCCGTAGGCGTCCCAGTTGCGGCCGGAGGCACCGGTGAAGTAACCGTCGTGCGCCAGCTGTTCGACGCCCGGCAGCAGCGGGATGCGGTCCATCTCGAGTTCGGCCGTCAAGCCGGCGCCGCGCGCCAGTTCCAGCAGGTGGCCGAGCAGGCCGAATCCGGTGACGTCGGTCAGCGCATGCACGCCGTCGAGCTCGGCCAGTGCCTTGCCCGGCTTGTTGAGCTTGGT
>CAJYQM010000281.1 GCA_913777025.1 uncultured Massilia sp. | reverse complement strand
CATAGTGCATGAGGTTCGAAGGCTCGCCGGACAGGTTGTCCATGGCAAGCGTCGTCCATTTCACGATGAGCAGGCCCACCAGCGGCACGCCCACGGCCCACAGGATCGGCTTGCTGCGCGCCCAGCTCGACACCAGCATCAGCCAGCCGACGGTCGGCAGCGCCCACACCACGTACACCGGCAGCAGGGCGAGCAGGCGCAGCGGCGACAGGTAGAGGTCGAGCGAGGCCAGCACCAGGCCGAACATGTGGACGCCGTTCAGGCTGGCCGCGAGGCACAGGACGAACAGCAGGATCAGCGAGCACAGGGTGCCCAGCACGATGGTGATCAGGGGCGCAACGACCATCGCGGTGGCGGCCTTCGACAGCACCGTCATGCTGTCCGACACCGGCAGCGATTTCCAGAACAGGATGCTGCGGTCGCGGCGCTCGTCGTGCAGCGTGCCGAGGCAATACGAGAAGACGACGACTGCCAGCAGGCCGAACAGCGGAGCCGCCGCGCCCAGGTAGCTGCCGCTGGCGATCATCGCGACGCGCTTCTGCACGTCGAGCGCCACATGGACCGCCTTGCCGCCGACCTGGACGGTGTAGCCGTCGATGGTCAGGTGGCTCGGGAAGTGCTGGGCCAGGCCGTACAGGAGGCTGCCGCCGAGGAGGGCCACCAGCAGGCCGGCCACGATCAGGGGCGCCCAGAACATCGAGCCCTTGTATTCCCAGAACTCGCGCTGCAGCAGCCATTTCATGGTCTTGGTGTTCATGCGTAGCTTCCTTTCATGGTGGCGACGAACAAATCGGCCACGCTGGGATTGCGGGTTTCGCCGAGGGCGGCCAGCTGCTGGCGCGAGACGCCGCCGGCCGCATCGAACAGCATCACCGACTTGCCGAACACGGTGCGGCGGTCGATCGGCTGCAGGGCGTTGGCCGCGCTGACCTTGTCCTGCGAGACCATCACCTCGATGTAGCGCTCCCCGATTTCCTCCATCGACGCCGCCAGCACGATCCTGCCGTCGCGGATGAACATCAGGTCGGTCAGGATGTGCTCGACCTCCTCGACCTGGTGGGTGGTGATGACGATGGTCTTCTGCTCGTCGAAGTAGTCTTCCAGCAGGTTCTGGTAGAACTGCTTGCGGTAGATGATGTCCAGGCCCAGCGTCGGCTCGTCCAGCACCAGCAGCTTCGCATCGATCGCCATCACCAGCGCCAGGTGCAGCTGGACGATCATCCCCTTCGACATCTGCTTGACCTTCATGGTGGGCTCGAGCTTCGTGCTGGCGATGTAGCGCTCGGCGCGTTCGCGGTTGAAGCGCGGGTGCACGCCTTCCACGAAATCGACCGCATCCTTCACGCGCAGCCAGCGCGGCAGGATGGCGACGTCGGCGATGAAGCAGACGTCCTGCATCAGGTCGTCGCGCTGGGTGCGCGGATCGAAGCCCAGTACCGACAGGTGGCCCTCGAAGGGCACCAGCCCGAGCGCCGCCTTCAGCGTGGTGGTCTTGCCGGACCCGTTGGGGCCGATCAGGCCGACGATGCGGCCGGCCGGGATCTCGAAATCGATGCCGTCGACGGCAGTGCGCTTGCCGTAGCGCTTGGTCAGGCCCCTGGCCGAGATGACGCTGCTCATGCCGTGCCTCCGCCCTGTTCGGTGTGCAGCAACTGGTCGACGTTCAGGCCCAGGCGGCGGATACGCTCCAGCATCGCCGGCCATTCCTCGCGCAGGAAGCGCTCGCGTTCGCTTGCCAGCAGCTTTTCGCTGGCCCCTTCGGTGACGTACATGCCGATTCCCCTTCTTTTTTCTACTAAGTTATCGTCGACCAGTTCCTGGTAAGCCTTCGAGACCGTGATCGGGTTCAGCTGGTACTCGGCGGCGACCTGGCGTACCGAGGGCAGGGGATCGCCCGCCTTCAGGTCGCCGTCGAGCATCATGCCGATCACCTTGTCCTTCAGCTGCCGGTAGATGGGCGCGTTGTCATTCCAGCCGATGGTCATTGCCGGCCTCGCTTTCCTGCGGTGCAGCCTGGATATCCATGCCTGCCTCCATGTTGGTGGTGTGATGAGGTGGTGTTGTAGTGAAGTATAACACCTAGCCCATGACGGTCAATACGGCAAACGCCGTCGCCTACCTATCAGTTTTGCCAGGTATCAGAGGACGGTGCCGTCCAGGCCGTGGCGCGTGATGCGCCCGTCGGCATCGATGGCGATCCAGCCGCCGCGCACAGGTTCCTCGTCGAACTCCCAGTCGGGCAGGACGTAGCGCCGCCTGTCGCCATCGACGTGCAGGGCGGGGCGGTGGGTGTGGCCGTGCAGGATGACGTCGGCGCCGGTCTGCGCGTGCAAGGCGGCGACGGCGTCTGGCGCCACATCCATGATGTCGTAGGATTTTTCCTTGTGGGCCGAGCGGCTGCCTTCGCGCAGGCCGGCGATGATGGACTTGCGCTGGGCAAGGGGCATGGCCAGGAACTGGGTTTGCCAGGCCGGTTCGCGCACCTGGGCGCGGAAGGCCATGTATTTGAGGTCGCCGGTGCATTGGGCGTCGCCGTGGACCAGCGCCACGCGCGTGCCCGCGAAGTCCGCCACGTGCGGCTCGGCCAGCAGGGTCAGGCCGGCGGCATCGGCAAAGGCCTGGCCCGCCAGGAAATCGCGGTTGCCGGCCATCCAGTAGACCTTGACGCCGCCGTCGGCCAGGCGGTGCAGGGCGGCTGCCACCCCGGCATTGAAGGGGGTGGCGAGGTCGTCGTCCCCGGCCCAGTATTCGAAGATGTCGCCGAGCAGGTAGAGCGCATCGGCGTGGACTGCGCGCTCGTCCAGGAAGCGGAGAAACGCCTCGAGCGTGCGCGGATGCGAGGCCTGCAGGTGCAGGTCCGAAATGAAGAGCGCCAGCGTGCGCGCGGGATGGGTCATGTGGCGGGTCCCGCGCGCGGGTGCTGTCAACAGGGGATTACTGGACGACTTCGACTTTCTCGATCACGATCGCATCGACCGGGACGTCGGCGTGCATGCCGGCGCGGCTGGTCTGGACGGTGTTCATCTGGTCGACCACGTCCTGGCCTTCGACGACCTTGCCGAACACGGCATAGCCCCAGCCGTCCTGGCCCGGGTAGTTCAGGAAGTCGTTGTTCTTGGTGTTGATGAAGAACTGGGCCGATGCCGAGTGCGGGGCCGAGGTACGGGCCATGGCGATGGTGTACTTGTCGTTCTTGAGGCCGTTCTTGGCTTCGTTTTCCACGGTCTGGTCGGTGTCCTTCTGCTTCATGCCCGGCTCGAAACCGCCGCCCTGGATCATGAAGTCCTTGATCACGCGGTGGAAGATGGTGTTGCTGAACTGACCCTTGTTCACGTAGTACAGGAAGTTCTCGACGGTCTTCGGTGCCTTGGCGTCG
>CAJYQM010000280.1 GCA_913777025.1 uncultured Massilia sp. | reverse complement strand
CGGTCGACTTGGTCGCAGCAGTCTTGGCCGGGGTCTTGGCGGCGGAGGTCGACTTGGTCGCAGCAGTCTTGGCCGGGGTCTTGGCGGCGGCGGTCGACTTGGTCGCAGCGGTCTTGGCCGGTGCTTTTGCAGCGGTCGATTTGCTTGCAGCCGATTTGGCCGGGGTCTTGGCGGCGGTCGACCTGGTGGCAGCAGCTTTGGCCGGGGTCTTGGCAGCGGTCGACTTGGTCGCAGCCGATTTGGCCGAGGTCTTGGCAGCGGTCGACTTGGTCGCAGCCGATTTGGCCGGGGTCTTGGCGGCGGTCGACTTGCTTGCAGCCGATTTGGCCGAAGTCTTGGCGGCGGTGGACTTGGTGGCAGCCGATTTGGCCGAAGTCTTGGCGGCGGTCGACTTGGTCGCAGCCGATTTGGCCGAAGTCTTGGCAGCAGCGGTCGACTTGGTGGCGGTCGACTTGGTGGCGGTCGACTTGGTGGCAGCCGACTTGGCCGGGGTCTTGGCAGCGGTCGACTTGGTGGCAGCCGATTTGGCCGAAGTCTTGGCCGCGGCGGTCGACTTGGTCGCAGCCGATTTGGCCGAGGTCTTGGCGGCAGTGGCTTTCTTTGCTACCGGTTTTGCGCTTGCCTTGCTTGCAGTTTTGGTGGCTGCAGTTTTGGTGGCTGCAGTTTTGCTTGCTGCGGTTTTGCTTGCTGCGGTTTTCGTTGCAGCAGTTTTGCTTGCTGCGGTTTTGCTTGCAGCGGTTTTGGTTGCAGCGGTTTTGGTCGCCGGTGCTTTGGTCGCAGCAGCTTTCTTGGCGGCAGGTTTTGCTGCCGGTTTGGCTGCCGGTTTTGCGGCGGCTTTTACTGCCGGTTTAGCGGCCGGCTTGGTTGCCGTTTTTGCGGCTGCTTTTTTAGCGGCCGGTTTTTCTGCTGCAGCAGTCTTTGCTGCGGATTTCTTAGCGGCTGTTGCCATTTTCTGTTCTCCTTCTCTGCGATGAGAAAATACGCTACAAGGTTTGAACCCGTCCAACCCAATCTGCTTGGTCGGGCGAATTATTCATCGGCGCACACGCGGGTCTGCGTCAATGAATCCGGCACCAGCTGAACTGCTGCAACTCCTCAAGTCTGCAGCACTTCAGCTATCGTCGTCGCCGACGACCGAAACGACTGAAGTTCGATGGTTCACTACGCCGTTCACATCGCTGCCCGTGAAAGCCTGAAAAGAAAAAGCCGCCATGCCCGAACCTGCTTCAGGCAATGCGGCTTGTTCTTTTCGGTTGAGCTCACTTGCATACTGAATGAATCAGCGTCCCATTTCGATCGGTCTGTTTTCACGTTTAACGCTCGAGAAAATCGGCGTATTCACGTTTTGACAAATTCAATCACGTAAAGTACACGAAAACCTTGTCAGTGCGCAACCCGCACACAATATTTTTCATGTCTTTTCATAGGGGCGAACCGGCCATATCAATCTTTTCCGATCGAATGTCGCGATAACGTTTGATTCCTTCTTCTTCTGCTCCGTCCGAAAAAACAAGCGCACCGATAACCGCGCTTTCCATACAGCCCTTATATACAGGCTTTATTCATCCGCCGCGCGAATCCGTAGCAAGTCCATCTTGCTCAGCCAGGCCAATCCGCGCAGCAGCGTCGGGCGATCGCACGGCCCCAGCGTATCCAGCAATTCATCCACCTGCATCGGCCGCGATTCGATCGAACCGAAGATCTGTCCGAACTCCTCGAGCGTCGGCAGCGCCGCGTGCGCGAAGCGGTTGATCGCGAGTTCGCGGTACTGGCGCAGCAGGGCCAGCGACGCATCCGGCGCCAGTTCCACCAGCGACGCGGGCGTGATCTGCATGCTCGGATACGCCGCGAACAGCGCGAACGGATCCTGCCGGTCCGGCACCGCCTGCGGCAGCGCGGGCGCAAGCAGCGCATCGGCGCGGCGCCGCTCATCGAGCTCGCTCCACAACGCGCGGTAGCGCGCGAACACCACCGGCCAATCGTATTCCCGCAGCGCGCGCGAACGCGCGTTCCCGCCCAGTTCCCGGCGCAGCCCCGCATCATTGATCAGCCGGGCATAGGCCTGGGTGAGCTGCGCGCCGTCCAGCGCCACCGCCTGGCTGGTATGACCGCAATACATGTCGTAGCTGTCGACGCCATCGTCGTAACGCTGCGCGAGATCAAGTCCGGCGCCCGCTCCGGGCATCACGGTCGGGATGCGGTAACCGTCGACGCCATCGCGCACCGTGTCGCGGTAGCCATTCCAGTCGCTCACCACGCAGGGCAATCCGGCCGCCATCGCCTCGATCGGCGCCAGGTTGAAGGTTTCCTGCACGTTGTCCGGCAGGGAGGTGAAGATGTCGGCCGCGGCCCAGGCATCGAGCTGCCTGTCCGGCACGCGGCCGTCGACCACCGTCAGCCACACCGACGGGCAAAGCGCGGCGGCCGCCTCGCGGAAGGCCTTCTCGATCGCATCGTCGGCAAACCAGCCGCACAGGACCAGGTGCACCTGGCGCCCGCCCTTCTCCGCCCGTTCCAGCGCGCTGAACATCTGCTGCGGATGCGCCTTGGTGTGGAAGGACAGGCGGCCGAGGACGAGGAAGGCGACGTCGTCGGCACCGATCCCGAAGCGCTCGCGCGCTCCGCCGCGGCGCGCCGCCAGGCCGTCGAAGTCGCGGCAATGCACGCCCAGCGGGATCATCGGCAGCTGGGGCAGCTCGAAGCGCTGCGCACCCAGGCGCGCGCGCAGGTAATCGGCCTGCTGCTCCAGCACCACGCGCACGCTGTCGCGCACCACGCGCGAGGTGCAGATCACGGCGTCCCAGCTGCGCAGCGGCGCCACCGGCAGGTTGGCGATGGTGCTCATCACGGCGTGGCTGGCCGTCGTGTGCGTGATGCCGCACAGGCTGTAGCGGCGCTCGCCCAGGCCCAGGCGGCGCCAGGCCAGGCGCTCGATGCCGGGGGCCGGGTGGTACAGGGTGCCGAAGCGTTCCAGGCGCTGCGGCCGCCCCCCGGCCACCCACTCGACCGCGCCGGCGTAGCCGAACTGGCGCAGCTGGCGCTCGCATTCGGCGGCTTGCGGCTGGGAGGCCGCGAAGCAGCCGACGCCGTCGAGGGTGGCGTCGAGCGCCACGGCGCGCATCAGGCCGGCGCCGGACGCGTGGCTGTCCTCGACGGCGTGCAAGGCGAAGCGCGTCGTCATACCGCCTCCTCCGGCGCGGGATGACAATCGCGGGGCGGCCGGCACGGCCGGCTTGCGGGACTCTGGTAAATGAAGACGACAGGGGTCATGGCCATCGATGCAAAAAGCGAAGTCGGGTCATCATAGCTGTAGTGAACAGCGCATGGCGCGAGCCTTGTACAGAACACCCGGCGCGCATGCCTGGCCGGCCGATCGCGGCGTACGAAACGACAGCGGGCACGGGGCGACTTCCGTCGCCGCGTGCCCGCGTGCCCTGCCGGTTCACCGCGGTGAACCGGCCCTGTCCATCATTATTTGTTGCCGCCCTCCAGTTCCGAGATGACGACCACGACGCGCTTGCCTTCGGTGGTCACGACGACCCGCAGCGGCAATCCGTTCGCGGGAACGCTCGTGGCGGTGAAGCTCAAGTCGTTGACATTGAACTGCAGCCAGGACGGCAAGGATGCGCCGTTTTCCAGCGCAACGCTGCTGACCGACAAACCGCCCTGGGCCTGGTCGGCGAAGGCTTCCGCCGGCACCTTGAACACGAAGGAACCGACCGACTTGGGCACGCCCACGGAAATCAATCCGTTGCGCGTCGCATTGGCAGTCTCCACCGTCTTCACGACGATGCCCGATGCGCCCGTCACGGTCGCCGGAGCGGCCAGGCTCGCCGGCGCGGCTTCCACAATCACGGCGCCGGTGGCGGTCACGCTGCCGGTGACGGCCACGTTGCCGCTAGCGCCCGCGTTGGCGACCGCCTGCACCTGGGGACCGGTGCCGGGGACCGGCATCGCCGGCGCCGTCGCCACAGGCGTCAGGACCGTGACCGAATTCAGGTTCGAGCCACCGCGCAAGGCATTGCCCCCCGCATCGAGCCCGACCTCGTTGGTCCCGGAGATGAAGGTCGAATAACCCGCAACCTCGAGGTGCTGGCCCGGGGCCTGGGCGATGGCGCCGGTCGCCGCAACCAGCAGGGTACCGCCGGCATTGACCGTACCCAGCGTGATGCCGCCCGCGCTGTCGTTCAGGCTCACGTTCTTGCCGCTTGCCGACACCGCGCCACCGAAGTCGTTACCCATGTTGGCCAGGGTCACGTTGCCGCCCGAGGCCAGGGTGCTCGCACCGGTGACATGCAGCGTGGTGCCGCCGGCCTGGCCGATCGCACCGCCGCTGGTCGCGTCGAGCTTGCCGCCGACCGTCGTGTTGCCGTAGGTGGTAGCGCCGCCCGACGTCGTGCTCAAGCCGCCGCTGGCCGTACCGTTCACGGTCAGGTCGTTCTTGTCGCCCAGGCGGACGTCCTTGCCGCCGACCGTCACCGGGCCGCCGAAATCGTTGCCCTTGTTGCGCAGGTCGATGTCGCCGCCCGAGGTCAGCGTGGTGCCGCCGACGACGGTCACGGTGCCGCCGCCGGTCTGGTTGACCGGGCCCTTGGCGTTCACGTCGAGCTTGCCGCCCACCGTGGTGTCGCCCAGGGTCGTGCCGCCGCCCGATTCGGTGCCCAGGCCGCCGCTGGTCTTGCCGCCCACGGTCAGGTCGTTCTTGTCGCTCAGATGAACGTCCTTGCCGCCGACCGTCACCGGGCCGCCGAAATCGTTGCCTTTGTTGCGCAGGTCGATGTCGCCGCCCGAGGTCAGTGTGGTCTCGCCTTTCGTCAGGATCGTCGTGCCGCCGGCCTGGGTGATCGGGCCGTCCTTGCTGGTCACATCCAGTTCGCCATCCGAGGTCAGGTTGCCGATCACCACGCCGCCGTCGGACACGATGGTGGTCGTGCCGCCCACGGTCAGGGTGCCGTTGCCGCCCTGGTTGAAGCCGCCGGTCGACGTGAAGTCCTTCTCGACGATGGTGGTGCCGCCGGTCTGGACGAAGGTGTTGACCGTCACGTTGCCGCCGCTCGTCACCGTGCCGCCGGTCTGCTTGTAGCCACCCAACCGGACGCCGCCGCGGCCCGTGTTCAGGGTGCCGCCGCTGACGGTCAGGGTGCCGCCATCGCCGACGATGCTGTCGACCGAGACCGGGGTGCCGTTCGGTACCGGGTCGAAGTCGATGGTCACGCCGCCCGGAATCAGGACGTCCTTGACGTTGGCGTAGTCGGGAATGGCGCCGTCATCCCAGTTCTTCGGATCGAACCACTTGCCGTCCGGACCGCCGGTCCAGGTGACCGACGCCCGGCGGGTGATGTCCGCCGAGGTGGTCTGGCCCGAGACCAGTACATAGTTGCTTGCCAGGCCGCCGGAGGCTGCATCGTCGTGCAGCGCGACGCTATCCAGCGTCACGACGCGGGTACCGACGTTCTTCGAATCGAAGCTCGCGGTCCCGGTCACGCCCAGGTGCTCGTTGCCGACCAGGCCGCTGGTAATGGCCACCGTCGGTGCCGCCAGCGTATTGCCGTCATAGACCTTGCCCGGCGCCGTGACCGTGGCCGTCAACGCCTTCGGCGTGATGCTGGCCATCAGGCCGGTCGGCAGGTCGAGCAGGTAGCCGTCGGCATCCTTGCCGGTGAGCTGGATGCCGTTGGCGGTCACGCTGACGGCGATCGGGCTGCCGCTGGCATTCTTGCCGGCGAACACGCCGCTGCCCAGCGTGCCGAGGAAGGAGACGCTGTCCCCTGCCGCCACGCCGTTCAGCGAGGCATTGGCCAGGTTCAGGACGGCGTTCGTCGTACCGTCATAGGCCTTGTCCAGCGCCTGTACGCCGCTCAGCGTCAGGTGCAGGCCGCTGATGTCGGCCGTCGCGGTGCGGGCCGGCGCCACGTTCACGTTGTAGTTGCCCGCATCGGCGCCGCCGACGCGCACGCCCAGGACGTCGATCGTCTTGCCCAGTCCCGCGGCCTTCGACGTGAACATCGCGGCTTCGTAGGACAGGGTCAGCTGATCGGCCTGCATCGCCGCCGTTGCCCGGTCCGCGGACAGGATCACGGTGGCATTCGTGGTGCCGTCGTAGGTCCGGCTCACACCCTGGGCATGGACCGTCAGGTCGGCCTTGGCGATGTCGCCGAACGACGCCGCCGTCGTGTTCACCGTGTAGTTCCGGGCATCCTGGCCCGAAATCGCGATGTCGGACACGCGGATGTACTTGTTGGTACCGGCGTTCTTGTCCAGGTAGTTGGCCTGGTAGGCGATGTCCAGCACGTCGCCGTCGACGCGGTTGTCGGCCAGCGCGACCTGCGTGACCGTGGCCACGTCGTAGGTCTTGCTGCCGCCGCTGGCGCTGACGACCAGTGCCCGTGGCGTGACGTCGGACGACAGGCCGGTGGTCGGCACCATCTGGTAGTTGTCCTTGTCGGCACCCGCCAGCTGGATGTTGTCGGCCACGATCGCCTTGCCTGCGCCCACGTTCTTGCCGTCGAGGTAACGGCCGGTGGCGCTGACCAGGGTGATCTGGTCGCCCGCCAGCACGCCGGTGGCCCGGGCCGCGTGGGTGTTCAGGTAAGCCGTGTCGGTACCGTCATACACCTTGTTCAGGGCGACCAGGTCGGCGACCTGGATCAGGGCCTTGTCGATCGAGCCCACCGCGCCGCTGAGGGTGTGGCTGGCCAGCTGGTAGCCGTACACCGCGACATTGCCGTCCATGGCGTTCAGGATCTGCACGCCGTTCACGGTCACCATCTTGCCGGTGCCCGCGGTCTTGCTGTCGTAGTTGCCGAACACCGGGGTATTGAGGGTCACGACGTCGCCGTCGATCGCGCCCACGGTGGACAGGTAGTTGGCCGGCGCCAGCACGGCGCTGGTGTTGGCGTCGTAGACCTTGTGCACGTCGCCGGTCAGCTGGCCGGTAATGACCGGTGCGATGCGGTAGATGAAACCGTTGCCGCCGGATGCCGGCAGGTCGCCGAAGTGGGCGTTGAGATCGGAAGAGCACACGTCTGAACTCCAGTCACCGTACTA
>CAJYQM010000279.1 GCA_913777025.1 uncultured Massilia sp. | reverse complement strand
ACAAAGAGATGGTGATGCCGGGCGATAACGTTTCGATCACCGTCAAGCTGATCGCTCCGATCGCGATGGAAGAAGGTCTGCGCTTCGCAATCCGCGAAGGCGGCCGTACCGTCGGCGCCGGCGTGGTCGCCAAGATCATCGCCTAATTTCGGTTAGTCGATCCGCCGGCGGTCCCGTGCCGCCGGCACAACAGATGGGGACAGACTTTTCAGGCTGTCCCCATCTTTTTGTCCAAGAAGGGTGATATACTCCCGCCTCTTGAGCAGTACCGAAACACCTTTTACACATTGCCGGCCCACGCCGGAACGTTCTTTTAAAGGAAATAGCATGTCCGCTCCGAACCAGAAAATCCGTATCCGCCTGAAAGCGTTCGACTACAAGCTGATCGACCAGTCCGCCCTGGAAATCGTCGACACCGCCAAGCGCACCGGCGCAGTGGTCAAGGGCCCGGTCCCGCTGCCGACCCGCATCCAGCGCTTCGACGTCCTGCGTTCCCCGCACGTCAACAAGACCTCGCGCGACCAGTTCGAAATCCGTACGCACCAGCGTCTGATGGACATCGTGGACCCGACCGACAAGACTGTCGACGCACTGATGAAGCTGGACCTGCCGGCTGGCGTCGACGTCGAAATCAAACTGCAGTAATCCAGTTTTACGCTGGCGGCATCGAGCCGCCGGTGATTGAACAGGGCCGGTACCGCTTCGCGGACCGGCCCTGTTGCTTTATGCGCTGTGCTTGCCTGCCACCCGATTTGCATCTCAGCAGCATATTGGTTGCCGAAATCCGGCACGGCAGGCGTGCACGACCGGCTTCGTTGTGAAAGAATGGCAATGTTGCTCTGCCATTTCAATTTCAGAACAAGGAGCCACCGTGTCCGCTGCCTCCGCCGTCGCCAGCCGCGCCCGACGTCTCCGTTACCTGTCCAGGATGGACATCGCCCAGCGCGCCTGGGTGGGCCTGCTGGGCGCTTCGCCACTTGACAAGCCGAACACAGTCCTCATGTTGAGCCCATACAGTTCCGTGCGCCTGACGCAGCTGGGTGTGGACCGCCCCGAGCGCATGTGCGCTGCGCTGCGCATCGACGCATAAAAATAAAACGATGAGTTCGTTGTAATTCCTGAAACTCATCGGTCATAATCGCGGCACGAGGAGAGAGCGCGATGGCGACAATGAAGCAGGTGGCGGAGCGCGCCGGGGTCTCGATCTCGACGGTCTCGCACGTGATCAACAACACGCGCGTCGTCAGCGACGACGTGCGCCAGCGCGTCCAGGGCGTCATCGACGAGATGCGCTATATCCCGAGTGCCGTCGCGCGCAGCCTCAAGAACGACAAGACCAATACCATCGGCGTGCTGGTGCCGAACAGTTCGAATCCGTATTTTGCCGAGCTGATCCGCTGGCTCGAGGACGCCGCTTTCCAGCGCGGCTACAACATCATCCTGTGCAATGCCCACGGCGGCGGCAAGAAACAGACGGCCTACCTGCGCCTGCTGATGGAAAAGCGCATCGACGGCCTGGTGCTGGTCGCCAGCGGCGCCGACGACGAGCAGGGCTTGATGCCGGGCCGCGACGCCGTGCCGATCGTGCAGCTCGAACGGGCGCTCCCCGGCCTGGACGCCGACGTCATCCTGGCCGGCCAGGAGGAGGGCGCGCGCGACGCCACGCGCCACCTGATCGCGCTGGGGCACCGCGTGATCGCCTGCGTGTCCGGCCCGGAAGACTTGCCGCGCAGCCGCGAGCGCGTCGGCGGTTTCCTGCGCGCGATGGAGGAGGCCGGCCTGGACGTGGCGCCAGGCGACATCGTGCACGAGGAATTCACCAGCGCCGGCGGCCACGCCGCCTTCTCCCGCCTGCTGGCCCGCGACCGGCGTCCGAGCGCGGTGTTCGTCGCCAGCGACCTGATGGCCCTGGGCGGCCTGTGCGCCGCCGGACGTGCCGGCGTGCGCATCCCGGACCAGATCTCGGTGGTGGGCTATGACGACATCGGTGCGTCCTGCTATACCAGTCCGCCGCTGACGACGATCGCCCCGCCCAAGTACGACATGGCGAGACTGGCGATCGAGCAGCTGATCGAGCGCATCAAGGGGACGCAGGCGCCGCTGCGCAACACCGCGCTGGCCGGCCACCTGGTGCTGCGCGCCTCCACGGCGCCCCCGGCCTGATCAGGCGCCCGGTCCGGCCTGGCGCGGTGCCGGCGTTTCCATGCCCGCTTCCGGCTTGCCGCGTCCGTCCAGTACCTGCAGCGTCTGCGTCGGGTAGGCGAGAGGGACGTCGCGCGCGGCCAGGCCGTCCACGATCCGCAGGTTGATCTCCTGCTGGATATCCATGAACTTGACATAGTCCGGGCTCTCCACCCAGTACACGACCTCGAAATTCATCGCCGACGGCCCGATGCCGGCAAAGTGCGCGCGGTCCAGCGTCACCGGGTCCTGCGACTTCACGATCTCCGTCAGCATGGGCGGAATCTCGCGCAGTTTGGCGGTCGGCGTGTCGAAGGGCACGCCGATCGTGAACGCGACGCGGCGGCGCTGCATGCGCGTCATGTTCTGCAGCCGGCTCTTGAGCAGGTCGGCGTTGGAGAACACCAGCTGTTCTCCGCCCAGGCTGCGGATGCGGGTCGTTTTCAGGCCGACGTATTCGACGGTGCCCAGGTATTTGTCGACGATCACGAAGTCGCCGATCACGAAGGGCTTGTCCAGGACGATCGACAGCGAGGCGAACAAATCGCCCAGGATGTTCTGGACCGCCAGCGCCACCGCGATGCCGCCGATACCGAGCGAGGCCACCAGGGTCGTGATGTTGACCCCGAGGTTGTCCAGGATCATCAGGAAGATCACGATCCACAGCACCATGCGCGTGATGAAGCCGACCGCGGCGGCCGAGGTGGCGCGCCCCGGATCGGTCGAGCGGTTCTCGTAGTACTGCGTCAGCCAGGCGCGCAGCGCGTTGTTGCCCCAGATCGCCGCCTGGATCAGGCCGGTGACGATGGCCGCGCGCGTGGCGAAGACCTGCACCGACTCCGGCAGCAACAGCGTCTTGCTGCCCACGTACAGGCCCATGACCAGCATCACGAACTTCTTGGTCGACTGCAGCGCGGCCACCGCGATGTCGTCGAGCTTGGTCTCGGTGCGCTGGGCCAGGATCGCCAGCCGGTGCACCACCGTCACCTTGATCAGGACCAGCGCAACCGTCACGGCGGCCGCGATCGCCAGTGCGGTCAGCCA
Source organism: uncultured Massilia sp. (assembly GCA_913777025.1). GTDB lineage: Bacteria > Pseudomonadota > Gammaproteobacteria > Burkholderiales > Burkholderiaceae_D > Telluria. Next base: position 31,750 of record CAJYQM010000279.1, on the reverse strand, counting down.
GCCGAGTACCGGGTTATTGAAAAACATTACATCCATCGTTCATCCTTTCAAATCATGCTGCCAGGGCCTGCGCGCCGCTGTCGGGGCCCGCGCCCGCCGCCGCAGCCAGGAAATCCCCGCCCCAGCGCGCCACATCGTGTTCCGCGACGATCGCGGCCAGGCGCTCCGTGCGGTAGGCGGCTTCGTCGGGACCCATTGTAATGGCACGGTACAGCCGCTCCGTCATCGCGTTCGCGTCGTACGGGTTGGCCAGCAGGGCGCCATGCAGTTCCACCGCGGCGCCGGCGAATTCGGACAGGATCAGCACGCCAGGCTTGCCGACCGCTTTCCGCGCCGCGATGTATTCCTTGGCCACCAGGTTCAGGCCATCGCGCAGTGGCGTGATCCAGGCGATGCCGCAGGCGGCGTAATGCGCCAGCACCTCCTCGAACGGCAGCGAGCGGTAGAAATAGCGCACCGGTACCCAGTCCAGCGTTGAGAAGCGGCCATTGATGCGGCCGACCGTGCGGTCCAGCTCCTCGCGCAGGTTTTCGTAGATCTCCATCCCCGGCGCCGCCGGGGTGATGATGTTCAGGAGGGTGACCTTGCCGGCCAGTTCCGGATGCTGCTCGAGCAGGCGCTCGAAGGCTTGCAGCTTTTCCAGCGAACCCTTCACGTAATCCAGGCGCTCGATCGAGACGATGCCGGTGCGGCCACGCAGGTAGCCGTCGATCCGGGCCAGGCTCGCCGCCACCGCGTCCGTCTGCAGCAGGCGCTCGATCAGCGCGACGTCGGTGCCGACCGGATGCGCGCCCAGGTGGACGCGGCGCCCGCCGGCCACGATCGCGGTGGTGACGCTGTCCACGCCCAGCGCGCAGCCGTAGGTGAGGAAGCGCGGCGCGCACGGTGCGCAATCGAGCACTTCCAATGGCGCAAATGAGCGGGCCGCGTCGACGAAATTCTCGACGTAGCGCGGCACGTGGAAGCCGATGTAATCGCATTGCAGCAGGCTGGCCAGGATGTCGCGCCGCCACGGCAGGATGTTGAACACGTCGCTCGAGGGGAAGGCGGTGTGGTGGAAGAAGGCGATTTTCAGGTCGGGGCGCAGCGGCCGCAGGAAGGCCGGCACCATCCACAGGTTGTAGTCGTGGATCCACGCGGTGGCGCCTTGCGCCGCTTCGCGCGCCGTCTGCTCGGCGAACAGGCGGTTCACTTCCAGGAAGCGCTCCCAGTGCGCTTGCCTGAATTCCGCCTTGTCCGGGAAGGAAAAGATGATCGGCCAGAACGCTTCCTTGGAAAATTTTTTATAGAACAAGTCGATGTCTTCCCCGGTCAGGGCCACGCGCGCCACCTGCAGGTTCGGGTAGCGCTCCGGATCGACCGGCACGTGCACTGCGAAACCGTCGGGCGTGCGGCTCGGCTGCTGCGACCAGGCGACCCAGGAGCCGGTGCGCCCGTCCGAGAACAGGCTCAATAGCGTCGGCATGATGCCGTTCGGGCTCTTCGGGCGGCGCCGCACGGCGATGCCGTCCTCGACCGCTTCGTCATAGGGCAGGCGGTGGTAGACCATGACCAGTTCGGCCTGGCCGCGCGCAGCCGCGAGCGGCATCGTGTCCGCATTCGCGGCACGCAGGCCATGCCAGGCGAGACCGTCGAGGATGCCGCCGCAGCCTTCGGTGTCCGCCACGTAGGCGTGGCGCATGTGCGCGACCCGCGCCACCAGGGCAGGCTCGGCGCCGCCCACGGCGATGCCCTTGAAGCCGGCTTCGAACAGGGACAGGTCGTTCAGGGTGTCGCCCGCCACCACGATGTGGCCGAGGTCGAAACCCTCGGCCTCGGCCAGGCGGTGCAGTGCCGGGCCCTTGCCGACGCCGCGCGGCAGCACGTCGAGGTAGCGGCCGGCCGAGAACAGCAGTTCGCAGCCGAGCGCCGCCACCGTGGCGCGCAGCGCCGGCGTGACGGCGGACTCGGCCGCCAGGAAGGAGCAGCGCCGCTCCTGCGGCACGCTCTGGAGCGTCAGGCCTTTCACGCCGGCCAGGGCGCGCAGCACCGCCTGGCTGCCGGGCCAGCGCGCCGCGATCTCGTGGTGCAGCGGCTCGACCGGACGCAGGTCGCCGTGCACGATGGTGGCGCCGACGTCGGCGATGATGTAGTCGGGCGTCGGGATGGTCGGGTCGGCCAGCAGCGGCATGACCGATTCCAGGCCGCGGCCGGTGACGAACACCAGCCTGGCGCCATCGAGTCCGCCGCTGAACAGCTCGCGCACACGGCGGCGCGCCTCCTGCGAACCGGCCAGCAGGGTGCCGTCGAGGTCGGTGGCCAGTATCAGCCTGCGCGGATCGAGATCGGGGGAGCGGAAAGGGGAGGGGCGTGCGGTCATCGTGATCATCCTTGTCGAGCGATGCTTCGCCGCGCGGCGCTTGCCGGCGCGCGGACGCGGCGAATCGTGGGCGTGCAGGGTCGCGGCCGTGGGCCGGGTGCACGCGCGGGAATGGCAGGGCGGCGCGCGGTGGCGGCCTGCCGGCGAAGAGGGAAAAGACAGCGGCTGCGTGAGCCGTGCGCCAGCGATGAGGATGTTATATGGGAGGTGAGACGGCGCTTTTCCCTCGATGAAGCGGGAACAGCATAACATTGCAAATTGACATCTACAACCGCCGATCCGGTTGGCGGGACGGGGCCGCCATCCGTCCTGCATACCTTTTTGCAATTGGGTATTGCGCTTTCGGGAATGATGCTCGTATAATGCGGCTCCCCGGGCGGTTAGTTCAGCTGGTTAGAATACTTGGTCGACATCCAAGGGGTCGCAGGTTCGAATCCTGCACCGCCCACCAGAATTCCTCCATAGCGCAGACCTCGAGTCTGTAGAGAAAAGGCGCAGAGGTGTGCCTTTTCTGTGCCGTTCAGCCTGAACGGATTCCTCTGATCTCCACGACTACAGCGTAAAAACGCAACAGAGCGCGTCAAGCTTCGCATTCTCCTGTTGCGTCTATCCGTGGCGGGCGCTATACTAGCCGGCTTCGGTATGGGCATGTCTTTTTTTGCCCATGCGTTTTGTAGTTCAACTATCCCCGCCCAATCGCAGGTGGGAATTGGAGAAAAAATGAGCCTGGGCCTTCTCGGTCGCAAGGTTGGCATGATGCGCATCTTCACGGATGACGGGGATTCGATCCCGGTCACCGTGCTGGACGTGTCGAACAACCGTGTTGCGCAAATCAAAACTCCTGAAACTGACGGCTACTCCGCAGTTCAGGTCGTATTCGGTCAACGTCGCGCTTCCCGCGTGAACAAGGCCAGTGCGGGTCACTACGCCAAAGCTGGTGTCGAAGCCGGTACGCTGCTGAAGGAATTCCGCATCGACGCCGAGCAAGCCGCTGGTTTCAAGGCTGGCGACGCAGTCAATGTTTCCCTGTTCGAAGTTGGCCAGAAAATCGACGTGCAAGGCACCTCGATCGGTAAGGGCTACGCCGGTACCATCAAGCGTTACAACTTCGCATCCGGCCGTGCCACCCACGGTAACTCGCGTTCGCACAACGTTCCTGGCTCCATCGGTATGGCGCAGGATCCGGGTCGCGTGTTCCCTGGCAAGCGCATGACCGGTCACCTGGGCGACGTCACTGTCACCACCCAGAACCTGGAAATCGCTCGTATCGACGCCGACCGTCAACTGCTGCTGGTCAAGGGTGCCGTTCCTGGCGCCAAGAACGGCCAAGTCGTTGTCAAGCCGGCCGTCAAGGTCAAAGCAAAGAAGGGAGCGTAAACGATGGAACTGAAGCTCCTGAATGAGCAAGGCCAAGCTGGCTCGAACGTCAACGCCACCGACGAAGTGTTCGGTCGCGATTACAACGAAGCCCTGATCCACCAGATCGTGGTCGCCTACGCCGCTAACGCGCGTTCGGGCAACCGCAAGCAGAAGGATCGTGAAGAAGTCTCGCACACGACCAAGAAGCCGTGGCGCCAGAAGGGCACCGGCCGCGCTCGTGCCGGTATGTCGTCGTCGCCGCTGTGGCGCGGCGGTGGCCGTATCTTCCCGAACTCGCCGGACGAGAACTTCTCGCACAAGGTCAACAAGAAGATGTATCGCGCCGGTATGTGCTCGATCCTCTCGCAACTGGCCCGCGAAGAGCGCCTGAGCGTGGTCGAGAACCTGACCATCGAAGCGCCGAAGACCAAGCTGCTGTCGCAGAAGCTGCAGGGCATGGGTCTGGAATCGGTCCTGGTGATCACCGACACCATCGACGAGAACCTGCTGCTGGCCTCGCGCAACCTGCCGAACGTGCTGGTTGTCGAGCCGAAGCACGCTGACCCGATGTCGCTGGTGTTCTACAAGAAAGTCCTGGTCACCAAAGCTGCTCTGGCCAAGATCGAGGAGATGTACGCATGAGCGCCGCAATCAAATTCAGCGAAGAGCGCCTGATGAAGGTGCTGCTGGCTCCGGTCATTTCCGAAAAGGCGACCTTCGTCGCGGAAAAGAACGAACAGATCGTGTTCAAGGTCCTGCCGGACGCGACCAAGCCGGAAATCAAAGCTGCCGTCGAACTGCTGTTCAAGGTCGAAGTGGAATCGGTGCAAACCGTGAACCGCGAAGGCAAGGTCAAGCGTTCGGGCCGTTTCACCGGTCGCCGCAACCACACCAAGCGCGCTTTCGTGGCCCTGAAGCCGGGTCAGGAAATTAACTTTGTCGAGGAGGCTCAATAATGGCACTCGTTAAGATGAAGCCAACCTCCCCAGGCCGCCGCGGCATGGTGAAGGTTGTGAACAGCGACCTGTACAAAGGTCGTCCGTTCGCAGCCCTGGTTGAGAAGAAATCGAAGACTGCTGGCCGTAACAACAACGGCCACATCACCACCCGCCACATCGGCGGTGGTCACAAGCATCACTACCGTATCGTTGACTTCAAGCGCAACAAGGACGGCATCCCGGCAAAGGTCGAGCGTATCGAGTACGACCCGAACCGCACCGCCCACATCGCGCTGCTGTGCTACGCCGACGGCGAGCGCCAGTACATCATCGCCCCGAAGGGCGTGGCTGTCGGCGACACCGTCATGAACGGTTCGGAAGCGCCGATCAAGGCCGGTAACTGCCTGCCGATCCGCAACATCCCGGTTGGTACCGTGATGCACTGCGTCGAAATGCTGCCGGGCAAAGGCGCACAGATGGCCCGCACCGCCGGCGCCGCTGTGGTCCTGATGGCCCGCGAAGGTACCTACGCCCAGGTTCGCCTGCGCTCGGGTGAAGTCCGCCGCGTGCACATCGAGTGCCGCGCCACCATCGGCGAAGTCGGCAATGCCGAACACAGCCTGCGCAAGATCGGTAAAGCCGGTGCGATGCGCTGGCGCGGTGTCCGCCCGACCGTTCGCGGTGTGGTGATGAACCCGATCGACCACCCGCACGGTGGTGGTGAAGGTCGTACGGCAGCCGGTCGTCACCCGGTGTCGCCATGGGGCCAGCAGACGAAGGGCAAGAAGACGCGTTCGAACAAGCGCACGTCTTCGATGATCGTTTCGCGCCGCGGCAAGAAATAAGGATAAGACATGACTCGTTCATTGAAAAAAGGGCCGTTCATTGACGCCCACCTGGTGAAAAAAGTCGAAGCCGCGCAAGCGACCAAAGACAAGAAGCCAGTCAAAACCTGGTCGCGCCGCTCGACGATCACCCCGGACTTCATCGGTCTGACGATCGCTGTTCACAACGGCAAGGTGCACGTGCCGGTGTACGTCTCCGAGAACATGGTGGGTCACAAGCTGGGCGAATTCGCCCTGACCCGTACGTTCAAGGGCCACGCCGCTGACAAGAAGGCGAAGAAATAATGGAAACCAAAGCTATTCTCAAAGGCGTGCGCCTGTCGGAACAGAAAGGCCGCCTGGTCGCCGATCTGATCCGTGGCAAGAAAGTCGACGCCGCGCTGAACATCCTGCAGTTCAGCCCGAAGAAGGGTGCGACCATCATCAAGAAGGTGCTCGAGTCCGCAATCGCGAACGCCGAGCACAACGATGGCGCAGACATCGACGAACTGAAGGTCACCCAGATCTACGTCGAAAAGGGTCCGATCCTGAAGCGCTTCACGGCACGTGCCAAGGGCCGCGGCGATCGCATTTCGAAACAATCCTGTCACATCTACGTGACTGTCGGTAACTAAGGAGTCATACGATGGGTCAGAAAATCCACCCAACCGGCTTCCGCCTGGCGGTCACCCGTAACTGGGCGTCGCGCTGGTACGCAGGCAACGGCAATTTCGCCGACATGCTGAAGGAAGACCTGGAAGCTCGCGCTTTCCTGAAAAAGAAGCTGAAGAACGCTTCGGTCGGCCGCATCGTGATCGAGCGTCCTGCCAAGAACGCGCGCTTCACCGTGTACAGCTCGCGTCCGGGCGTCGTGATCGGCAAGAAAGGCGAAGACATCGAAGTCCTGAAGTCGTCGCTGACCAAGATCATGGGCGTGCCGGTCCACGTGAACATCGAAGAAATCCGCAAGCCGGAAATCGATGCTCAGCTGATCGCCGATTCGATCTCGCAGCAGCTCGAAAAGCGCATCATGTTCCGTCGCGCCATGAAGCGCGCGATGCAGAACGCCATGCGCCTGGGCGCCGTCGGCATCAAGATCATGTCGTCGGGCCGCCTGAACGGCATCGAGATCGCACGTACCGAATGGTACCGCGAAGGCCGCGTGCCGCTGCACACCCTGCGTGCCGACATCGACTACGGCACCAGCGAAGCATCGACCACCTACGGCATCATCGGCGTCAAGGTCTGGGTCTACAAGGGCGATCGTTCGGCAACGGGCGAAGCACCTGTGATCGACACCCCGGCCGACGAGAAAAAACCGCGTGGTCCGCGTCGTGACGACGGCAAACCGGCTGGCCGTGGCCGCCCGGGCGCCAAGCCAGGTACCGCACCAGCAGGCCGCCGCGCTGCCAAGCCGGCTGCTGAGAAAGCAGGAGAATAAGCATGCTGCAGCCATCCCGCAGAAAGTATCGTAAAGAGCAGAAAGGCCGTAACACCGGCATTTCGCACACCCGCGGCACCGCGGTGTCGTTCGGTGAGTTCGGCCTGAAGGCAGTTGCCCGCGGTCGTATCACGGCACGCCAGATCGAAGCGGCACGTCGTGCCATGACCCGTCACATCAAGCGTGGCGGTCGTATCTGGATCCGTATCTTCCCGGACAAGCCGATCTCGAACAAGCCGGCTGAAGTCCGTATGGGTAACGGTAAGGGCAATCCGGAGTACTACGTCGCTGAAATCCAGCCGGGCAAGGTCCTGTACGAGATGGACGGCGTCGCTGAAGAACTGGCGCGCGAAGCATTCCGCCTGGCTGCCGCCAAACTGCCGCTGGCTACCACTTTCGTGGTGCGCCAAGTCGGCCAATAACAGGAGTTAAGAATGAAAGCAACGGAACTCCGCGGCAAGGACCAGGACGCTCTGCAGAAAGAGCTGACTGAGCTGCTGAAGGCCCAGTTCGGTCTGCGTATGCAAATTGCAACGCAGCAGCTGACCAACACTGCCCAGCTCAAGAAGGTGCGCCGCGATATCGCGCGTGTCAAGACCGTGATGACCCAGAAGGAAGCCAAATGAACGACACCACTAAAACGGCGCTGAAGCGTACGCTGGTCGGCAAAGTCGTGTCCGACAAGATGGACAAGACGGTGACCGTGCTGATCGAGCGTCACGTCAAGCACCCGCTGTACGGCAAGATCATCGTGCGCTCGAACAAGTATCACGCGCACGACGAGACCAACCAGGCCAAGATCGGTGACACGGTCGAGATCCAGGAAGGTCGCCCGATCTCGAAGACCAAGGCGTGGACGCTGACCCGTGTTGTGCAAGTCGCACAGGTCCTCTAAGCCATAAAGAAGTGTTGATAAGACCGTAGCGAGCATCGCAGACCAACAATGCGATGCGCAGCAGGTTTTACAACGCTTCTAAAATTTGTCTTGCGAGGCCCGCTGGTATCTGAGATACTAGCGGGCTTCGTTCATGTGTTGCCGCAGTTGGTCCCCGCGATTGCTGCGGCCTGCAAATGAAGTACATTGGAAAGTCCAATCACCCAAACGTATTGCTCCAGCAGGGGCGGTGCGGCGGGACCAAGACTGACCGCAGGCCCACGGTTTCCGTGGGGATTACTACGGCTTAAGTTGGGAAAGAAAATATCATGATTCAAACCGAAAGCCGGCTCGAAGTGGCCGACAATACCGGTGCAAAAGAAGTTCTGTGCATCAAGGTATTGGGCGGCTCCAAGCGCCGTTACGCCAGCATTGGCGACGTGATCAAGGTCACCGTGAAGCAGGCTGCCCCGCGCGGCCGCGTCAAGAAAGGTGAAATCTACAATGCCGTGGTCGTGCGCACCGCCAAGGGTGTGCGCCGCCAAGACGGTTCCCTGGTGAAGTTCGACGGCAACGCCGCCGTTCTGCTGAACGCCAAGCTGGAGCCGATCGGCACCCGTATCTTCGGACCGGTGACCCGCGAACTGCGCACCGAAAAGTTCATGAAGATCGTGTCCCTGGCACCTGAAGTTCTGTAAGGGAGTCGTAATGTCTAAGATTCGTAAAAACGACGAAGTCATCGTTCTGGCCGGCAAAGACAAAGGCAAGCGCGGTGTGGTTCAGCAGCGTGTTGACGCTGAACACGTCATCGTCGAAGGCGTGAACGTGGCCAAGAAGGCCGTCAAGCCGAACCCGATGACCGGTGTCACTGGTGGTATCGTCGACAAGACCATGCCGATTCACGTGTCGAACGTCGCGCTGTTCAACGCAGCGACCGGCAAGGCAGATCGCGTTGGCTACAAAGATGTGGATGGCAAAAAAGTCCGCATCTTCAAGTCGAACGGCGAAGTAGTGAAAGGGTAATAAGAAATGGCCCGTCTCCAACAACTGTATAAAGACAAAGTCGTCTCCGAACTGACCGAGAAATTCGGCTACAAGTCGGTGATGGAAGTGCCGCGCCTGACCAAGATCACCCTGAACATGGGTCTGTCGGAAGCTGTCGCCGACAAGAAGATCATCGAGCACGCCACTGGCGACCTGACCAAGATCGCCGGCCAGAAGCCGGTCGTGACCAAGGCTCGCAAGGCAATCGCAGGTTTCAAGATCCGCGAAGGCTACCCGATCGGCACGATGGTGACCCTGCGCGGCGCCCGCATGTACGAATTCCTGGATCGTTTCATCACCGTGGCCCTGCCGCGCGTGCGTGACTTCCGTGGCGTGAGCGGTAAATCGTTCGACGGTCGTGGCAACTACAACATCGGCGTCAAAGAGCAGATCATCTTCCCGGAAATCGATTACGACAAGATCGATGCGCTGCGTGGCATGAACATCTCGATCACCACCACCGCCAAGACCGACGAAGAAGCCAAAGCGCTGCTCGCCGCCTTCAAATTCCCGTTCAGGAACTAAGAGCATGGCAAAACTTGCACTGATTAACCGCGAACAGAAGCGTGCAGACCTGGTGGAGAAATTCGCCGCAAAGCGTGCAGCTCTGAAAGCAATCATCGACGACCAGTCGAAGACCGAAGAAGAGCGTTACGAAGCGCGCCTGAAACTGCAGGCCCTGCCGCGTAACTCGGCACCGACCCGTCAGCGCAACCGTTGCGCAATGACCGGCCGTCCGCGTGGCACCTTCCGTAAATTCGGTCTGGCCCGTACCAAACTCCGCGAATTCGCCATGAAAGGCGAAATCCCGGGTATGACCAAAGCTAGCTGGTAATAGGAGAACAAGCAATGAGTATGAGCGATCCTATCGCCGATATGCTGACCCGCATCCGCAACGCACAAGGCGTGCAAAAGACCAACGTGTCGATGCCGTCGTCGAAAGTGAAAGTTGCGATCGCCAACGTCCTGAAGGACGAGGGTTACATCGAAGATTTCGCCGTGTCCACCGAAGGTGGCAAGTCGGAACTGCAAATCGGTTTGAAGTATTACACCGGCCGTCCGGTCATCGAGCGCATCGAGCGCGTCTCCCGTCCTGGCCTGCGCATCTACAAGGGCAAGGATGAAATCCCTCAGGTCATGAACGGCCTGGGCGTGGCAATCATCTCGACCCCGAAGGGCGTGATGACCGACCGCAAAGCACGCGCAACCGGTGTCGGTGGCGAAGTGATTTGCTACGTGGCTTAAGGAGTAGACATGTCTCGTGTAGCTAAGATGCCAATCGCCGTCCCGGCCGGTACCGATGTCGCGATCAACGCGTCGTCGATCACCGTCAAGGGCCCGCTGGGCACCCTGACCCAGCCGCTGAACGGCCTGGTCAAAGTGGAAAACAACAACGGCACGCTGTCGTTCGACGTCATCGACGATTCCCGCGAATCGAACGCGATGTCGGGCACCCTGCGTGCACTGGTCAACAACATGGTGACCGGCGTGACCAAGGGCTTCGAGCGCAAGCTGACCCTGGTCGGCGTGGGCTACAAGGCAGCTGTGCAGGGCAACGCCCTGAACCTGTCGCTGGGCTTCTCGCACCCGGTTCTGCACGCGATGCCGGAAGGCGTCACCGCAACCACCCCGACCCCGACCGAAATCCTGATCAAGGGTATCGATCGCCAGAAGGTCGGCCAGGTCGCCGCGGAAGTGCGCGCTTACCGCTCGCCGGAGCCTTACAAAGGCAAGGGTGTCCGTTATTCGGACGAAGTGGTGAAGATCAAAGAAACCAAGAAGAAATAATCGGAGTTGACGATGGACAAGAAAGAATCGCGTCTGCGTCGTGGGCGCCAGACCCGCATCAAGATCGCGCAGCTCGGCGTGAACCGCCTGTCGGTACACCGCACCAACCTGCACATCTATGCGAACCTGATCAGCCCGGACGCCAAAGTCCTGGTGTCGGCTTCGACCCTGGAAGCAGAAGTGCGCGCCGAACTGGGTGGCAAGTCGGGTGCCGGCGGCAACGCCGCAGCCGCTGCCCTGGTTGGCAAGCGCGTCGCAGAGAAAGCACTGCAAGCTGGAATCACCGAAGTCGCATTCGACCGTTCGGGTTTCCGTTACCACGGCCGTGTGAAGGCGCTGGCAGAAGCCGCGCGTGAAGCCGGTCTGAAGTTCTAAGGAAGAATCGTCATGGCAAAAATGCAAGCGAAAATGGCAAGCGACAAGCCGGATGATGGCATGCGCGAGAAAATGATCGCGATCAACCGCGTCACCAAGGTGGTGAAGGGTGGTCGTATCATGGGTTTTGCAGCGCTGACCGTTGTCGGTGACGGCGATGGCCGCATCGGCATGGGTAAAGGCAAGTCGAAGGAAGTTCCGGTCGGCGTGCAGAAAGCAATGGAAGAAGCCCGCCGCAACCTGATCAAGGTGCCCCTGAAGAACGGTACGCTGCAGCACACCGTGACCGGCCGCCACGGCGCCTCGCGCGTCCTGATGGCACCGGCCAAGCCGGGTACCGGCGTGATCGCCGGTGGCGCAATGCGCGCTATCTTCGAGGTGATGGGCGTGACCGACGTGGTCGCCAAGTCGACCGGTTCGTCGAACCCGTACAACCTGGTGCGCGCTACCCTCGACGGTCTGGCAAAAATGAGCACTCCGGCTGACATCGCTGCCAAGCGCGGCAAGTCGGTGGAAGAGATCCTGGGTTAAGGGGAATTACCATGGCAAACACCATCAAAGTCAAGCTGGTCAAAGGCCTGATCGGTACCCGTCAGGATCACCGCGCCACCGTGCGCGGCCTGGGTCTGCGTCGTGTCAACTCGGTCTCCGAGCTGCAGGACACCCCGGCGATCCGCGGCATGATCAACAAGGTCAACTACCTCGTCAAAGTTGTCGACTAAGCCGCGGCTTGGTCAACGGAGAAAATAATGCAACTCAATACCATCCAACCCGCTGACGGCGCCAAGCACGCCAAGCGTCGCGTCGGTCGCGGTATCGGCTCGGGCCTGGGCAAGACTGCCGGCCGCGGTCACAAAGGTCAGAAATCGCGTTCGGGCGGCTTCCACAAGGTCGGCTTCGAAGGCGGTCAGATGCCTCTGCAGCGTCGTCTGCCGAAGCGCGGCTTCAAGTCCCTGAACGCTACGTTCAAGGCTGAAGTGCGTCTGTCGGACCTGAACGCCCTGGCCGTCGGCGACGTCGACATCCTGGTTCTGAAGCAAGCTGGCGTTCTGCCGGTCGTGGCGCGCGACGTGCGCGTGATCCTGTCGGGCGAAATCACCAAAGCGGTGAACCTGAAGGGCATCAAGGCGACCGCTGGCGCGAAAGCGGCGATCGAAGCAGCTGGCGGCTCGGTCGCTTAAACGCGGCCGCTGCCTGATCGGAGCAAAAATTGGCGACTAATTCACAACTTGGTAAAAGCGCCGCATCCGGTTTCCCCTGGGGCCGGTTGTGGTTCTTGCTTGGCGCATTGGTCGTGTACCGTATCGGTGCTCACATCCCGGTCCCCGGGATTGACCCGGTCGCCATGGCCCAGCTGTTCAAGCAGAACGAAGGCGGCATCCTGGGCATGTTCAACATGTTCTCGGGCGGCGCCTTGTCCCGCTTTGCCGTGTTCGCCCTCGGCATCACGCCTTACATTTCGGCTTCGATCATCATGCAGCTGGTGTCGATCGTCTCGCCGCAGATGGAGGCACTGAAGAAAGAGGGTGAGGCCGGCCGCCGCAAGATCACCCAGTACACCCGTTACTTCACGGTGTTGCTGGCTCTGTTCCAGGCGTTCGGCATCGCGGTAGCGCTGGAAGCGCAGCAAGGCCTCGTGCTCGATCCGGGCATGGCTTTCCGCTTCGTGACCGTCGTGACCCTGCTGACCGGCACCATGTTCCTCATGTGGCTGGGCGAGCAGATCACCGAACGTGGTCTTGGCAACGGTATCTCGATCATCATTTTTGCCGGTATCGCAGCCGGTCTGCCGAACGCACTGGGTAGCCTGTTCACCCTGGTGTCGAACGGTTCGATCAGCAGCTTCGCCGCGATCTTCATCGTGATTCTGGTGGCCTTGGTGACCTACGCGGTCGTGTTCGTCGAACGCGGCCAGCGCAAGATCCTGGTGAATTACGCGAAACGCCAGGTCGGTAACAAGATTTATGGTGGCCAGACCAGCCACCTGCCGTTGAAGTTGAACATGGCCGGCGTGATCCCGCCGATCTTCGCTTCCTCGATCATCTTGTTCCCGGCCACGATCGTCGACTGGTTTACGCGCGGCAAGGACACTTCGAACCCGTTCATCGGGTTCCTGAAGGACCTGGCCGCGTCGCTGACCGCCGGCGAGCCGATCCACGCGTTGCTGTATGCGGTGGCGATCGTGTTCTTCTGCTTCTTCTATACGGCGCTGGTATTCAACAGCAAGGAAACGGCGGACAACTTGAAGAAGAGCGGCGCATTCGTTCCGGGCATCCGTCCGGGCGAGCAGACTGCGCGCTACATCGACAAGATCCTGATGCGCCTGACCCTGGCCGGTGCGGTCTATATCACGCTGGTTTGCCTGCTGCCGGAGTTCATGCAGAGCCAGTGGAAAGTGCCTTTCTACTTTGGCGGTACTTCGCTCCTGATCATCGTGGTCGTCACGATGGATTTCATGGCGCAGGTGCAGAACTACGTCATGTCGCAGCAATATGAATCGCTGCTGCGCAAGGCAAATTTCAAGGGCGGCATCCCGTCGCGTTGAGCGACGATGCCCAAGAGTGGAATAGACCGAATGGCAAAAGACGACGTCATCCAAATGCAGGGGGAGATTCTCGAGAATCTCCCGAACGCGACGTTTCGCGTGAAGCTGGAAAACGGGCACGTGGTGCTCGGACACATCTCGGGTAAAATGCGCATGAATTACATCCGCATTCTTCCGGGTGACAAAGTGACGGTGGAACTGACCCCGTACGACCTGTCCCGGGCCCGCATCGTGTTCCGCACCAAGTAAATCATTTAAGTAATCGAATCTGGAAGAGAGTGCAAAATGAAAGTTAACGCTTCAGTCAAGCGGATCTGCCGCAACTGCAAGATCATCAAGCGCAAGGGCGTGGTCCGTGTGATCTGCGTCGAGCCGCGTCACAAGCAGCGTCAAGGTTAATACGAGGAATATCGAATGGCACGTATTGCAGGGGTCAACGTCCCCAATCATCAGCACACCGTGATCGGCCTGACGGCAATCTACGGTATCGGTCGCACCCGCTCGCAAAAGATCTGCGAAACCACTGGTGTTGCAACCAACAAGAAGGTCAAGGACCTGGACGACAACGAGCTGGAAAAGCTGCGTGACGCAGTCGGCAAGTTCGTGGTCGAAGGCGATCTGCGCCGTGAGCTGTCCATGAACATCAAGCGTCTGATGGACCTGGGCTGCTACCGCGGCATGCGTCACCGCAAGGGCCTGCCGGTCCGCGGTCAGCGCACCCGTACCAATGCACGTACCCGCAAGGGCCCGCGCAAGGCCGCTCAATCGCTGAAGAAATAATCTAGGAAACGACCATGGCTAAGCAACAAAGCTCGGCGGCTGCAGCTCGCATCCGCAAGAAAGTCAAAAAGAACGTCGCCGAAGGCATCGCACACGTCCACGCATCGTTCAACAACACGATCATCACGATCACCGACCGCCAGGGCAACGCCCTGTCGTGGGCAACTTCCGGCGGCGCCGGCTTCAAGGGTTCGCGTAAATCGACCCCGTTCGCGGCGCAGGTCGCAGCAGAAGCCGCTGGCAAGGTCGCTCAGGAATACGGCGTGAAGAACCTGGAAGTGCGCATCAAGGGCCCGGGCCCGGGCCGTGAATCGGCTGTGCGCGCGCTGAACAACCTGGGCATCAAGATCACCGAGATCCAGGACGTGACGCCGGTTCCGCACAACGGTTGCCGTCCGCCGAAGCGCCGTCGTATCTAATTGCTCGCGGGTTCGCCCGCTTGTGGTAGTTACGCGACGTGATCGTCGTAAAAGAATCGCCGGTGCAGTGAGCCCAGAAATGGGTTATACTGCCCGGCTATTGTCGCCTTGGGTCATCCCGATCCGAGGTTTTTTGTAAGCCACGTCTGGTCTCAACGAGAGCCGGACTAGCGCCTGTTGCAGAATTTATCATATCTGCATCCGGGGCGTGATCATTCAAACAAAGGAAGTTTAACGTGGCACGTTATATCGGACCAAAAGCAAAACTCGCCCGCCGCGAAGGCACCGACCTGTTCCTGAAGAGCGCACGCCGCTCGCTCGACTCCAAGTGCAAACTGGACGTCAAGCCGGGCCAGCACGGCGTCAAGTCGGGTGCCCGTACCTCGGACTACGGCAACCAGCTGCGTGAAAAGCAGAAGGTCAAGCGTATCTACGGCGTGCTGGAGCGTCAGTTCCGCCGCTACTTCGCCGAAGCGTCGCGCCGCAAGGGCAACACCGGTGAAACCCTGCTGAAACTGCTGGAATCGCGCCTGGACAACGTCGCCTACCGCATGGGCTTCGGTTCGACCCGCGCCGAAGCACGCCAGCTGGTGAGCCACAAGGCCTTCACCGTGAACGGCCAGGTCGTGAACATCGCTTCGTACCAGGTCAAGACCGGCGACGTCGTCGCTGTCCGCGAAAAGGCCAAGAAGCAGACCCGTATCGTCGAAGCCCTGTCGCTGGCCGAACAAGTCGGTTTCCCGAGCTGGGTGTCGGTCGACGCCAAGAAGATGGAAGCAACCTTCCGCGCCTACCCGGAGCGTAACGAGATCGCTGCCGACGTCAACGAAGCGCTGATCGTCGAACTGTACTCGCGTTAATGGAAGGGGACGACGAAGGTACGGCTCAGCCGGCCCTTCGTCGTCGTCTCCGCGAAGGCGGGGATCCAAGTTCTGCATGAGCCGACGTAACGCTAGCAAACTTGGGTTCCCGCCTACGCGGGAACGACGGTTCAACCGTCAACACCGAATTCGTCGTACCGCCTGCTCAAAGAAGCAGGCGTTTTCACTGATGCCATCAGCCTTATCGGTGTAACGAGCCGAGGGTATTGAAGAGGACACTCATGCAAAATAGTTTGTTGAAGCCACGTATCATCGACGTCGAAGCACTCGGCGCCGGCCACGCGAAAGTCGTGATGGAACCGTTCGAACGTGGTTATGGCCACACGCTGGGCAACGCGCTGCGCCGCGTCCTGCTGTCGTCGATGATCGGCTACGCGCCGACCGAAGTGACGATCGCCGGCGTCGTGCACGAATACTCGTCGCTGGACGGCGTGCAGGAAGACGTGGTCGACCTGCTGCTGAACCTGAAGGGCGTTGTGTTCAAGGTGCACAACCGTGACTCCGTGACGCTGACCCTGAAGAAGGAAGGCGAAGGCGCGGTCCTGGCATCGGACATCGACCTGCCGCATGACGTGGAACTGATCAACCCGGAACACGTGATCGCCCACCTGACCGCCGGCGGCAAGCTGGACATGCAGATCAAGGTCGAGAAAGGCCGTGGCTACGTGCCGGGTAACGTCCGCCGCCTTTCGGAAGACACCAACAAGACCATCGGCCGCATCATCCTGGATGCATCGTTCTCGCCGGTGCGCCGCGTGTCCTACGCCGTGGAATCGGCCCGTGTCGAACAGCGTACCGACCTGGACAAGCTGATCATCAACATCGAGACCAACGGCGTCATCACCCCGGAAGAGGCGATCCGCCAATCGGCCCGCGTGCTGGTCGACCAGCTGAACGTGTTCGCCGCCCTGGAAGGCACGGAAGCCGCCGCGGAAGCGCCGTCGCGCGCACCGCTGGTCGATCCGATCCTGCTGCGTCCGGTGGACGACCTGGAACTGACCGTCCGTTCGGCAAACTGCCTGAAGGCCGAGAACATCTACTACATCGGCGACCTGATCCAGCGTTCGGAAAACGAACTGCTGAAGACCCCGAACCTGGGCCGCAAGTCGCTGAACGAGATCAAGGAAGTCCTGGCTTCCCGTGGTCTCACCTTGGGCATGAAGCTCGAGAACTGGCCCCCAGCCGGCCTCGAAAAGTAATCCCTGAGGGGATCGCGATAAACCTACTGCGCGGGCACATTTTGAGCCTGCGATGCTCGCCGTACCGGATGTACGGCTGCGCTTCTCGGCTCAAACTGAGCCCTGCTCGCTACGGTTTCTCGCGACCCCGATACGCTAGCTGTTTTCGTAGTACCGCTTGGGCATGATGCCCCGGCGTTTTAATCAAACCGGCCCGCTCCTCACCAGTTGAGGCGATCGAAGAGCTCGGATTTAAACTTTAAAACCGAAAGGATTTACCATGCGTCACCGTCACGGCCTCCGTAAGCTGAACCGTACCTCGTCCCACCGCCTGGCCATGCTGCGCAACATGACCGTTTCGCTGCTGCGTCACGAAGCGATCAAGACCACGCTGCCGAAAGCCAAGGAACTGCGTAAGGTCGTCGAGCCGATCATCACCCTGGGCAAGAGCGACACCCTGGCCAACAAGCGCCTGGCATTCGCCCGCCTGCGCGACCGCGAAATCGTCCAGAAGCTGTTCGCCGAAATCGGCCCGCGCTTCGCGAACCGTCCGGGCGGCTACACCCGTATCCTGAAGATGGGCTTCCGCGTTGGCGACAATGCACCGATGGCTTACGTCGAACTGACCGACCGTCCGGAAGTGGGCGTCGACGAAAACGCACCGACCGCCGAGTAATCGATCCGGTCCCTGCGACATGAAGAACCAGGCCTGCGGGCCTGGTTTTTTTTCGCCCGCTGTGCGTCGCCCATCATTGCCGGGCTCGGCGTGCAGCCGGGCGGCGCGCGGTGTACCATGCCGGTGCGCCACATCCACATACATCATCCATGGTCCGATTTCTTTCCCTGCCGCGGCGCCTGGCCGCCGCCTGCGCCTTGCTGCTGTGCTGGGCCGTCCTGTTCGCCGCCGCGCCAACGCGTGCCGACGAGGACTTCCTGCCGCCCGAACAGGCCTTCCGCTTTTCCGCGCGCATGCTGGACGCCAGCACCGTCGTGGTCAACTATGCGATCGCCGACGGCTACTACATGTACCGCGAGCGCTTCAAGTTCAGCGCCAGCGGCGCGAAGCTGGGCGAGGCGCAGGTCCCGCCGGGCAAGATCAAGTTCGACGAGACGTTCCAGAAGGACGTCGAGACCTACCACAAGGGCGTCGAGATCCGCATCCCGGTCGAAGGCAAGGGTCCGTTCACGCTGAACGCCACCGGGCAGGGCTGCGCCGACAAGGGTTTATGTTATCCGCCGCAGGACGCGTCGATCCAGCTGGTGGCGGGCGACGGCGCCGCGGCCGGGCCTCGGATGAGCCTGCCGGGCGGGCAGGGCGGCGGCACGCCGCAGTTCTCGCTGCCGGCCCAGGCCGCGCCCCAGGCCGACATGCCGTCCAGCCAGCCGCCGGCCGCCACGGCCGCGCCGAACGCAAGCGGCGTCACCGGCGCAACCGGCGGCGCCGGCCAATCCACCGCGCAGGCGCAGCCCAACGCTTCCCCCTCCGAACTGTCCAGCATCGGCACCCTGCTGCAGGGGGGGCGCCTGCTCGCCATCGTGCCCGCCTTCATCCTGATCGGCCTGGGCCTGGCCTTTACCCCCTGCGTGCTGCCGATGGTGCCGATCCTGTCGTCGATCATCGTTGGCGAGGGCGGGCAGATGCGCCGCGCGCGCGGCTTCATCCTGTCGGTCGCGTATTCGCTCGGGATGGCGATCGTCTATACGGCGCTCGGCGTGGCCGCCGGCCTGGTCGGCGAAGGCCTGTCTGCCGCGCTGCAGAACCCCTGGGTGCTGTCCGCGTTCGCGCTCCTGATCGCGGCCATGGCCTTGTCGATGTTCGGCGTCTATCAACTGCAAGTGCCGGCCGCGCTGCAGACCCGCCTGGCCAACGCCTCCGGCCGCCAGTCGTCCGGCAAGCTGGCCGGCGTGTTCGTCATGGGGGCGATCTCGGCCCTGATCGTCGGACCCTGCGTCGCCGCGCCGCTGGCCGGGGCACTGGTCTACATCAGCCAGACGCGTGACGTCGTCGTCGGCGGCAGTGCACTGTTCGCGATGGCGGTCGGCATGAGCATCCCGCTGCTGCTGGTGGGACTCTCGGCCGGCTCGCTGCTGCCGCGCGCCGGCATGTGGATGGAGTCCGTCAAACGCTTCTTCGGCGTGCTGATGCTGGCCATGGCGATCTGGATGGTGACGCCGGTGCTGCCGGCGCTGGCGCAGATGCTGCTGTGGGCCGCGCTGCTGCTCGGCTACGGCTTCTACCTGCTCAAGGGCAGGGGCCACTGGGCCGGCATGGCACTCGGTGCCGCCTGCGCCGTGCTCGGCGCGACCCAGCTGGTGGGCGTCGCCAGCGGCGGGCGCGATCCGCTCGCGCCGCTGGCCCATGTCGCGGGCGGCGCGCCGGCCGCCCCGCTCGCGTTTAGCCGCATCAAGACCGTCGAGCAGCTCGATGCCGCGCTGGCGCAGCTAGGTGGCAAGACCGCCATGCTGGATTTCTATGCCGACTGGTGCGTGTCCTGCAAGGAAATGGAAAAGCTGACCTTCGTCGACCCGGCGGTCAAGGCGCGCCTGGGCAATACCGTGCTGCTGCAGGTCGACGTCACCGCCAACGACGCCGCCGACCGCGCCATGCTGAAGCGCTTCGGCCTGTTCGGCCCGCCGGGCATCATCCTGTTCGCCCGCGACGGCCGCGAAATCCCGGACAGCCGGGTGATCGGCTATCAGGACAAGAACAAATTCCTGGCTTCGCTCGGCAAACTTCAGTAACAACTGCAAAGACAAATACACATAAAAAAAGGGACGCCGCGGCGTCCCTTCGTTCATTCACGCGGACCGGTCAGCCGCGCGCGGTATCGCCATCGCCGCGCTGCTGCCAGCCACCGCGCATGCCGCGATGCTTGCCAAAATGGCCCTGCAGGCGCACCGCCTTCTCGTCGAAGGTTTTCTTCTGTTCCGGCGTCAGCACGGCGTAGAAGCTGTTGAGCGCGCCGAGGCGCTGTTCCATCGCCGCGGTGCGGCGCTTCTGCATCTCGATGTGCTTTTCCATGCGTTGCGGGGCACTGAGACTGGCCCAGGCGGCGCGGTCCGGGCGCTGGCCGCCGGCATGGCGCGCGGCCGGCTTCATTGACGCCACAAAGGCGTTCCAGGCGGCTTCCTGGGCCGGGGTGATCTTCAGTTCGTCGTGCAGCTTCGCGGCCCGCCTGGCTGCGGCTTCCGCGCGCTTGGCGGCGAACTCGGCGCGCTTCTGCTGGTGCTCGGCATGGCTGTAGCGGCCTTCCGGCGCCTGGGGCTGGCTGGTGGACTGGGCGTGGGCGCCGATGGACAATGCGCCGACGGACAGTGCGGCGAATGCGGTGAGCAAGTGTTTGCGAATGGTGGTCATCTCTTGGTTTCCCTGGTCGGTTCGAGGGCGGCGAAAGGGCCGCCGCGGCCAGCCGCGAGATCGTTCGCGGCATGGAGACCATCATCGGTTGGAGGTGTAAGCGGGGCGTGTCCGCTGTGTCGTTCTTTGTATCAATTTGTTTCGCCTCCCTGTCCATATACAAGCCGATACAAAGTGGCTGTTCAGGGGTACGCGAAGTCAGGATAATGACGCCATGGATATGCAATCTACGATTCTCATTGTCGACGACGACCGCGATATCCGTTCGCTGCTGGCCGATTACCTGGAAGCGAACGGCTACCGCGCGCTGGCCGCCGCCGACGGCAACGCCATGTGGAAGACCCTGGACGAGTCGCGCCCCGACCTGATCGTCCTCGACCTCAACCTGCCCGGCGAAGACGGCCTGACCTTGTGCCGCAAGCTGCGCGCGCACTCGACCCTGCCGGTGATCATGCTGACCGCGCGCAGCGAGCCGCTCGACCGCATCCTCGGCCTCGAGATGGGCGCCGACGACTACCTGCCGAAACCCTTCGAGCCGCGCGAACTGCTGGCGCGCATCCGCAGCGTGCTGCGCCGCAGCCACGCGATGCCGCCGAACTCCCAGACCGAGAACGTGCAGCAGATGAAGTTCTCCGGCTGGACCCTGGACCTGACCGCGCGCCACCTGGTCAATCCGCAGGGCGTGGTCATCATGCTGTCCGGCGCCGAATTCCGCCTGCTGCGCGTGTTCCTGGAACACCCTAACCGCGTGCTGAACCGCGACCAGTTGCTGAACCTGACCCAGGGCCGCGACGCCGACCCGTTCGACCGCTCGATCGACATCCAGATCAGCCGCCTGCGCCAGAAACTGGGCGAGGATGCGCGCATGCCCCAGATCATCAAGACCGTGCGCAACGGCGGCTACGTGCTGGCCGGCCAGGTCAGCGTGGAGCCGAGCGCGTGAGAGCTTTCCTCGGCTCGATGACGGGCCGCGTGTTTGCCACCCTCCTGCTGGGGATCCTGATCTCTTCCGCGCTGACCCAACTGCTCGCCGACGCCGAGCGCCAGCGCATGATCGACCAGTTCCGCGAGCTGGCCTGGCTCGACCGCGCCGAGCAGTTGATCATGGCCACCGAAATCGTGCCGCCGTCGGCGCGCGGCGCCTACCTGAAGGTCGCCAACCGGCCCGGCATCGCCCTGATCGAAGCCGGCACCCACATGCCCGAGATGCTGCCCGAGCCGACCGAGTTCGCGCGCGCACTGGGCGCGCGCCTGGGCAAGGGCTACCTGCTGCGTTCGCTGGCTGAACGCCCGCCCTTGTGCGACACCGCGCGCGAGCAGCCGCTGCTGTTCGGCATGCTGCGCATGAAGTGGCGCGGCACCTGCGAGAGCGTCAACGTCCGCCTGCGCGACGGCACCGACCTGATCCTGTCGGTGCTGCCACCGCGCTCGGCCATCTCGCCGGAACGCACCAATTACACCTTCACCATTGCCCTGTTCCTGGGCTGCATCGGCTTCCTCGCCTACGCCGTGGCGCGCATGACCACGCGCCCGCTCAAGCAGCTGGCGCAGGCCGCCAAGGACCTCGGCAACGACATCAACCACCCCCCGCTCGATCTCACCGGCGCCGACGAGATCCGCCAGGCCAGCGCCGCCTTCAACGCGATGCAGGCGCGCATCCGCCAGTACATCTTCCAGCGCACCCAGATGCTGGCCGCCATCACCCACGACCTGCAGACGCCGCTGACCCGCATGCGCCTGCGCCTGGAAAAGGTCTGCGAACCGGACCTGCAGGAACGCCTGATCGGCGACCTGTCCGCGATGCAGGCGATGGTGCGCGAAGGCCTGGATCTGGCGCGCAGCATGGACACCACCGAGACCATGCAGATGCTGGACCTCGATTCGCTGCTCGATTCCGTGTGCGCCGACGCCGCCGACGCCAACCAGCGCGTGACGCTGTCCGGCCACGCCGGCATGGCGCTGCTGGGCCGTCCGCTCGACCTGCGCCGCTGCCTGGTCAACCTGATCGACAACGCCGTCAAGTACGGCCACGCCGCGCGCGTGAGCGTCGACCGCATCAACGGCGCGGCGCGCATCCGCATCATTGATGCCGGCCCCGGCATCCCGCAAGCGGAGCTGGCGCGCGTGTTCGACCCGTTCTACCGCGTCGAGACCTCGCGCTCGCGCGAATCGGGCGGCACCGGCCTGGGCCTGACGATCGCACGCAACATCGCCGAGCAGCATGGCGGCAGCATCACCCTCGCCAACCACCCGGAAGGCGGGCTCGAGGTGACCCTGATGCTGCCCGAGTACTACCCCGGGAAATGACACGCCGCTGTCACGGCGCCGTGCGACAATTTGCGGTTACACCTATAAAAACGAAGCCGCCACCAGGGGCGGCACAGGGAGTGGAATGAAAAACAAGAATCTCGGTCTCATCGCCGCCGTGGTCGTCGTCGCCGGCGCGGGAGCATGGTATGTCAACCACGGCGATGCCGGCCCTGCCGAAGGCGCCGCCGGCGGGCAGGGCGGGCATGGCGGCAAGGGCGGCGCCCAGCCGCCGGCCGTGGTCAACGTGGTCGCGCCGCAGCGCCAGGACGTGCCGGTGCTGCAGGTGGCCAACGGCACCGTGACGCCGATCCGCACCGTCGACCTGCATCCGCAGACCACCGCCACCATCCGCACGGTCCACATCAGGGAAGGCCAGTTCGTCAAACAGGGCGAGCTGCTGTTCTCGCTGGACGACCGTGCCGACCGCGCCAACCAGGACAAGGCCCAGGCCCAGGTCGAACGCGACCGCGCCTCGCTGGCCGACCTCGAACGCCAATACAAGCGCAGCCAGGAACTGCTGGCCCAGAAGTTCTTCTCCCAGAGCGCGGTGGACACGCTGCGCGCCCAGGTCGACCAGGCCCGCGCCACCCTGAACGCCGACATCGCGTCCGCGCGCGCCGCGGGCGTGGCCACCAGCTACACGGCGATCCGCGCGCCGATGTCGGGCCGCGTGGGCGGCATCGGCGTCTACCCGGGCAGCCTGGTGCAGCCGGCGACTTCGCTGACCACCATCACCCAGCTCGATCCGATCAACGTCGCCTTCACCCTGCCCGAATCGAGCCTGCCGGCCCTGCTGGCGGCCCAGAAGCGCGGCAAGATCGACGTGCAGGCCTCCCCGGGTGCGGGGCTGGCGCCGGTGAACGGTGTGCTCAGCTTCGTCGACAACACCGTCGACCCGACCGCCGGCACCATCAAGGTCAAGGCCGAATTCGACAACCGCGAGACCACGCTCTGGCCCGGCCAGTACGTGAACACGAAGGTGACGGTGCAGACCATCAAGGATGCCGTCGTGGTGCCGCAGAACGCCATCATCACCAGCGCGCAGGGCACCTTCGTCTACGTGCTGGAGAAGGACCGCACGCCGAAGCAGGTGCCGGTGCAACGCGTGTACGGCTTCGGCGAGAGCGCCGCCGTCACCGGCCTCACCGGCAGCGAGACCATCATCACCGAGGGCAAGCAGAACGTGCGCCCGGGCGGCAAGGTGCGCCTGGCCTCCGAGGTGGACGGCGACAAGGCTAAAGGCCACGGCAAGGGAGGTCCATCCGCCACGGCCACCGCCGACGCCACCCCGAACAAGGGCTGAGCACGATGAACCTGTCCGAACTGTGTATCCGCCGGCCGATCATGGTCGTGCTGTTGTCGATCAGCCTGATCCTGGTCGGCATCCTGGCCTATTCGCACATCCCGGTCGCGGCGCTGCCCAGCTATAACACGCCGGTCATCAACGTCAACGCCAACCTGTCCGGCGCCAGCCCCGAGACCATGGCCTCGTCGGTGGCGCTGCCGCTCGAGAAGCAGTTCTCGACCATCCCCGGCATCAACCTGATCACCTCGACCAGCACCCAGGGCAACACCTCGCTGACGCTGGAATTCGACACCTCGATCAACATCAACGAAGCCGCGGTCGACGTCCAGGCCGCGCTGCTGGCCGCCCAGCGCCAGCTGCCGCAGGAGATGACGGACCTGCCGTCCTACCGCAAGGTCAACCCCGCCGACGCGCCGGTGCTGTTCATGACCATGACTTCGCCGTCGATGAACCTGTCGGAGCTGAACGACTACGCCGAGAACCTGGTGTCGCCTGCGATTTCGACGCTGCCGGGCGTGGCCCAGGTGCAGGTCAACGGCGGCAAGAAGTTCGCGGTGCGCGTGCGCGCGAAAACCGACCTGATGAACGCGCGTAACCTGACGATGGACGAACTGGCCACCGCGCTGCGCTCGGCCAACTCGAACTCGGCGCTCGGCATCCTGGACGGTCCGCAGCAGACCCTGACCATCCAGGGTCCGCCGCAGATGATGAAGGCGGCCGACTTCCGCGAGCTGATCGTCGCCACCCGCGACGGCCAGCCGGTGCACTTGCGCGACGTGGCCGAGGTCGAGGACAGCTACCAGTCGACCAAGGCCTACGGCGCCTACAACGGCGAGCGCGCCATCGTGCTGCTGGTGCAGCGCCAGCCGGACGCGAATACCGTGCAGGTGGTCGACCACGTGCGCAACCTGCTGCCGCGCTTCCAGTCCCAGCTGCCGGCCTCCATCAAGATCAACCTGGTCAACGACCGCTCGGTCTCGATCCGCGAAGCGCTCCACGACGTGAACTTCACGCTGGCGCTGACCGTGGGCCTGGTGGTGATGGTGATCTTCCTGTTCCTGCACCGCGCCTCGGCCACCTTCATCCCGGCCGTGACGATGCCGATCTCGCTGCTGGGGGCGTTGAGCCTGCTGTACTGGCTGGGCTACAGCCTGGACAACATCTCGCTGCTGGGCATCACGCTGGCGGTCGGCCTGGTGGTCGACGACGCCATCGTGGTGCTGGAAAACATCGTGCGCCACATCGAGATGGGCAAGAAGCCGATGCGCGCCGCCCTCGAAGGCTCGCGCGAGATGGGCTTCACCATCATCTCGATCTCGATCTCGCTGATTGCCGTGTTCATCCCGATCTTCTTCATGCCGGGCGTGATCGGCCTGCTGTTCCACGAATTCGCCGTGATCGTCGGCCTGGCGATCCTGGTGTCGGCCGTGGTGTCGCTGACCCTGGTGCCGATGCTGGCCTCGCGCCTGCTCCCTGCGCATGAAGGAAATGCGGGCCACGACCACACGGAAGAAAAGAGCTTCATCGGCCGCCACTTCGAAGCCGGTTTCACCAAGCTGCGCAACGGCTACGCATCGACGCTGGACCTGGCGTTGAAGTACCGCTTCATCGTGCTGATGATCGCGCTCGGCACCTTCGCGCTGACGGCCGTGATGTACACGACCATCCCGAAAGGCTTCTTCCCGGAGGAAGACATCGGCCAGCTGCGCGTGTCCACCGAAGCGGCGGAAGACATCTCGTCCTCGGCGATGACGCTGCTGCAGGAGCGCACCGCGGCCGTGATCAAGGCCGACCCGGCGGTGCAGGACGTGACCGCGTTCTCGGGCGGCGGCAATGGTGGGCGCATGTTCGTCGTGCTCAAGCCGCGCGAGGAGCGCGACAAGATGCCGCAGGTGCTGGAGCGCCTGCGCAAGGCCACGCGCAAGATCGCCGGCATCAACGTCTACATGGCGCCGGTGCAGAATCTGCAGCTGGGCGGCCGCCAGAGCAAGAGCCGCTACCAGTACACGCTGCAGAGCGTGTCGGGCGAGGACATCGGCCGCTGGGCCAACGACTTCATGGAACGCATGCGCAACAACCCGCTGTTCCGCGACGTCACCAGCGACACCCAGGAAAAGGGCCTGCAAGCCACGCTCGACATCGACCGCGACAAAGCCAACCTGCTCGGCGTGCAGCTGGGCGACGTGCGCACCGCGCTGTACGCCGCCTTCGGCGAACGCCAGGTGTCGACCATCTACTCGACCGCGGCCAGCTATTACGTGATCCTGGAGACGGCGAACGAGGACCGCCAGTTCGAGGATGCGCTGTCGCGCCTGTCGGTGCGCAGCAAGACCGGCCAGCTGGTGCAGCTGTCCAGCCTGGCCGTGGTGAAGCGCACGGTCGGCCCGATCGCCGTCAACCACCAGGGCCAGCTGCAGGCGATCACGCTGTCCTTCAACCTGGCGCCGGACGCGCCGCTGGGCGAGGCGACCGCGGCGATCGAGCAGATGGGCCGCGACATGAAGCTGCCGTCTTCCATCATCACCAAGTACGGCGGCGACGCGGCGGTCTTCCAGGACTCGCAGTCGAGCCAGCTGATCCTGATCATCGCGGCCGTCGGCGTGATCTACGTGCTGCTGGGCGTGCTGTATGAAAGCTTCATCCACCCGCTGACCATCCTGGCCGGCCTGCCGTCGGCGGCCGTGGGTGCGCTGCTGACGCTGCGCCTGTTCAACATGGACTTGACGATGATCGCCATGATCGGCATCCTGATGCTGATCGGTATCGTCAAGAAGAACGCGATCATGATGATCGACTTCGCGCTGGACGCCCAGCGCAACGCGGGGATGACGCCTGAAACAGCGATCCGTGAAGCGTGTATCCTGCGTTTCCGTCCGATCATGATGACGACGCTGGCCGCGCTGATGGGCGCCTTGCCCATCGCCCTCGGCCTCGGGGCCGGCGCCGAACTGCGCCAGCCGCTGGGCCTGGCGGTGTGCGGCGGGCTGATCTTCTCGCAGGTGATCACGCTGTACATCACCCCGGTGATCTATCTCTACCTGGACCGCTACAGCGGCAGCGGCCCGATGAGCGACGAGCAGATCGATGTTGCTGACAAACACGATGCGCCAGCCGTCATATTGACCAAGGTGGCATAGTGTTAAAATAATAAGGGTCGGTTGATGTCGCGCAGGCACCACATCAACCGATTCTTTCTGGCATCTTTTGATACACACTGTAACAACCATCAATTTGATCAGCTTGTAAGCTGTTGGCAAAGGTCCAACACAGGTGCGTGACCAAGTCAAACAGGGTAGACTGCCGCACTGGACCGCCCATAGCCCTTTCTCTCATACCGTTGACCATCTTGCGTGACCACTCCCATATCTCCCTGGATGACAGCGATGTCTGCGCACATTGCGGCCAGCCGCTGCCCGGACGCAAAGTGGTCACTTACGGACAACAGCAGGGCAATCGGCGCTGGGGCCTGATCGTCACGGTCGCGCTGCACCTGCTGCTGGTGGGCGTCTGGCTGTTCCAGCCCAAGGTGGAGAAACACGCACCGCCCAAGTCCGGCGAAGCCATCGTCTGGCTGCCGCCCTTGAAGCCGAACAAGCCAGCGCCGAAGTCGCCGGCCGAGCCGTCGAAAAAGGCGTCGAAGCCGGCGCCGTCCAAGCCGACGCCGCCGCGCGTGACCCAGGTGCAGCGCCTGCCGAACACGATCACCTTGCCGAAGGAAAAACCGGTCGAGGAACCGAAACCCCAGCCGAAGCAGGAAACCAAGCTGGAGCCGGACGAAACCGACATGGCGGCCTATATCGAGAAACGCCGCAAGGCGCGCGGCGCCCCGAGCCAGAGCGACCAGCCGGCCGAGGAAAGCGATGCCGCGCGCGGCACCCGCAACGCCCTGGCCAACATCGCCGCCATCAATGGCCGCGGCGGCCAGGACCCGAACGAGACCGGCGGCGTGTTCAGCCTGAGCAACCAGACTTTCAGCAAGGCCGACCTCAAGTTCCGTGGCTGGAACCCGAACTTCAAGCGCCGCTGGCTGACCGCCGTGACGGTGGAGCGCGGCAGCGAGCCGGACATCGAAACGGCCGTGGTCAAGAAGATGATCGAGCTGATCCGCAAGGAAAAGACCGGCGACTTCGAGTGGGATTCGCACCGCCTGAACCGGGTCGTGACCTTGTCGGCGCGGCCGCAGGATACGCAGGAATTGATGGATTTCCTGTTCAAGGAAATGTTCCCTGAGTACAAGCCGCCACGACGCGGCGGCTGAAACCGTCATTTCCGGCATTGCGGGACCTGACTTCCCGCCCAGGCGGGAATCCAGGCGTGCACAGCGATAACGCATAAAAAAACCGCGCTCCGGGCGCGGTTTCTTATTGCTTACTTATATATATCAGGCCGCCGCCTTCAGCCGGCGCGCCACATCCATCGCAAAATAGGTCAGCACGCCATCCGCGCCGGCGCGCTTGAACGACATCATGGTTTCCATGATGATCTTGTCCTTGTCCAGCCAGCCGTTCTGGAAAGCCGCCTGCAGCATCGCGTATTCGCCGCTGACCTGGTAGGCAAAGGTCGGCACCTTGAACTCTTCCTTCACGCGGCGCACCACGTCCAGGTAGGGCATGCCCGGCTTGACCATCACCATGTCCGCGCCTTCGGCCAGGTCCAGCGCCACTTCGCGCAGGGCTTCGTCGCTGTTGGCCGGGTCCATCTGGTAAGTGTTCTTGTCCGCCTTGCCCAGGTTGGCGGCCGAGCCCACGGCATCGCGGAAGGGGCCGTAGTAGGCGGAGGCATACTTGGCCGAGTAGGCCATGATGCGGGTGTGGATCAGTTGCTTCTCTTCCAGCGCCATGCGGATCGCGCCGATGCGGCCGTCCATCATGTCCGACGGGGCGACGATGTCGACGCCGGCTTCGGCCTGGGCCATCGCCTGCCTGATCAGCATCTCGATCGTCTTTTCGTTGACGATGTAGCCGTTCTCGTCCGGCAGGCCGTCCTGGCCATGGGTGGTGTAGGGGTCGAGGGCGACGTCGGTCATCAGGCCGAGCTGCGGGAACGCGCGCTTCAGGGCGCGTACGGCACGCGGCACCAGGCCTTCCGGATTGGTCGCTTCGACGCCGTCATAGGTCTTGAGCGAGGCATCGATCACCGGGAACAGGGCCAGCACCGGAATGCCCAGGCTGACGGCTTCCTCGGCCACCTTCAAGAGCAGATCGACGGAAACGCGTTCCACGCCCGGCATCGAGGCCACCTGCTGGCGCTGGTTCTCGCCGTCGAGGACGAACACCGGATAGATCAGGTCGGAGGCGGTGACGGTGTTTTCGCGCATCAGGGCGCGCGAGAACGGGTCGCGGCGCATGCGGCGCATGCGCACTGCCGGGTAGGCGTTGGGGGTAATGATCGGCATGAGATGTCCTTGTGGATGGGTCAATCGGCCTGGCCGGGCTGTGCGTCCGTGCCGTCGGCCGTGGTGTCTCCGGTACTCTCCTGCTCGCTTGGGTCGTCCAGGCCGAGCAATTCGATGATCTTGTCGTTCGCTTCCTCGATGCCCACGCGCTTCAGGGCCGAGAACAGCTGCACGGTGAACGGGAAGCCGTTGCCATCCTCGTCGACATAGCTTTCCAGGATCTGCTTTGCCTGGCGCAGGACGTTGACCGATTCGTTGCGGTTGAGCTTGTCGACCTTGGTCAGGATGCAGTGGATCGGCTTGCCGGTCGGGGCGAACCATTCCAGCATCTGCACGTCCAGTTCGGTGAACGGGCGGCGCGAATCCATGATCAGGACCAGCGCGGCCAGCTGTTCGCGGCGCTGCACGTAGTCGCCCAGCAGCCGCTGCCAGTGCAGCTTGGCGTCGCCGGACACTTCGGCATAGCCGTAGCCGGGCAGGTCGACCAGCAGCGCACGGATCTCGTCGACGCGGGTCGGGTCCTTGCGGTGCATCGCCACGTGGGCGCCGCCGATCGAGAAGAAGTTGATGTGCTGGGTGCGGCCCGGCGTCTTGGACGCGAAGGCCAGGCCCTTCTGGTTGGTCAGGATATTGATCGCCGTTGACTTGCCTGCATTGGAACGGCCGGCGAAGGCGATTTCCGGCACCTGCGTCGCGGGGAGGTCGCGCAGCTGGTTGACGGTCGTGAAAAAGCGGGCTTGCCAGAGTTTGGACATGAAGGAAAAGACAACTAAAGAAGCGATCAGGAAAGAAAGCTATTGTACAATAGGGAGTTACCTGGCGCTGGTGCGACCGGGGCCACGATGGACGCTGCACTGCACAACAAGTTTTGCTACAAGTTTTTTGTCGACTTTTTCAGGGGGCTTGAGTGGATCGTGTGTTCTTACCGGCCGCGCGCGCGGCGTTCGTGAAGTCCTTGTTGATGGCCACGCTGGCATTCGGCACCGGCAGCCTGGTCCACGCCGCGGATGCGGCCCATGCGCCCGCAGCGGCCAAGATCGATCCGGCCAAGGGCGGTTCGCTCTACGACACCGGCGACAATGCCCGCGGCCTGCCGGCCTGCGCGTCCTGCCATGGCGCCGGCGGCAACTCGACCATCGTCGCCAATCCCAAGCTGGCCGGCCAGGTCGGCACCTACCTGCACAAGCAGCTCGTCGATTTCACCACCCCGAACCGCAACCAGCCGGTGATGACCACCTACGCCAAGATGCTGTCCGAGGAAGAAAAGCAGAACATCGCCGCCTGGCTCGCGACCCAGCAGCCGAAGCAGGGCGCGGCGCGCAACAAGGACACGCTGGAGCTGGGCCGCAAGATCTATCGTGGCGGCATCGCCGACCGTGGCGTGGCCGCCTGCGCCAGCTGCCACGGCGCCACCGGCGGCGGCATCCCGGCCCAGTACCCGCGCCTGGCCGGCCAGCACCAGGATTACACCATCGCCCAGCTGCAAGCCTTCAAGACCAATGCGCGCAACAACAGCCCGCAGATGGGTGCGCTGGCCAAGCGCATGTCGGACGATGAGATGAAAGCGGTCGCCGACTACATCGCCGGGCTGAAATAGGGTGGGACCGGGGCGCGCAGCCGGCTGTGCCGTCCACGCGGCGATTGTTGACGGCACCGTCACTATGCACGTAATCGAAGCCAGCGTATAGATGAAGTCATAAACAGGGCGGCTGCTCCGGCAAGCCGCCCTTTTTGTTGTATGCTCCCGGCACTTGATGTCCCGAACGGAAATAATCGATCGATGAGCACCACCGGAATTGAATTGAATACGCGCCGCCCCCGCCTGGCCGAAGCGGTCGAACTGGTGTCGTCGATGCGTTTCGCGATCGCCTTGCTGATCATGATCGCGATCGCCGCCATCATCGGCACGATCCTGCAGCAGGACCAGGCGGCGCCCGACTACATCAACCAGTTCGGGCCGTTCTGGTACGAGATCTTCCGCAAGCTCGGCCTGTACGCCGTGTACTCGGCCTGGTGGTTCCTGCTGATCCTGGGCTTCCTGATCGTCTCGACCTTCCTGTGCATCCTGCGCAACGCCCCGCGCATGCTGCGCGACATGCGCAGCTGGCGCGACACCGTGCGCGAAGAATCGCTGCGCAATTTCCACCACAAGACGGAGTGGGTGGCGGCATTGCCCGCCGTGCCGCTGGCGACCCAGACCGGCCAGCGCCTGTCCAACGCCGGCTACCGCGTGAAACTGGTCGACAAGGCCGGCGGCATACTGGTCGCGGCCAAGAAGGGCGCCGGCAACAAGTTCGGCTACATCTTCGCGCACTCGGCCATCATCGTCATCCTGCTGGGCGGCCTGCTCGACTCGAACCTGCCCATCCGCTTCCAGGAATGGTTCTTCGGTAAGACGCCCTTCACCGGCGCCGGCCTGATCGCCGAGATCCCGGCCGCCAGCCGCCTCGGCCTGGGCAACCCGACCTTCCGCGGCAACACCCGCATCCCCGAAGGGCAGGCCAGCAACACGGCGATCATCCCCCAGGCCGACGGCGTGCTGGTGCAGGACCTGCCGTTCACGATCCACCTGAACA
>CAJYQM010000278.1 GCA_913777025.1 uncultured Massilia sp. | reverse complement strand
GGTTACGTGTTCGCGATGCTTGCATTGCACCAGCGCCGCTGGATGTGTCCCGGCTGCGGCGTTTCACACGACCGTGACGTCAACGCGGCCATGAATCTGAAGAACATTGCGGCGAGTTCCGCCGTGACTGCCTGTGGAGGGGAGGGCGCTGGTCTTGCGCGCAAGTGCGAGGCGAAACCGGCCCTGGAGAAGCAGGAATCTAACAGCAAAGTTAACTATGATTAGCTTTGTGTAAGTTTAGAAGAGCGAGCCTAGAAACGGGAGCCCAGAAACAAGAATGCCACCCGGCGGTGGCATTCTGTCTTGTTGCCGGAGCCGGTTCAGCTCTTGCGTACAAACTCCGACTTCAGGCTCATCGCGCCGAAACCGTCGATCTTGCAGTCGATATCGTGGTCGCCGTCGACCAGGCGGATATTCTTGACCTTGGTACCCTGCTTGACGACCCCGCCGCCGCCCTTCAGCTTGAGGTCCTTGATGACGGTGACCGAATCGCCGTCCTGCAGCAGGTTGCCGGCGGCGTCGCGCCAGACGCGCGCGCTGTCTTCCGCAGCCGTCTCGGCCTTGACCGGCCACTCATGCGCGCATTCCGGGCAGACGTAGTTGCCGGAGCCGTCCTCATAGGTCAGTGCTGAGCCGCAGGCGGGGCAGGGCGGAAAGGTCGTCATGGCAGTATCCAGTGAGGTAAGGGGGGCGGAAAACAAAAACGCCGACCTGCGAGGGTCGGCGTTTTTGAAGCGATACAACTTGCTGAATTCTTGGTGGCCCGGGGCGGAATCGAACCACCGACACAAGGATTTTCAATCCTCTGCTCTACCAACTGAGCTACCAGGCCAAGAGAGGCATGATTATAGCCAGCGATTTCCGGCCTCGCAAGTCCTGCCAGGCAATTTTTTAT
The DNA here is from genome assembly GCA_913777025.1 of uncultured Massilia sp. Classification (GTDB taxonomy): domain Bacteria; phylum Pseudomonadota; class Gammaproteobacteria; order Burkholderiales; family Burkholderiaceae_D; genus Telluria. Next base: position 6,916 of record CAJYQM010000278.1, on the reverse strand, counting down.
GGAAGATTCAGAAACCGCCCGTTCGGTTTCGCGAAAAGTGCGCACACCGAGGGGATATAATGCCCACATGACCACACAAACCACTTCCCAAGTTCAAGCCCGCCGCGGTGACGACCGCCGTAGCGACGTGTGCATTGTCGGTAACGGCGCCATCGCCAAGACGACCGCCCTGGGCCTGTCGCAGGCCGGGCACAGCGTCACCCTGTTGATGCCGCCCGCGCGCGCCGCGGCGGACGGGGCGTCATCCAGTGGCGGCGAGAAGCCCTGGGACGTGCGCGTCTACGCGCTGAACCACACGGCCCACCAGCTGCTGTCCTCGCTGAAGGTCTGGGGTGCGCTCGACATGGGGCGCGTGGCGCCGGTCGATGCGATGGACGTGCAGGGCGATGGCGAGAAAGGCGGCCAGCTCGGCTTCGATGCCTTCGGCGCCCATGCCGGCACGCTGGCCTGGATCGTCGAGGACAGCAACCTGAACGGGGCGCTGGATGCCGCGCTGCGCTTCGCCCAGAACGTGCAGGTGGTGCATGGACGCGCGCTGCGCCTGACCTGCGGCCAGGATGGCGCGGCCGTGCAACTGGAAGAAGGCGGCCGCATCGACGCCCAGCTGGTCATCGGCGCCGACGGCCGCGATTCCTGGGTGCGCGGCCAGTGCGACATCGGCATCGATTACCGCTCCTACCACCAGCGCGCGATCGTCGCCAACTTCTCCTGCGAAAAGCCGCACCACAATGTCGCCCACCAATGGTTCACTTGCAAGGAAGGCATCGTCGCCTTGCTGCCCTTGCCGGGCAATAAAGTGTCGCTGGTATGGTCGGCGCCGGAAACCCTGGCCGACACCATCATGAACGAATCGCTGGGCGAGCTCGCGATCCGCCTGGGCGAATACGCCGACGACAAGCTCGGCCTGCTCAAGCCGCTCCAACCGGAGGCGGTGAAGGCCCTGCCGCTGGCGCTGGTGCGCCCGCATGCGATCACGGCGCCACACGTCGCGCTGGTCGGCGACGCCGCCCACGCGGTGCATCCGCTGGCCGGCCACGGCATGAACCTGGGATTTGGCGATGTCGTCGACTTGCTCAAGGTCATCGGTGCACGCGACGCGCACCATGGCATCGGCGACGAGCGCGTGCTGGCACGCTATGCCCGGGCACGCAAGGAAGACGTGTTGCTGATGCAACTCGCGACCGATGGCCTGGAGCGTTTGTTCAGCGCCAACCTGGAGCCGCTGCGCGTCGCGCGCAATTTGGGATTAAACTTGCTGGATAAGTTGCCGCTGGTTAAGCGCAGGTTGATCGCCCACGCCATGGGCCGATAGCGCACGGGTAACATCCACACTCAGTCAGTCATTAGGAATTCAGTCATGCTCAAAACCAAGCTCGCCCTGCTGCTGGCGACCGGCCTCATCACGTCCTGTGTCGGTGCGCAGAATTCGGTCGAGACGACCATCCGCAAGAACATCGAACCGCGCCTGGGCGGCGCCAAGATCGAGTCGATCAAGGAAACCCCGTACGGCGGCCTGTACGAACTGCGCGTGGCCGGCGACATCCTGTACACGGACAAGAAGGGCGAATACCTGGTCATCGGCCACGTCTACGATGCCAAGACCACGCGCGACCTGACCCGCGAGCGCATCGACGACATCAACAAGATCAAGTTCTCCGACCTGCCGTTCAACGACGCCATCAAGCAGGTGAAAGGCGACGGCAAGCGCGTGATCGCCGTGTTCGAAGATCCGAACTGCGGCTACTGCAAGCGCCTGCGCCAGACCACACTGAAGAACATGGACAACGTCACCATCTACACCTTCATGTACAACATCCTGTCGGATGATTCGTTCGTGAAGTCGAAGAACATCTGGTGCGCGCCGGACCGTGCCAAGGCCTGGGACGACTGGATGATCAACGGCAAGGCCGCGCCGGCGGCCCCGGCCAACTGCCAGACCCCGAACGACAAGGTGCTGGCCCTGGGGCAGCAGATGAAGATCCAGGGCACGCCGGCGATCTTCTTCTCGGACGGCTCGCGCATCCCGGGCGCGGTCGACCAGGCCACGCTCGAGAAGAAGCTGGCCACGCTGAAGGAATAAACCCGCATGACGGCGTCCCCGGTCGCAATCCTGATGGCCGCCGGCCGGGGGCGCCGCTTCGACCCCCAGGGGCGGCGCAACAAGCTGCTCCAATCCCTGCCCGACGGCGACCTGGTCGTCCTGGCCAGCGCGCGCAATCTGCTGGCGGCGTTCGGGCGCGTGATCGCCGTGGTGCCGCCCGAGGATGGCGGCGTGGGTGCGCAACTGGCGGCGCTCGGCTGCGAGCTCACCGTCTGCCCGGATGCGGACAGCGGCATGGCGGCATCGCTGACCCATGCGCTGCGCCATTCGCTGCCGCAAGCCCAGGCCTGGCTGGTGGCGCTGGGCGACATGCCGTACGTGGCGCCCGCCACGCTGGCGGCCCTGCGCGATGCCCTGGCGGCAGGCGCCGGCATCGCCGCACCCGTCATGGATGGCCGGCGCGGCAATCCGGTCGGTTTCGGCCGCCTCCACCTGGACGCGCTGCTGGCCCTGGAAGGCGAGCAGGGCGCGCGCCGCCTGCTGCAGACCTGCCCCGTCACCGAAGTTCCGGTGCTTGATGCCGGCATCTTTCTCGATATCGACACACCCGCCGATCTATCGATGGTTTGAGCCACCTCTTGCTGAAGAATCCGATTACACTACGGCGCATCGGAGAGAGATTGTTCATAACCATGAAAAAAACGACTTCAAAAAAACAGGCAGGCCTCCAGTACACCATCGTGCCCAAGGACCTGGCGGCGCACCTTTTCAACGTCACCGTCACCGTGGCCGCACCAAGCGCGGAGGGCCAGGTGTTCGCGCTGCCGGCGTGGATCCCGGGCAGCTACATGATCCGCGAATTCGCGCGCAACATCGTGCGCATCCGCGCCGAATCCGGTGGCGAGGCGGTGGCGCTGACCAAGCTCGATAAACATTCGTGGCAGGCCGCGCCCGTCGCCGGCCCGCTCAGCCTGCACTATGAAGTCTATGCATGGGACCTGTCGGTGCGCGCCGCCCACCTCGACCAGACCCACGGCTTCTTCAACGGCACCAGCGTGTTCCTGCGCGTGCTGGGCCAGGAACACATGCCGCACCAGGTCGACATCCAGCGCCCGTCCGATCCGGCGGCCAGCGACTGGCGCGTGGCCACCTCGCTGCCCGAGCTGGGCGCCAAGCGCTACGGCTTCGGCACCTACATCGCCGGCGATTACGACGAACTGATCGACCACCCGGTCGAGATGGCCGATTTCGCGCTGGGCTCCTTCAAGGCGCATGGCGTGCAGCACGACATCGTCATCACCGGCCGCGTGCCGAACCTGGACATGGCGCGCCTGCAGCAAGACCTGAAAGCCATCTGCGAAACCCAGATCGCCTTCTTCGAGCCGAAGACCAGGAAGGCGCCGATGGACCGCTACGTGTTCCTGACCATGGCGGTCGGCGACGGCTACGGCGGCCTCGAACACCGCGCCTCGACCGCGCTGATCTGCGCGCGCGCCGACCTGCCGACCACGGCGGCGCCAAAAACGGCCGAGCCGAACGAGGGCTATACCAAGTTCCTGGGCCTGTGCAGCCACGAGTACTTCCACACCTGGAACGTCAAGCGCATCAAGCCGGCCGTGTTCGCGCCCTACGACCTGCAGGTCGAGAACTACACGCCGCTGCTGTGGCTGTTCGAAGGCTTTACCAGCTACTACGACGACCTGATGCTGGTCCGCAGCGGCATCATCAGCGAAGCGACCTACCTCAAATTGCTGGGCAAGACCGTGGGCAGCGTGCTGCGCGGCAGCGGCCGCACCAAGCAGAGCGTGGCCGAATCGAGCTTCGACGCCTGGAGCAAATACTACCGCCAGGACGAGAACGCGCCGAATGCCATCATCAGCTATTACACCAAGGGTTCGCTGGTGGGCCTGGCCTTCGACCTGACCATCCGCGCCAAGACCGGCGGCGCGAAGTCGCTGGACGACGTGATGCGCGCGCTGTGGGAGCGCTATGGCCGCGACTTCTATGCCAAGGACGGCAGCGGCGCGCGCGGCGTGACCGAGAGGGACGTCGAGGCGCTGTTCGAGGAGGTCTCGGGTGTGCGCCTGAAGTCGATCTTCGAGCGCTATATCCGCGGTACCGAGGACATCCCGCTGGCCAAGCTGTACGCCCCGTTCGGCATCAAGCTCACCGACGAGCGCAAGAACGGCAAGCCCTCGCTGGACGCCGGTATCGGCCGCGACAACGGCGGCGCCAAGCTGACGCAAGTCCACGAGGGCGGGGCGGCGCACCAGGCCGGCCTGTCGTCGGGCGACATCCTGGTGGCCGTCGACGGCCTGCGCGTGAACGGCAACCCGTGCAACCTGGATCAGCTGTTCGCGCGCTACCGCGTCGGCGACACCGTCACCGTGCACGCCTTCCGCCGCGACGAACTGATGACCTTCGAAGTCACGCTGCAGGGCGACCGCGTGCCGGGCATCCTGCTGTCGGCGATGCCGGGCGGACGCAAGGCGCAGGGACTGGTGCGGCCGAGCGCGAGCTGAGCCGGCCGGGCATCAATCCAGCCCGGTCTTGCCCGGCGCCCAGTAAGCCTTGGCGGCCAGGCGGCCGGACGGCACCTGCAAGTCCTTGAGCACGCGCCGCACGCGCTGGATCGACGCCGCCTTGCCGGTCAGGACGAAGCAGGTGCCGGCGGCGGCCAGCGCGGGCAGCAGGTCGACGAGCGCCTCCATGTGGCTGTGGTCCGGTTGCCGTTCGAAGCCATCGACGTCGCGCAGGCCGAGCCGCGCCACGGCCTGGCGCACGCGCGCGCCGTCATCGACTTCCAGCAGGCCGCGTACCTGCCGCTCCGGGTGCTGCGCCAGCGCGTGCACCAGGCCGATCGAGGTCTCGTCGCCGATCACGGCGACCGGGCCGATCGCGCCGCGCAGGTCGAGCGAGGCACGCGGCCCGAACACGTGGCAGGCTTCGCCGCGCGCCACGCCCACGACCCAGGCGCTGCCAGGACCATTGCCATGGGCATAGCCGAGAATGCGCGTGCGGCCGTTTTCCGCATCCCATTCGATCGGCGTATAGGTGCGCGTGGCCAGGCCGCTGCCGATGCGGACCTGCAGCTTCTGGCCGGGAATCCAGTCGAAGCCTTGGAATTGCGGGCTTTCGAGCGTGACCAGGTGGAAGCGGTCGGCGACGCGCTCGCGGTCCACGACCTGGGCGTTTTTCATGAACAACTGTGTCAGTGTCTGCGTGAACCAGCCGGGACGATCGGTCTCGGCCGGGACACTGCCTGTATGCGATGAATCCATATCCTTCTCCTCGGGACGGCGCGCGAACCCGGCGCCATGGATGACCATGGTAAAAGTCTTTACGGTTGACTACATTGGGTAGGATTGCCAAAATATTTTGAAATCCTGCCAATCGATGCCACGCCTACCCTGAATTGCCATGCCTGTATTGAGTCACCTGAGTTCGCCTGACGACTGGATCGACCCGGACACGGTCGCGCGGCCGGTGGTCACCTACGGCTTCGTGACGGACAATCTGGGCAAGGTGGAAATCGATTTTCACCATCACGACCGCAGCCAGTTGCTGCTGACCCTGCGCGGCGTGCTTGCCTGCGAACTGGAGGGCGGTTTGTGGATCGTGCCGCCGCAAAGCGCGATGTGGATACCGGGCGGTGTCCGGCACCGCATCAGCGCTGCCGGCAGCATCGAGGGCTACAACGCTTTCATCGATCCGGCAAGCGCGCCGGATTTGCCGCAAGCCAGCTGTACGCTGTCGGCGACGCCGTTGTTGCGTGAACTCATGGTCCGTTGCGCGCATCTGCTGGTGCATTATGCGCAAGATGGCATGGATGGGCGCCTGGTGGGCTTGTTGCTGGATGAGATTGCCATCACGCCGCCCGGCAAGCTGCACCTGCCGATGCCGTCCGACCGGCGCCTGCGCGGCGTGGTCGACATGATCATGGCCGATCCCGCCGACCGCGGCACGATGGCCGACTGGGCCGCCCGCGCCGGCTTGAGCGAACGTACGCTGGCGCGCCTGATCGGCCGCGAGACGGGCATGAGTTTCGGCCGCTGGCGCCAGCAGCTGAAGATCATGCTCGCATTGCAGCTGCTGGCCAAGGGTTCGACCATCCAGCAAGTCTCGGACCAGCTGGGCTACGAGAGCGCGGGCAGCTTCGTGACGATGTTCCGCAAGATGCTGGGCGCGCCGCCGGGCCGCTACATGGCGGCGCGCACGCGCGCGGTGCCTGGCTGAGCCGGTCAGCGGCCGCGGCAGGAATGCACGCCGCGCAAGCCGCCGCGCCGTATGCCGCGTAGGCCGAAGCCCTGATCCGGGATGTCGTGCGCGACGACGTGTTGAGCGGCGCGGTACTCTGGGGCGTCCCCGACATGCGGCGCACGCGCTTACGCATCGGCTCGATGTCCAAGGCCTTCACGGCCGCCGCGGTAGCGGGGACATGAAAGCGCCGTGCCGCTCATTCCGACGCCTGCGGCGCTGCCAGGCTGCGCAGCTGGTAGCGTTCATGGTCCGCGAACAGGAAGGTTTCGGAAAAGCTCAGGTTGCCGGTGGCGCTTGCCAGTTCTTGCGGGCGCGGCAGCGGTGCGCTGCGCCGCATCGACGCCACCGCCACCGCGGAGGCATCCGGGTCGCGCGAGCGCTGCACCACGACGTCCTGCAGCTGCCCGTCGCGGTCGACCGTGATGCGCAGCACGACGATGGCCGGCAGCAGCGGCGGCAGGATGCCGTCGTAGCTGCGGCCCGGATTGTGTTCGATGACGTGGTGGGCGACCTGGGTCTTGTAGTCGTCCAGGCCCGAGGGCGAGGGCAGGCTGGGCGATGCGGGAGATCGGAAGAGCGTCGTGTAGGGAAAGAGTGTATCCTGTGGTGTAGATC
>CAJYQM010000277.1 GCA_913777025.1 uncultured Massilia sp. | reverse complement strand
GCAACATCAGCGGCAGCGCTTGCGCGATTTGCTTCAGGGCCCCGGCGATGCGGGCCAGGGTCTCGGGCACATCGACGTTGCTCGGCCGGTGCAGTGTCACCACGCCGTAGCGCTGGCCGGCGGCGCGGCGTGCCGCCTTCCAGGCGCCGGTCTCGGACCCCGGGGTGTCGGCCTGCGCCAGCTTGTCTGCCTGGTACAGCACGTTGTCGACCATCACATGGCCGACGTAATGAATCGCCTGCGCCGGCTTGCCTTCGCGGCGCAGGTGTTCGACCGCCGACGGCTCGGTGACGAAAAACCAGTCCGCGATGCTGTCGGTGACCAGGCGGTTGATTTCCTCGGGCATGCGCATGTCGAAGCTGCGCAGGCCGGCTTCGACGTGGGCGACCGGGATGTTCATCTTTTTCGCCACGATCGAGCAGGCCAGCGTGGAATTCACGTCGCCGACGACCAGCACCGCATCCGGGTGTCCGGCCTCGCACAGTTGCTCGAAGCCAATCATGATCTTCGCGGTCTGCTCGGCATGGCTGCCGCCGGCGGCGGCCATGGACACGTCCGGGCGGGGGATGCCGAGCTCTTCGAAGAACACCTCGTTCATGTCGTGGTCGTAATGCTGGCCGGTGTGGATGATCTTGTAGGAAAGGATTTGCTGTGCCTGCAGTGCACGCACGATCGGCGCGATCTTCATGAAGTTCGGCCTGGCCCCCGCAACAAGATAGATCAGCATGACGCTTCTTCCCCCCAAACCTGTCCCAACATCACTCCTTGCAGCTCGAGAAACGGATCCCGCCTCGAATCGTTAAAAAAACGTTATTGTAAACCTGCACTCGACTGGAACGGCGGACGATACGGTGCTGATCTTGAGCACGTCGCATGGCTGCCTGGATTCATAGCTGCGCGAATACCAGCCGAGCGGTGGATTTTCGTTGGCACGCACCAGTTCCATGCTGAGGTCGGCGCCCTGCGCATGCATCTGCAGGGCGAAGCGTTTACCGCGCACGTGCAGGCCGGAACTGTCCAGGCGCACGCTCAGGCCTGGGGCGAAGTGCCAGAACAATTCGACCTGGTGATGTTTCTTTGCAGCAATTTCATCCCGTACCACCAGGGTCGAGCTCGCGGCATCGAAGCGCACCGTGCGCATGTGGCGCACCGGGTCGGCCAGGCGCGCGTAGCCGTCGTGCGAGCCGCGGAAGTCGAATTCATGCGGCGACTGCGGCATGCGCTCGATCGAGGCCTGCGCCTTTTTCAGCCACATGAAGCGCCCGCCCGACACCGACTGGTCGAGTCCGTCGATGCGCACCGTGTTGTGGGCCGAGGTGCCGCGGAAGTAATCGCGCCACTTGTTTTCTTGCCAGTAAGAATAGGTGCCGGGATCGACCAGGCATTCCTCGCCGCCCACCGACAGCGTCAGGGCCAGCGCGTCGGCATGGCCGTGGGCCGCAATGCCGAGGTAGCCCAGCGGGCCGCAATCGACCATGCCCTTGATTTCGTCGGCCTCGCCGAAATGGGAACCGAACAGCAGGTAGCCGCCGTCGGGGAAGGCCCAGCCGGTGTCCGATTCGTGCGGGTCGGCTTCCGGACGCTGGCCGGGCAGCGTGTGCAGCAGCCAGCGCACGCCCAGGTGCTGGGGTTCGATGCGGCGCAGCACGGCGTCGCCCAGCGCCAGCAGCTGGGCGGCACGGTCGCCGCCCGGCGCGTCCAGGCGGAAGGCGATGCCGTCGTCGGCGTCGCCCACCATCGGCACGTTGCCGCCGACGTCGCGCACCGAGCGCAGGAAGCGCAGCGCGCGCTGCAGGCTGGCCCAGTAGGCGCGCGAGAAGGGTTGCTCGCGCGGCCCGGCGCAGGCCTGGCCGACCAGGCCGGCCACGAACAGGCATTCCGAGGAAAACACGTGGTAGGCGAAGGCCTGCTCGCGGTTGACGCCGTCGCGCGAGAACTGGATTTGCGCCTCGTGCTCGAGTTCCTGCCGTGCCTGCTCCTGCCAGTCGGAGGACGCCTTCCAGCACGGCCACACCGAAGCGCCGACATAGAGGCCGGCCAGCTCGCCGATCAGGTGGTTGTTGGCCGACGAGTGGCGCGACAGGTGGCGCGCGATGGTGCTGTAGTGGGCGTGGATCGATTCCAGCCAGTCGGCGCGCAGGCGCTGGCCATCCTCGCCGGCGAACAGGCCGCTGTTTTCGCCGCCGACCAGTTGCCACACCAGGCTCCAGTTGATCAGGCGGATGCCCATTTCCAGCGAGCTGGCCCAGTTTGGACCGGTCAGCGGCGGGCACTGGTCGAGCCAGCTGCGCAGCTGGTGGTGCAATGCGTGCAGCCAGGCGACGTCATTCGTCATGGTCCAGGCCTGCGCCAGGCGCACCAGGTGCAGGTGGCGGTTCAGTTCCCACACGTGCTTGATGTCGCCGACCTGCTCGGGATTGGCCACGGCGATGTCGCCGGCGTAGATGGCGGGGCCGACGACGCCGGTGTCCGGGTCGCGGTTCCAGACGGGCGGCATGCCGACGTCGAAGCGGCGGTCGGCGAACAGCACCACGTGGCCGGCGCAAATGCTGTCAGCGTCGGCCAGCAGGGCTTCGCGCTCGAGCGGCGACATGGCGGGCGAGGTGGCCCCACCTGCGGCGACGTTGAAGGTCCGGGCGCGCGGCAAGGGCGGCGCGGCGCGGCTGCGCACCCGCTTCGCCACGCCCTTCACCGCCGCCTGCCGGATGCGGTAGCCGACCTCGG
>CAJYQM010000276.1 GCA_913777025.1 uncultured Massilia sp. | reverse complement strand
GCCGGGTCCAGCGCACGGAAATAGCTGGGCCAGCCGCAGCCGGATTCGAACTTGGCGTCGGATTCGAACAGCGGGGTGTCGCAGCACACGCAGTGGTAGATGCCGTGCTCGTGGTGGTCCCAGAACTTGCCGGTGAAGGCGCGTTCGGTCGCCGCGTGGCGGGTCACCTGGTATTCCATCGGGTCCAGCTGGGCACGCCATTCGGCGTCGGTCTTCGTTACTTTTTCAGTCATGATGTCACTGTCTCTATTGGATAGTCAGGATGAGCAGCTCACCTCGAGGTGGGATGCCCAATCCGGCGGCAGGGCCGCGTAGGATTCGTTGCCAGGCTGTTCGTCGAACGGCCGCTCGAGCACGGCCAGCAGGCGGTTCACCTCGGTGAAATCGCCGTTCTGTGCCTTTTCGATCGCAACCTGGGCCAGATAGTTGCGCAATATGTATTTCGGGTTGACCTTGTTCATGACCTCGCCACGGGCGGCGTCGTCGCTGGCTTCCAGGCGCAGACGCTCGCGGTACTGTGCAGCCCAGGCGTCGAAGCCCGGGCGGTCCAGGAACAGGTCGCGCAAGGGCATGTCGGATCGCTCGCGATCGGCATCCGGTACCTGCAGGCGCAAGCCGCTCAGGCGGCGGAAGAACAGGGTGAAGTCGACGTGGTTCTCCTGCATCAGCTTGAACATGGCGTCGAACAGCGCCTTGTCGTCGTCCCGCGCGGTTGCCAGGCCCAGCTTGGCGTGCAGCAGTTCGTCGAACTTCTCGCCATAGGCATCGACGTAGACTTCGAGCGCGGTTTGGGCCGCCTCGGCATCCTGGATCAGCGGCAGCAGGGCGTTGGCCAGCGCATAGCAGTTCCAGTGGCCGACCGGCACCTGGTTCGCGTACGAGTAGCGGCCGCCCTGGTCGGTGTGGTTGCAAATATGGTCGACGTCGAAGGCTTCCATGAAGCCGAAGGGGCCGTAATCCAGCGTCAGCCCCAGGATCGACATATTGTCGGTGTTCATCACGCCATGCATGAAGCCGACCGCCTGCCAGTGCGCGATCATGCGCGCGGTGCGGCGCGTGACCTCTTCCAGCAGGGCAAGATAGGGACTCTGGGCGCCGGCGAGTTCCGGATAGAAATTCTGGATGACGTAGTCGGCCAGGACGCGCAGCTCGTCCGGCTTGTCGTTGTAGCGCCAGTGCTCGAAGGAACCGAAGCGTACGAAACTGGGCGCCATGCGCGTCACCACCGCGGCGGTCTCGACGGTTTCGCGGATGACGTTCTTGGTCGAGCCCGTCACCATCAGCGCGCGCGTCGTCGGTATGCCGAGCGCGGCCATCGCTTCCGAGCACACGAATTCGCGGATCGAAGAGCGCAGCACGGCGCGGCCATCGCCCATGCGCGAATACGGCGTCATGCCGGCACCCTTGAGTTGCAGTTCCATCGGGCCGTTCGGGGTGGCCAGTTCGCCCAGCAGGATGGCGCGGCCGTCGCCGAGCTGGCCGGCCCAGTGGCCGAACTGGTGGCCGGAATACACGGCCGCCAGCGGTTTGGCGCGCGGCGGCACCTGGTTGCCGGTGAACACGGCAACAAAGTCGTCCTTCGCGAGGTCGGCAGCATCGAGTCCGACCAGCGCCGCGGCGGACGCGCTCGCCGCGACGAAGTGGGGCGCGGGCAGCGGCGTCGGCCTCAGGTGCGTATAAAACGCGGGCGGCAACTCGACGAAGGCATTGTCCAGGGGCAGGTCGTCAGCAGTAATGGGTGCGTCCTTCAGGTCGGTCTTTCGTGAGAATGCACGGATTCTACCGTAAGCGGCGCGATTCTATGGTCACGCATGCGTGCGTCCAAAGCGCGTTACATTCGGTAACGCTTCATGCGGCGCTGCAGCATCGAAATCCATTGACGCCTGCCGAGCCGGCGCCCGACACTGCCCTTGACCCGATGGAGGAGAGCATGACACTAGAGCAGAGCCCGCTGATGGGCCAGATGATGCACCAGCCGCTGATGATCTCGAGCATCATCCAGTTTGCCGCACGGCATTATGGCAGTGGCGAGATCGTCTCGCGCAGGATCGAGCCCGACTTGCACGACGCACTGTATCGCAGCACCTACCGCGATTGCGAGCGGCGCGCCCGCACGCTGGCCCTGGCGCTCGCCGCGCAGGGTGTGGCGATGGGACAGCGGGTCGGCACGCTGGCCTGGAACGGCTATCGTCATCTCGAGCTCTACTATGGCGTGTCCGGTTCCGGCGCGGTGCTGCACACGATCAATCCGCGCCTGCATCCCGAGCAGATCGCCTGGATCGTCAACCATGCCGAGGACCAGCTGCTGTTCTTCGATATCACTTTCCTGCCGCTCGTCGAAGCGATCGCACCTGCCTGCCCGACGGTCCGCGGCTTCGTGCTGATGAGCGACCGCGCCCACATGCCCGCCTCGACGGCGATCCCGGGCCTGCTGTGTTACGAAGACTTGCTCGACGCCGTCGACCAGGCCGCCGCCGACGCCTGGACCTGGCCGGTGTTCGACGAAAACGCCGCCGCCTCGCTGTGCTACACCTCGGGCACGACCGGCAACCCGAAAGGCGTGCTGTATTCGCACCGCTCGACCGTCCTGCACGCCTATGCGGCGGCGCTGCCGAACGTGCTGAACGTCAGCGCGGCGGACACCGTGTTGCCCGTGGTGCCGATGTTCCACGTGAATGCCTGGGGCTTGCCCTATTCGGTGCTGCTGTGCGGCGCGAAGATGGTGCTGCCGGGCGCGCGGCTGGACGGCAAGTCGCTGTACGATTTGTTCGAGGGCGAGGGCGTCACCTTTTCGGCCGGCGTGCCGACCGTCTGGCTGGGCCTGGTCAACTACGCGTTGCAGAACAACTTGCAGTTCTCGACCTTCCGCCGCACCGTGATCGGCGGCTCGGCCTGTCCGCCGGCAATGATGGACACGCTGATCGACCGCTTCAATGTGCAAGTGATCCACGGTTGGGGCATGACGGAAATGTCCCCGCTCGGTACCACGGGCGGCTTGCTGGCCCGGCACCGTGACCTCCCGGTGCACGAGCAGCGTGCCATCCTGCAGAAGCAGGGCCATGCGATCTTCGGCGTCGACATGAAGATCGTCGACGACGAGGGCGCCGAGTTACCCTGGGATGGACGCAGCGCCGGTCACCTGCTGGTGAAGGGACCGTGGATTCTGGCGAGCTATTTCCGCGGCGAAGGCGGCGATCCGCTGCAGGGCGGCTGGTTCCCGACCGGGGACGTGGCCACGATCGACCCGGACGGCTTCATGCAGATCACCGACCGCAGCAAGGATGTCATCAAATCCGGCGGCGAATGGATCGGCTCGATCGACCTGGAAAACATCGCGATGGCGCATCCGGCCGTGCTGCAGGCGGCCTGCATCGCCGTGAAACACCCGAAATGGGATGAGCGACCGCTGCTGGTCGTGGTGCGCAAGCCGGGGGCGGACCTGTCGCGCGAGACCTTGCTCGGCTGGTTCGACGGCAAGGTGGCGCGCTTCTGGATGCCGGACGACGTCGTGTTCGTCGATGCGTTGCCGATCGGTGGCACGGGCAAAATTCAGAAGAACAGGTTGCGTGAACAGTACCGCGAGCATCAGGTAGCGGCAGAATAATACGACCGTACTTTTTATCGGCGCGATGGGGTATAGTGAGCGGATCGATCCATCACCCGACAAGGAGACCCATGAGCGCCGATTACCAGGTCCTGGACAACGTAGCCGTCATCACCCTGAACAACCCGCCCGTCAACGGCCTGGGCCTGGCCACGCGCACGGCCGCGGTCGAGGCGCTGCGGCGCGCCCAGCTCGACGATGGCGTGAAAGCCATCGTCATCACCGGCGCCGGCAAGGCGTTTTCGGGCGGTGCCGACATCCGCGAGTTCAATTCGCCCAAGGCGCTCACCGAGCCGACGCTGCACACGCTGATCCAGACCGTCGAGGAGTCGAACAAGCCGGTCGTGGCGGCGATCCACACCGTGTGCATGGGCGGCGGCCTAGAACTGGCGCTGGGCGCCAACTACCGGGTGGCCTTGCCCGGCGCCCAGATCGCGCTGCCGGAAGTGAAGCTGGGCCTGCTGCCCGGCGCCGGCGGTACCCAGCGCCTGCCGCGCGTGCTGGGCCTGCAGCCCGCGCTGGAGATGATCGTGTCCGGCGCGCCGGTGGCGTCCGAAAAGCTGGCGGGCACGCTGCTGTTCGACGACCTGCTGCCTGCGGGCAGCGACCTGGTCGAGGGCGCGGTCGCGTTCGCGAACCGCATCGCGGATATCCGCCCGCTGCCGAAGGTGCGCGAGCGCCAGGTCGAACAGCCGGACCTGGACGCTTTCCTGGGTGCGGCGCGCCAGAAGATCGCCGCCGCGGCAGGGCCGTTCCCGGCGCCGTTGGCCTGCCTGGAAGCGGTCGCCGCGTCAAGCACGATGCCGATCGAGGAAGGCCTGAAATTCGAGCGCGAGCGCTTCATGCAGCTGGCCGAGACCGTGGAATCCAAGGCCCTGCGCCACGCCTTCTTTGCCGAACGCGCCGCCGGCAAGGTGCCGGACGTGCCGGCCGACACGCCCATCCGCGAGATCAGGGCGGCGGCCGTGGTCGGCGCCGGCACCATGGGCGCGGGCATCGCCATGAATTTCGCGAATGCCGGCATCCCGGTCACGATCCTGGAAACGACGCAGGAAGCGCTGGACAAGGGCCTGGGCACCATCCGCAAGAATTACGAGAACACGGTCAGGAAGGGCAAGCTGACCCAGGACAAGCTTGAACAGCGCATCGGCCTGATCCGCGGCACGCTGGCCATCGCCGACATCGCCCCGGCCGACATCGTGGTCGAAGCCGTGTTCGAAGACCTGTCGGTCAAGGAAAGCGTGTTCCGCCAGCTGGACGCCGCGATGAAGCCCGGCGCGATCCTGGCCTCGAATACCTCGACGCTGGACCTGGACCGGATCGCCGGCTTCACCGCGCGGCCGCAGGACGTGATCGGCCTGCATTTCTTCAGCCCGGCCAACGTGATGAAGCTGCTGGAAATCGTGCGCGGCGCCCAAACCGGCAAGGACGTGCTGGCCACGGCGCTGGCGCTGTCGAAAAAGCTCAAGAAGACCGGCGTCGTGGCCGGCGTGTGCGACGGCTTCATCGGCAACCGCATGGTGGAACAGTATGTGCGCCAGGCCGGCTTCCTGCTGGACGAGGGCGCGCTGCCGCAGCAGGTCGACCGCGCGATCGAGGCCTTCGGCTTCGCAATGGGGCCGTTCCGCATGGGCGACCTGGCCGGCAACGACATCGGCTGGGCGATCCGCAAGCGCCGCGCCGCCGAGATGCCCGACGTTAAATATTCGAAGACAGCCGACCTGCTGTGCGAACAGGGCCGCTTCGGCCAGAAGACCGGCGCCGGCTGGTACGACTATGCGGCGGGCGAGCGCACGCCGCATCCCTCGGCGCTGGTCGACGACATGATCGTGCGGCATTCGGCCGAGCTCGGCATCGAGCGCCGCGTGATCGGCGACGAGGAAATCGTCGAACGCCTGGTCTACGCGCTGGTCAATGAGGGCGCGAAGATCCTGGAAGAGGGCATCGCGCTGCGCGCC
>CAJYQM010000275.1 GCA_913777025.1 uncultured Massilia sp. | reverse complement strand
CGCCGCAAGTGTCGATCCGCCGCGCCGACGGTTCCATGGTCGAGTGGCTCGAGCACAATGAAGTGACCGGCAACCACCCGTACGCCAAATACATGGCCGATCACCTGCCGACCGAATTCGGCAAGATCAAGGCGCACGATGGCCAGGACCTGTACTACTCGATGATCAAGCCGGCCAATTTCGATCCGGCCAAGCGCTATCCGGTATTCCTGTTCGTCTACGGCGGCCCGCACTCGCAGCAAGTGACCCGCGGCTGGGGCAATATGTTCAAGCAGTACATGGCGCAGCAGGGCTTCGTGGTGTTCACGCTGGACAACCGCGGTTCCTCGCGCCGCGAGCGCGTGTTCACCGACGTCATCTACGGCAACCTGGGCAAGCATGAAGTCGAAGACCAGCTGACCGGCGTCGACTGGCTGGCGCAGCAGGGCTTCGTCGATCCGAAGCGGGTCGGCGTGTTCGGCTGGAGCTACGGCGGCTTCATGACGCTGCGCCTGCTGGAGGCGGGTTCCGACAAGATCGCGATGGGCGTGTCGGTGGCGCCGGTGACCGACTGGTCGCTGTACGACACCCACTACACCGAGCAGTTCGTGGGCGCGACGCCCAAGGGCAATCCGGAAGCGTATGCCCAGAGCGGCGTGTTCGCCCACCTGGACGGCCTGAAGTCGCCGCTGCTGCTGGTGCACGGCATGGCCGACGACAACGTGCTGTTCACCAACTCGACGCGCATGATCGATGCGCTGGTGAACCGCAACGTGCGCTTCGAACTGATGACCTACCCTGGCGCCAAGCACGGCATTTCGTCGCGTGCCGGCCAGCGCCACGTGTACGGCATGATCGAGGCCTTCTTCAAGAAGAACCTGGGCGGGACCGAGGCGAAGTAATCCTTGTGGTAAAAATGAAAACAGCCGCTTGAAGCGGCTGTTTTTTATTGCGCGGCTTGAATCAGTCCTTGCCGACCACATCCTTCAGGTCGCCAACTTTCTCTTGCGTCTTGCCTTCGACCTGGTTGGCCAGGCCCTTGGCTTCCTGCTCCTTGCTGCCGATGGCTTTACCGAAACCTTCCTGGATCTTGCCGCCGATGTCCTTTGCCTTGCCTTCGATTTGATCCGAATTCATGGTGATCTCCTTTCAGTTCAGTGATGACGTGTGCCCCATGGCCACGTTTGATGTCATCTTACTCATCCCCGGCATATTGCTCAGTTAGCGCACGCACATAGCGCAGCCGCGGATCGATGACATAAAAACAGCCGCACGAGGCGGCTGTTTGATGATGCAAGCTGGGATCAGCGGTTGCCTTTGTCAACCACGTCCTTCAGGTCGCCGGCTTTTTCCTGCACCTTGCCTTCGACTTGCTTGCTCAGGCCCTTGGCCTGCTGTTCGCTGCTACCGACGGCTTTACCGAAGCCTTCCTGGATCTTGCCGCCGATGTCTTTGGCTTTGCCTTTGATTTGATCGTCGTTCATGATAATTCCTCCTGTGTCGGTGAATGCCGTTCGTGTTCGAACGGTATGTGTCCATCATGAACCGATTGCGACCGCAATTCGGTTCGCCGCTTAACAAAAGCGTACTATTTTTTCGGCTTGCGCCAGACGCTGGCCAGCCAGGGTTGCTGGTCGCGCGGCAATCCTTCCGGCCGGTAGTAATGGTGCAGCGGATCGAAGCCGGCGGCTGTCACATGGCCTTCCCAGGCTGCGTAGTCGTGGAAACTGCCCCAGCGCGGGCCATTCCAGCCTTCTTCATTATTTCCGCGTGGATTCGAGCTGAACAGCACCCCGCCCGGCTTCAGCGCCGCATGCAATTCGCCCAGCACCTTGGGCAGCAAGCTGCGCGGCACGTGGAACAGCGAGGCGTTGGCGTAGATGCCGTCGAACATATCGTCCGGCAAGTCGAGGTCGAGGAAATTCTGCTGCCAGACTTCGCAGCCGCTGTAAGCCGTTGCCATCTGGACGAACTCGGCACTGCCGTCCAGGCCGATGGCGCGGTGGCCCATTTCCCGGAAGGTCTTCAGGTCGCGTCCCGGACCACAGCCGAGGTCGAGAAGGGTCCAGGGCGCTTCCGCCTCGATCGCGCCGAGCAGGGCCGCGATGTTCTGGCTGACGTCGTGGTCGATGGTGCCGGCGAAGAAGCGCGGCGCCACCGAGTCGTAGTGGTGCAGCGTGCGCTGTGTGATGTCGCGGAAATCGTCGTGGTCGGCGATGCCGTCGATGTCCTGTCCCATATGCGGATCCTGATGCAGCCTGGGCCGCTTGATGTCGAGAAAATCCGGGTGCATGGGCCACCAGCGAAGAAATGTACTCAAGGCCATTGTAGGCCTGCCATTTCTATCGCTGGCGTCCGTTACCCCTTATAAATTACCAGACCCGTAGTTACCAAACCCGTACACGCTGCTCGGGCGGCAGGTACAGAGCCTGGCCCGGTTGCACGTCGAAGGCCTTGTACCAGGCGTCCAGGTTGCGCACGGTGGCGGTGCGGTACTGCGGCGGCGCGTGGCCGTCGGTCAGGATGCCGCGCCGCTCGGCCGCTTCGCGCGCCTTGTTGCGCCAGCTCGAGGCATAGCCGGTGAAGAACTGGCGGTCGCCCTCGTCGCTGGCGTTCTTTCCACCTGCCGCCCGGTAGGCATCGTAGGAGGCCGCCAGGCCGGCCAGGTCGGCCAGGTTTTCCGACAGCGTCAGCTGGCCGTTCACCGCCAGGTCCGGGAAGGGTTTGTAGCTGTTGTACTGGGCGACCAGCTTGCTTGATGCGGCCTTGAAATGCTCCATGTCTTCCTTGGTCCACCAGTCGCGCAGGCGGCCCTGGGCATCGAATTGCGAGCCCTGGTCGTCGAAGCTGTGGCTGATCTCGTGGCCGATGATGGCGCCGATCGAACCGTAGTTGGCCGCGTCCGGCGCCTTCGGGTCGAAGAATGGCGGCTGCAGGATCGCGGCCGGGAAATTTAACGCGTTCTGCAGCGGCAGATTGACCGCGTTCACCAGTTGCGGCGGCATCGCCCATTCGGTGCGGTCCGGCTTGGCGTGCAGCTTGGCGATCTCGTCCTTGTAGTGGAATTGCTCGGCGCGCACGGCGTTGCCGAAAGCGTCGTCCGGAACCACCTTCAGGGCCGCGTACGACTTCCACTTGTCCGGGTAGCCGACGCCGACGTACAGGGTCTTGAGCTTTTCCTTGGCCTGGGCGCGGGTGGCCGGGGCCATCCAGTCGAGCTTGTCGACGCGCTTTCCGAAGGCGTCGACGATGTTGGCGACCATCTGCTGCAGCTTGGCCTTGTTCTCGGCCGGGAAATATTTAGCGACATACAGCTTGCCCACCGCCTCTTCCATCGCCTCGTTGGTCGCGCCCAGCGCGCGCTTCCAGCGCACCGATTGCTGCGGCGTGCCGGTCAGGGCCTTCCCATAGAAGTCGAAGCGCTGGTCCACGAACGCCTTCGGCAGCACATTGGCCATCTGGTTGATGCGGTGGAAGGCCAGGTAATCCTTCCAGGTCGCCAGGTCGATCTTGTCGACCAGCGCGGCCGTGGCCGTCATGGCAGACGGGTGCCAGACGATGAATTTCTGCTGGTCGCCCAGCTGCGCCGCCTTGAAGAAAGCGCTCCAGTCCAGGCCCGGGGCGTTGGCGGCGAAGTCCTTGACGGTCCAGCTGTTGTCCGCTTTCAGCACGTCGGCCGAGTCGGCGCGGCTGGCGTGGCCGTTGGCGATGTCGACTTCGAGCGCGAAGACCTTGGCGGCGCGCGCTTCCGGATCCGTGTAGCCGGCGAGCTTGAGCATGGCCGCGATGTGCTTCTGGTACTGGCTGCGCAGGCCGGCCATGCGCTCGCTGCTGTCCAGATAGTAGGCGCGGTCCGGCATGCCCAGGCCGCCCTGCAGCAGGTAGGGCATGTTGCGGGTGGTGTCGTGCAGGCCTTGCGCGACCCACAGGCCGAACACGTTCTCGGTGAAGAAATCGGTGTTGTTCAGCGGGTCGACGTCGGCGCGCAGGCTCTCTCCCAGCGCGCGGGTCAGGCCGGCCTTGTCCTTGATGGCGCTGATCCTGTCCAGCTGCGGCTTGAGCGGGGCGGCACCCTTCGCTTCGATCGCGGCTTCGTTCATGTAGGCGCTGAAATAGTCGCCGACCTTGCGCGCCTCGCTGCTGCCGGCCTTGTCCCTGGCAGCATCCTCGATCAACTTGACGATGCGCTGGTTGGTGTCTTCCGCCAGGCCGGCCATCGCGCCCCAGCTGCTGCGGTCGGCGGGGATGTCGGTCTTGGCCAGCCAGTCGCCGTTGGCCCAGGCAAAGAAATCGTCGCCGGGGCGGATGGTGGCGTTGGCGGTGCCTGCCGGCGCCGCCGCCTGGGGTTTCACGGGAGCGTTGGCCTGGGCGAAGGCCGGCGCTGCGGCGCCGAGGCTGCCGCACAGGGCCAGGACGATGGCGGTCTTGATAGGGGTCCAGCTCGTTTTCATGGGATTCCTTGGCTCCAAATCAGCTTGTTTGCTAACACTCGACTGTATCACTGTCAGGCCCGCTCGGCTTCGACCGGCGTGGGGCCTGGAAGTTCTCGCGCAAATGAGCGCTCCCGGTCACCCGAATGAGCGTATAGTTACAAGCACCATCATTACGCCCAGGTTCGTTTGATGGGGAAATCACTTGTCGAAAAAAATTTTAAAAATTTCTTTCGAAAACCCTAAAGTTCTCCCTTGCCCATCCGTAAATGAAAGAAACCCGGTAATCCGTCCGGTGCTCAAGGTGACAACATGACTTCCAACGACGTCCTCGCAATGTATGAAAACATCGCTGCCCTGACCGGCCGCATGGCGCTGGCAGCGCAGCAAGGGGACTGGAACGATTTCGCCCGTTTGGAAAACGAATGCGCGCGGCAGAGCAGCGCCGCGCAAGCCGGCGTCCCGCCGCTCGAAGGCGACCAGCGCAAGCGCAAGATCGCCCTGCTCAAGCAGATCATGGCCAACGACCGCGCCGTGCGCGACGTCACCGAACCGTGGATGGGCCAGCTCGACCGCGCGATGCGCCCGGCACACTAATAGATAGCGCCTGCCGGCCGCCCGGCACCCGACCGAAACCCTGCACGCCCCGCGTCCAGGGTTTTTTTCTTGCCTATGCCGCTTGCACGCCCTTTGCCGCCAGCACGCCATCCAGGTTGCGCTCGATCCAGTCCGCGACTTCCTTGACCCTCTGGCTGATTTCCTTGCCCAGCGGCGTCAGGCGGTATTCGACGTGGGGCGGCGCCGCCTGCCTGGCGATGCGCTGCACGAAACCGTCCTGCTCCAGCCATTGCAGGGTCTGGGCCAGCATCCGCTCGCTGATCCCGCCGACCTTGCGCCGCAATTCGCTGAAACGGCACGCGCCCTCGCCCAGCGCCACCAGCAGCAGCACGCCCCAGCGGCTGGTCACGTGCTTGAGCACCTCGCGCGACGGACAATGTTCGGAAAACAGGTCACCATGCAGCTTGGGGTCGGACAGTGGCTGGTTCATGCGCTCTCCTTGTTTTTCTGATCGATGACTGACGACAGGCGCGCCGCCCTCGGGCCAGCGCCGCGCTGCTCGGCCATTGTCCTGCAAATACGATTGTCGCGGCGCCCGCAGGATCACGTGGCCCGGCCTGGCGCGGCCCGGCCTGGCGCGGCCCGGCCCAGCGCCGGTACCAGCGCCTCCTCCAGCGCGCTCACCAGTTGCCCGACTTTCGGCACCCGCTCCCTGCCCTTCGGCCACACCAGGTGCAACGGCAGGCCGGGCGTCGCCAGGTCGGGCAGCACCGTCACCAGGCTGCCGCCTGCCAGGTGGCCGTCGACCAGCCAGGTCGGCAATTGCGCGATTCCCAGGCCCGCCAGCACCAGTTCCAGCTGGACCTCGGCATTGCCTGCGACCATATAGGGCTCGGGCGCGCGCTGCTCGACCCGGCCGTCGGCCTGGGGCATGAGCCAGGGGCTGGGTGCGCCATCGGCACGGCCGTAGATGATGGCCGCGTGGCCGAGCAAGGCCTCGGCCGTCGCCGGCACGCCATGCCGGGCCAGGTAATCGGGGGCGGCGCAGAAGATCTTCCGCTCCTGCCCCAGGTAGCGCTGCGCCAGCGAGGGCGGCCAGGCATCGACCCCGCCGATGCGCAGCGCCAGGTCGATGCCCTCCCCACCCAAGTCCACGTAGCGGTCGGTAAAGGAAAGGACCGGGGTCAAACGCGGGTGGCGCCGGAACCAGGGCAGCAGCAGCGGCAGCACCTGCAGCCGGCCGAAGCTCACCGGCAAGTCGATGCGCAGCCGCCCTGCCAGCGCTTCGCCGTCGTCGGCCAGCGCATGTTCGGCATCTTCCAGTTCGCCCAGCACCCTGGCGCAGGCGGCGTGGAAACGCACGCCGGCCTCGGTCAGCGCCAGGCGCCGCGTGGTGCGCTCGAACAGGCGCACGCCCAGGCGCGCCTCCAGCCGGGCGATGGTCTTGCCGACCGCCGAACCCGTCAGGTGCAGGCGCTCGGCGGCGCGGACGAAACTGCCGGCATGGGCCACGGCGACGAACACTTCGACACCTTTCAGGCGTTCGGTACTTTGCATGATCTATTCCGGAAAAATATTCCGCTAAGTATAGAAAAATCTCCCGAAATCGGAAACCGCCTTTCGAATACGATAGCGCCCTTCATTCATCTTGCTGGAATCCCATGTCTCAACTTTCACCCGCACTGGGCGCGACATCCGCCAAGCCCGGCGCCGCCGTCTCGATCCTGATCCTGGCGGTGGCCGCCTTCGTCATCGTCACCACCGAATACCTGATCGTCGGCCTGCTGCCGGCGCTGTCGCGCGACCTGCACATCTCGATCTCCGCCGCCGGCCAGCTGGTGACCCTGTTCGCCTTCACCGTCATGCTGTTCGGTCCGCCGCTCACGGCCGGGCTGTCCCACCTGGACCGCAAGACGCTGTTCGTGGCGATCCTGGTCGTGTTCGCCCTGTCGAACGCGCTGGCCGCGCTGGCGCCGAACATCTGGGTACTGGCCCTGGCCCGCTTCATTCCCGCGCTGGCGCTGCCGGTGTTCTGGGGCACGGCGAGCGAGAGCGCCGGCCAGCTCGCCGGCCCGGACAAGGCGGGCCAGGCCGTTTCGAAGGTCTATCTCGGCATCTCGGCGGCGCTGCTGTTCGGCATCCCGCTGGGCACGGTGGCCGCCAACGGCATCGGCTGGCGCAACGCGTTCTGGATCCTGGCCCTGCTGTCGCTGCTGATGGCGCTGGCGCTGTGGGTCCTGATGCCGCCGCTGGAAAAATCCGAGCGGGTACAGTTCGGCCAGCAGGCGCGCATTTTCAAGAATCCCTACTTCCTGGGCAACGTCGGCCTGTCGGTGCTGGTGTTCACGGCCATGTTCACTGCCTACACCTACCTCGCCGACATGCTCGAGCGCCTGGCCGGCGTGGCGCCCGCCAACGTCGGCTGGTGGCTGATGGGCTTCGGTGCGATCGGCCTGGCCGGCAACTGGCTGGGCGGCCGTGCGGTCGACCGCGCGCCGCTGCGGGCGACCGCGCTGTTCGCCGGCTTGCTCGCGATCGGCATGGGCTTGAGCGTGCCGCTGGCGCATGGCGGCCTGGCCTTCTGCGCCGTGCTGGGCCTGTGGGGCATCGCCTACACCGCGCTGTTCCCAATCTGCCAGGTGCGCGTGATGCAGTCGGCGCCGCACTCGCAGGCGCTGGCCGGCACGACCAATGTGTCGGCGGCGAATGCCGGCATCGGCATCGGCGCGATCATCGGCGGTGCCGTGATCCCGGCCTTTGGCCTGGACAAGATTGCTTATGTGGCGGCGGCGATCGCGGTGCTGGCGGTGCTGGCGGCGCCGCTGGTGGGCGGCCTGCGCCGGTCTTGATTCCGGCATGAAAAAACCCGCGCGGCTTGCGCCGGCGCGGGTTTTTCGTGAATGGGGAGCGCGATCACCAGGTATCTCCTGGCGTCGCCTCTTGCCGGTTGCATCCGGCGTTTGCATGCGCACTGTCGGCACGCAAACCGCTTCCGGGATCAGGCGCTTCCTCAGCGATCATCCGGTTCCCGCGCCACGCTATCGGTGGTGGCTGCGCCGGACCTGAGCCGTTTGATTAAGTATAACGCAACTTTTTAATTTGTGTAGACAAGTTTGTGCGCGGCTATTCGAGGCTGGGTTCGGCCACTTTCTCGACCCGGTCCGGCGCCGGCGCCGGGGCCTGGTTACGGGCGGCGAAACGCTGCTTCAGCTTCTCCAACAGGCCCGGGTCGGCCGGGATGTCGACGTTGCGCGAGGCGCCGCGGCGCTTCATGAAAAAGGCCGCGCCGCCGCCGAGGGCCGCCAGCAGCGCAAGCCCGGCGCCGATCGCGCCCCAGGGCAGGCTGTCGTCCGGCGGCGGCGTCTTCGGCTTGTGCGCGACCAGCGGCTTGATCGAGCGGATCGGCTTGGGGCCGGCCGGCTTGACGGCTTCCTCCGGCTTGACGGCTTCCTCCGGCTTGATGGCCTCTTCCGGCTTGGCGGCTTCCTCCGGCTTGGCGGCTTCCTCTGGCTTTGCCGCTGCGTCCGGCTTGGCGGGGCCTTCCGGTTTGGCAGCCTCGTGCGGCGGCTCGGCGTGGGCATCTTTCGGCGCAGCCGCGGGCCCGGCCTGGCCCGGGGCCGGCTCCGCCTTGTGCTGCGCATCTGCCTTGACCGCCTTGGCTGCCGCCGTGTGCGCGTCGTGCGCGTCCTGCGTCTTTTGCGCCTGCTGCATGGTCCGGGCATCGATCGTGGCCGGCTTGGCCGGCGCATCGGCCGCCGCCCCGGCGGGTGCGGCAGCGATGCCCAGCGTCGCCTGCAAGTTCTTCACCTTCTCTTCCAGCTTGCCCAGTTGCGCGCGCAAGGCCGCGTTCTTCGCGTCGAGCGCGCTGCAGGCCTGGGCACCGCGGGCCGGCTGCGTGCAGGCGGCGGGGGCGGCATCGCCATGCGCGGCGGGCAGGACCGGCTGGATGCGCGTGACAGGCAGGGCCGCGGGCAGCTTCGGCTGCGCCGGCTTGGGATCGGCCGCCCTGGTATCGGCTGCCTTGGGGTCGGCTGCCTTGGGGTCGGCTGCCTTGGGATCGGCTGCCTTGAGCTCGGAGACCTTGGCCCCGGGCGCCCTCGGCTCGCTCATCTTAAGCGGCTGGGCCTGCGGCGCCACCCGGGGCTGCATCCGCGGCGCGGGCGCCGCCGCAGCTGCCGGCACGGCAACGGGCGGTATGACGGGCACCGGCACCGGCACCGGCGCCGCCGCCGGCTGCGGTGGCGGTGCCGGATTCGGATCCGGCGTCAGCCACAAGGTCACCAGGCGCACCGCGCGCTGGCCCTTGTCGCTCAGCTCCAGGTAGAGATGCAGGTGCTCGGCGTCGACCGGGCGCAGCGAAGTCACGTGCAGGAACTGGCGGCCGTCGCGCCGCATCACCGTCAGGTTCAGGCTGGACAGCACGGACGGCATGGCGATGCCGGCGCCGTTGTACACCTCCCGGCTGGCCAGGCGCACGCCGACCTGGGCCGATGGATCGTCGACCATGGCCAGTTCGATGTCGGCGACCAGCTGCTGGCCGATGTGGGACGACACCCTGGCGTCGCCCAGCTCGGCCGCATGGGCGGACGCGAGACAGGCACTGGTGAAAGCGAGGGCGGTCAGGAAACGTTCAAAGGGGCGGTGCATGGGATGGAGAATTCGTAGCCTCAGCGTCGTTAACGGCTGTTGCGGTACACTCTTTAATACCTACCTTTTGTCAAACAGACAGGACGCCACATGGAACACAGGATTGAGAAGGACAGCTTCGGCCCGATCGAAGTCCCGGCCGGCCAGTTGTGGGGCGCGCAGACCCAGCGCTCGCTGCATCACTTTCATATTTCGACCGAGAAGATGGCCCCCGAGCTGGTGGCCGCGCTGGCCCAGGTCAAGCGCGCCGCCGCCGCGGTCAACCGCTCGCTCGGCAAGCTCCCGCAGGACAAGGCCGATGCCATCATCAAGGCCGCCGAGGAAGTGCTGGAAGGCCGCCATCCCGGCGAATTCCCGCTGTCCGTGTGGCAGACCGGCTCCGGCACCCAGAGCAACATGAACATGAACGAGGTGCTGGCCAACCGCGCCTCCGAGCTGCTGGGCGGCGAACGCGGCGAGGCGCGCCTGCTGCACCCGAACGACCACGTCAACATGGGCCAGTCCTCGAACGACATGTTCCCCACCGCGATGCACGTGGCGGCTGCCTTCGCCGTGGCGCGCGAAGTGCTGCCGGCGCTGGCCAGGCTGCGCGGCACGCTGGAAGTGAAGGCGCGCGACTTCGCCGACATCGTCAAGATCGGCCGCACCCACCTGCAGGACGCGACCCCGCTGACGCTGGGCCAGGAATTCTCCGGCTACGTCGCCCAGCTGGAATTTGCCGAGCAAGCCATCAAGGCCACCCTGCCGGGCCTCTTGCAGCTGGCGGCCGGCGGCACCGCGGTCGGCACCGGCCTGAACGCGCACCCGGAATTCGTCAACCGCATCGCGGCCGAGATCTCGTCGCGCACCGGCCTGCAGTTCAAGAGCGCGCCGAACAAGTTCATGGCGCTGGCCGGCCACGACGCGATGGTCCTGGCCCACGGCGCCTTCAAGACCCTGGCCACGGCACTGATGAAGATCGCCAACGACGTGCGCTGGATGGCGTCCGGCCCGCGCTCGGGCCTGGGCGAAATCACCATCCCGGAAAACGAGCCGGGCAGCTCGATCATGCCGGGCAAGGTCAATCCGACCCAGTGCGAGGCGATGACGATGCTGTGCTGCCAGGTGTTCGGCAACGACGTGGCGCTCACCGTCGGCGGTTCCATGGGCAACTTCGAGCTGAACGTGTTCAAGCCGATGATCGCCCACAACTTCCTGCAGAGCGCGCGCCTGCTGGCCGACGGCATGCGTTCTTTCGACGAGCACTGCGCCGCCGGCATCGAGCCGAACCGCAAGCGCATCGGCGAATTGATGGAGCAGTCGCTGATGCTGGTGACCGCACTGGCCCCGCATATCGGGTATGATCGCGCCGCGCAGATCGCCAAGACCGCGCAGCACGAAGGCCTGACCCTGCGCCAGGCGGCGCTGCAGTCGGGCTTCGTCGACGAGCAGCAGTTCGAGAAGTGGATCGTGCCGATCGAGATGACGCGGCCGCATCCGGCGGACTGAGGACACGTCATTTTGAACCGTCGTCCCCGCGAAGGCGGGGATCCAAGTGCAGCATGCGTTAATAATGCGCGTACAACTTGGGTCCCGCCTGCGCGGGGACGACGCGTTTATAGCCAGCCTCAACAGTACGCCCTAATTTTTTTTCCGAGATTACAATGCAAACAACTAATTTTGAACTGACAACAGAGTTCATCGAACTCAACCAGCTGCTCAAGCTCGTCGGCGTGGTCGACAGCGGCGGTGCCGGCAAGCACGTCGTCGCCAGCGGTGCGGTGTCAGTCGATGGCAAGAAGGAATTGCGCAAGACCGCAAAGATCCGGAGCGGCCAGACGGTCACGCTCGGCGACATCCGGATCCATGTGAAATAGCAGCGCGCCACGGACCATCAGGGAGCGTCTGACGCGCCTTTCGGAAACGCATGTTTAGGCGTTCCCGGCCGTACGTTCGGGTTTGCGCACTGACAAACTTGAGCAATTCCCCTTCTTTATATTGAAGACGTAACATTCGGCTAAAGGTGAGGAAGATGAATACCCCTGAATCGAGCTCCCCGACGCAGCAGCGACTGATCGGCGACCTGCGTCTCGTTATCGAAAATGCGGAAGAACTGCTCAAGAATACCGATCACTACACCGGTGTCGTGTACCAGAACGCGCGCGCCAAGCTGGCCACCGCGCTGACGGCGGCCAACGAGGAACTGGCACGCTTCGAAGAAGAAGAATTGGCCCGCATGATGGAAGCCACCCGCGCGGCCAACGAACTGCATCACGACAGGACCGGCGAGGAACGTATCCTGCGCGCTTTCCACTATC
This sequence comes from uncultured Massilia sp., assembly GCA_913777025.1. Classification (GTDB taxonomy): domain Bacteria; phylum Pseudomonadota; class Gammaproteobacteria; order Burkholderiales; family Burkholderiaceae_D; genus Telluria. The sequence goes on along the minus strand of CAJYQM010000275.1, from coordinate 1,101 downwards.
ACTGAGAAGCGCTGTCCAGGCAGCACACCGACACGGCGCCTTCAGGGCGCCGTGTTCATTTCCACGCCTGCTATCGCTATCACGATCCCGGCGGCCCCGCCCTGCCCCAGCCAGCGCCCGAGCTGCGCGGCCACGTCGAAGCCGTCGTCCAGCGCGAAGGCCGCATCCAGCGCCGCGCCGAAGGTCCCGCCTGCCCCCAGGATGGCGAGCGCCGCGTGTTCGGCAGCCCCGATGGCATCGACCCGCACATGGTACGCCGGCCGCCAGACCAGCGCGTGGCTGCTCGCGGCCATCGCATCCGGGAACGCCGGCCCGTCCGGCTGGTGCGCCCGCCACAGGGGCACGGTGGCCCAGGTGGATGCGTGCAGGCGCAGCGACGGGTGCAGGATGGCGCGGGCGTCTTCGAACGCCTGCGGGTCCATGCCCGCCAGCGCCGCCGCCGGGTGGGCCGGTGCGCCGGCCGCGTCGGGCGCATAGAAGCTCTCGTGGACCAGCCATTCGAGGCGCGCCATGTCCGGCAGGTAGGGCAGGCCCGCGGCCGGGGCGAAATCCTGCAGGAAGCCGGCCAGGCCGGCGCCGAAGCGGTTCAGGTCCGGGTCCTGCGAAGGCCGGGCGCGGCCATAGCGGACCGCCAGCGCGTCGAAGAACTCGGCGCCGACCAGCTCGCGCAGCACCGGATGGCTGGCCTGCAGCGCGCGCCGCCAATTCGCGTGCAGGTTGCCGCGGTAGATGCCGAGATGGGCGGCATCGCCGCGCAGCCAGGGCGCCAGGCCGGCGTCGCGCGCGGCGTCGAACAAGGCGGCGCCGAGGGCTTGCTGCAGCGTGTCCGGGTCCGGGGCGGCGGCCGGTATCCCGGGCGCTTCTCGCCGGGCCGCGCCGGATGCCGGCAAGGCCGGGTTCGGGGCGGCGTCCACGCCGGGCTCGGCGGCGATGCGGCGCGCGATCTCCGCCTCTTCCAGCAGCACGTCCAGCGCCGGCAGATCCGTATCCCACTCGATGAGGGCCGGCACGCCACCGAAGCGTGCCAGCGCCGGCCGGTACAGCGCCCAGAGTTCCGGCGCGACGCGGGCGCCGGGCGGGTCGACCAGGCCGTGTTCGGTG
>CAJYQM010000274.1 GCA_913777025.1 uncultured Massilia sp. | reverse complement strand
CAAGGCGCGCTGGCGGTCGATCCAAAGCACGCGCACGGCGCGCGGCGGCATCACATACTGAAGCACATCGTTCGGCAGAAACATGGTGATCTCCGGGACAGGTTCAGATACTTGAATGCATGCAAGTATCGCGCCAGACATTGAATTTCCGGCAGAGTCAAGCCCCGTACCATTGTTTCAAATCAAAGGTGGAACATCTCAGCCCCGTAGTCTGTGAGCCTCTGCCGTGGGCAACCACGGCCGTGGCGGCGGTAGCGCCGCAGCACTTCAACCATTTACAACCAATCTAGCGAGGCGAACACATGTGCCCGTTTCCACAAACAGTGAATCCGGCAGTCCGCACCCACGTCGATGCCCAGACTGCTTTCCTGAACGACATGTCGAAGTCCCTGTTCCGTTCCTTCCAGCAAATGTGCGACCTGAACATCCAGCTCGTGCAGACCATGCTGGAAGAGACCACGCTGGCCAGCAAGCAGGTGATGAGCGTCGACCGTCAATCGGAACTGCTGAGCGCCGCATCCTCGCGCGCCCAGCCCGCCAGCGACAAGCTGCGCGCCTACCAGCAGCACCTCACCCGCCTGGCCGCCGATGCGCAGGTCGAACTGGCACGCGTCACCGAGCAGCATGTCCAGAACACCAGCCGCACCGCCCGCGCACTGGCCGACGAGGTCGCACGCGATGCCACCGAGCAAACCGAACGCGGCCTGCGCGCCCAGCAGGAAACCGTGCGCCAGTTCTCGGACCCGTTCAAACGCATGGCTGACGGCGCCGATGCGCAGATCCGCCAGCAGTCGCAGGGCGGCAACGGCAGCGAGCAGCACATCCAGGCCGGCCAGCCGCAAACCGGCAGCACCCAGACTCAGCGTGGCGCCGCCGCGCATTGAGGCCTGAGCCCTACCCGGCAGTATTCAGGCCGCCGTGCCGGCAGTAGTATTCAGGCCGCCGTCCTGGCCTTACTAGGCTCAGGTACCGATGCGGCTGCATCGCGCGGCGGCATCGGTCCGAGACCCCTCAGGCCGCCGTGCCGGCCTTACTGGTCTGAGGCACCGATGCGGCCGCCTCGCGCGGCGGCATCGGTCCGAGCCCCATTACTGGACGCAGCACGGCCACCCGCCGCACGGCCTCGAAGCCGGCAAAGCACAGCAGCGTGGTCAGCACCACCAGCAGGGCCGCTTCCAGGCCTGCCGGGCGGTGCAGCGGCTTGAGGGCATGCGCCAGCACCACGATCACGGTCTGGTGCAGGATGTAGACCGGGAACACGGCCTCGGTCAGGTAGCGCCGCGCCGGGCCGTCACGGTCCAGGTGGCGGCGCGCAAAGCCGCAGGCGGCCAGGATGGCGCACCAGCATTCCAGCGCCACCACGGCGCGCAGCGGGTAGAGCACCGCTTCCCACGGCCTGCCGGCGATCGCGTCGTCCGGCAGCGCATACACGATGGTCATCAGCGCCCAGCCGCCCAGCGCGATGCCCAGCGCGGTCCAGCGCAGCGCTTCCACGCGTGCCCAGAACGCCGGCACGCGCGCCAGCAGGGCGCCGAGCAGGAACACGGTCAGGTAATGCGCATGCATGTACCAGTCGTCGACCAGCGCGTGCGTGGTCGGAAAGCGCTCCAGCATCAGGATGCGCGCCAGTGCCAGCACGGCGGCCGGCAGCACGACGATCTTCCAGCCGGACAACAGCCGGCCCAGATGCCGGGCGAGGCTTTCGAAGCGCGTGCCGAGACCCGCCATGAGCAGCGCCAGCAGCGCCGTGTAGACCCACAGGTAGGCCACGAACCACAGGTGGTTCCAGGTCGGCAGGGTCAAGCAGCCATCCTGGCAGAAGCCGTGGTAGCCGCTCAGGTACAGGCGCATGAAGTCCGGGTAGCTGCCGCCATAGCCGAGCTTTTCGATGACTTCGCAATACGATTGCGGCGGCACGACGACCAGCATGCCGAACAGCAGCGGCAGCAGCAGGCGCCAGCTGCGCTTGCGCAGGAAGGCGAGGGGCGGCAGCTTGGCCAGCATGCAGCCGGACGCGGCGCCCGCGACCAGGAACAGCAGCGAGAGCCGCCAGGGCGAGGACAGCATCATCAGCGGCTCGATGGCATCGGACGCAGCCGGGCTTTTCACATGCCAGCCCCAGGTCACGTAATACATGCCCACGTGGTACAGGATCAAGAGGAAGAAGGCGATGATGCGCACCCAGTCCAGGAAGTGGTAGCGTGGCAGGGAAGGCGTGGTCGTGGTCATGGCGGCGTGCAGGAGTGGATCGGTCCTGCCAGACTAGGCCGGTTCCCGCGTGGGCGCGAGCGGCATGTGGCCAGGCGCGCGCCTGGCGGGGCGAAGCGCTACAACTGCGCCACCAGCGCCGCGCGGTACTGGCGGCTGCACGGCACGCGCGTGCCGCCGCGCAGCATGACTTCGTAGTCGCCGCGCTGAGTCGTGCCGTCCAGCGCGGCAATGCGTTCGATCCACGCCAGCTGCACCGCCGCGCGCCGGTGGCAGCGCACGAACCCTGGGCCCAGGCGCTCGACCAGGCCGGCCAGCGTCTGGCGCAGCAGCGGGCTGCCGCCGGCCGTGTGCAGCACGACGTAGTTGTCAGCGGTCTCGATCCACTGGATGTCGGCCACACGGACGACGCGCGTGACGCCGCGTTCGCTCACCAGCAGCTGTTCCAGCGGCGGCACCGGCGGCAGGGCCGGCACTTGCGCTTCGCCGGCAGGCGGGAAAGCAGGGCGCGCCGCCAGCCGCTTCCTCAGCCGTTCCAGCGCGCGCGCAAGGCGTGGCGCATCGTAGGGCTTGAGTAGGTAGTCGATCGCGTCGGCGTCGAAGGCATCCGCGGCGTAGCCTTCGTGGGCGGTGACGAACACCACCAGCGGCGCCGGTTCCGGCAGCGAGGCCGCCAGCTCGATGCCGGACAGCTCGGGCATCTCGATGTCGAGCAGCAGGGCGTCCGGCCGGAACGCGGCGATGCGGGACAGGGCCTCGATGCCGTCGGCCGCTTCCTCGACCTCGATGCCCGCGTGCCGGGCCAGCAGGTGGCGCAGCTTGGCGCGCGCCGGGCGTTCGTCGTCGACGATCAGGAGGCGCATGGCAGCCTCACTTCCGCGCGCACGCCACCCCGCGGCAGGCCCGCCAGCTCCAGGCGCGCGGCGTCGCCGTACAGCGCGGCCAGGCGCGCGCGCAGGTTGGCCAGGCCGATCCCGCCACCGGACCGCGCCGGCGCCGCGCCCGCTTCGCCGCGCTGTTCGCCCTGTAGTTCGCCCAGCACTTCACCCTCCGGTTCGCCGCGCAGTTCGCCCGCATCGTCCTCCACACCCAGCACCAGCGTCGCCCCCTCGCGGCGGGCGCTGACCGCGATCCGCGTCAGGCCGCGGCGGCGCTCGACCGTGTGCTTGAACACGTTTTCCAGCAGCGGCTGCAGGCTCAGCACCGGCACGTCGTGGCCCAGCAGGCTGTCGTCGACCTGCCAGGCGATGCCGACCCGGTCGGCAAAGCGCTCCGCCATGACGCCGGCATAGGCCTGCGCCAGGCGCAGCTCGGTGGCCAGGGACGCGGTGTGGCGCTCGCCCAGCGCCAGGGTCGAGCGCAGCATGTCGGCCAGCTGGGCCAGGGTGGCGTCGGCGCGCGCCACGTCTGTATACATGAGGCTGGAGACCGTATTCAGGGCGTTGAACAGGAAATGCGGCTGCATCTGCTGGCCCAGGCGCAGCAGCTGGGCCTCGGCCAGCCGCGCGTGCGCCTGCTCGGCGCGCAGCTTCTGCTCCAGCAGCGCGCGGTAGGATTCGACGCCGAAGCGGATCGCGGTAAACAGGCCGACGAAGATCGAGATCTTTATCGATTCATACAGGAACAGCTGCGGCAGGGGATCGTGGCGGTAGGTTTCGCCCACCAGCGCGTACACGCCGTTGCGCATGCCGAAGGCCAGCGGCACGAAGGCGATCCAGTACATCGGCAGCCACAGCGCCTGGCGCGCGAACCAGCGCGCGGGCGTGCCGAGCAGGCGCGCGTCGCCGCGCGAACCCGAGAGCTGGATGAGCATCAATACGGTCGTCGTCAGCGCCGACGAGCCTTCCCACAGGACCGGCTTCCACAACGCGTCGCTGTGCTCGTTGCGGATGAAATCCTGCACTGCAACGAATACATTCAACGCCCAGAACAGGATCCAGGCAAGCACGAACACGAGATTGCGGCGCAATGGGAACATGGCGCGATGATCGTCGATGCTTATTTGGATGTCAACGAGGATTGCCGGTGCGCCGGCG
>CAJYQM010000273.1 GCA_913777025.1 uncultured Massilia sp. | reverse complement strand
TGTTCTTGAAGTCGCTGGGGGTGAAATCCTGCACCAGGGAGATCAGACCGGCCTGGTGGTCGATCAGCAGGACGACGGCATCGTTCTTGTCGAGACGGTTGTAGGGCTTGCTCATGGTGGAGTCCTCAGGGGTGGTGGTTGATGAGGTAACGGGCCGCGCTAGGCGCCGCCCAGGAGATGGCGGATGGCGATGGGTACGCCGGGGGTCTGGTACTGCCGCGCCGCCGCTTCCAGGCGCTGTTCGCCCTGGGTGACGCGGTGGTGGTGGCGCAGGTGCTCCAGCCAGGATTCGTCGCAGAAGAATTCCTGCCAGAGTCGCGGCTCGGCGCTGTCCTGCAGCAGGGCCCAGGAAAAGGCGCCGTTACGCCGGCGCATGCCGCCGACCGCCTGCATGGCCTGGCGGAAGGCCGGGCCGTGTTCGGGGGCGATGTCGTATTCCAGGGTGACCATCACCGGGCCGCGCTCGCGGTCCAGGGAGTCGTCGAGCAGCGGTGTCGGCCAGTGCAGCGAAGGGGCGATGTCCGCCGCCGGGGTGACCGGCAGGCGCAGGCGCCAGGTCAGGACGATGCCGGCCAGCAGCACCGCGGCGGCGGCGCTCAGGGCGACGGTCAGGGAGAAGTGACTGGCCACGGCGCCCCAGAGGGTGCCACCCAGGGCGCTGGTGCCGAAGAACACCAGGATGTAGACGGCCAGGGCGCGGGCGCGCACCCAGCCGGGCACGGCGGTCTGGGCCGCCACCTGCAGGCTGGAGAGCACGGCGATCCAGGCCAGGCCACTGGCGAGCATCACCGGCAACAGCCAGGCGAAGTCACGAATCCAGGCCAGCCCCAGCAGGACGAGGGCATAGAGGGCGCTGGCGCCGGCCACCAGCAGATCGCTGGAGAGTCTTTCGCGCAGCCGCGGCAGCAGCATGGCGCCGCCGATGGCGCCCAGGCCCACACAACCGAGCAGGATGCCGAAATCCAGGGCGGTGCCCTGCAGGGCCTGGCGCACCAGCAGCGGGAGCAGGGCCATGCCGGCGCTGGCGCCAAGAAAAAACGCGGCGGTCCGGGCCAGCACCACCTGCAGCTGGGGCGAGCTGCGGGCGTAGCGGAGGCCGACCCGGACCGCGCCCAAGAGGCGCTCCGCGGGCAGCACGGCGGCTGCAGGTTGGCGCCGCCAGGTCAGGAGCGCGACGATGACGGCGAAGAAGGACACGGCATTGAGGGCGAAGGTCAGCCAGGGACCGGCCAGGCTGACCAGCACCCCGGCCAGTGCCGGGCCCAGGGCGCGGGCCACGTTCATGCCCAGGCTGGACAGGGCAATGGCCGCGGGCAGTTCGCTCTTGTCCACCAACTCGGGGGTGAGCGCCGACCAGGCCGGCAGCATCAACGCGGTACCCACGCCCATGGCCAGGGTCAGGCCCAGCAGCAGCGGCACGCTCATCCAGCCGGACAGGGTCAGGCCGGCCAAGGCCAGGGCTACCGCGGCCATCCACAGCTGCACGCCGAGCAGATAGCGGCGCCGGTCGACGATGTCGGCCAGGGCACCGGCCGGCAGCGCCAGCAGGAACATCGGCAGCGCCCCCGCCACCTGCACCAGGGCCACCGCCAGCGGGCTGGCCGACAGCGAGGTCATCAGCCAGCCGGCGCCCACCTCGTGCATCCAGGTGCCGATGTTGGAGGCGATGCTGGCCAGCCACAGCCAGCGAAAGGTGCGCTGGCGCAGCGGCTGCCAGGGCGAGGCAGTGTTGGGCGTGAGGGTGGCGGCGGTCATGGCGGCGGTCCTCAGAAGCTGAAGCAGGAGCAGCCGAAGGCGCCCCAGAAGCCGCTGAAATCGCTTACCGGCACCCGGCTCTGGCGCGCCCGCTCATGGCCGTGGCCATGCACGGCACAGGCGCCGGCGCACTGGTGCACGGCGGCCTGCAAGGGCGCACCGGGTTTCCAGTGACCGGGCACCTTGACCACCGGCGACCAGTCCGGCGTGACCGGCAAGGGCGCCGGCCCCAGGCGATCGAATTCCTCGGCGCCATGGACGATGCGGCCACCGACCACGGTGAGCACCGACTCCAGGTGCTTGATGGCCTCTTCCTCGACGCTGAAGAAGTCCGCCGAGAGCACCGCCACGTCGGCCAGCTGGCCTACCCGCAGCTGGCCCTTCTTGCCCTGTTCCGAGGAGAACCAGGCACTGCCCTGGGTGAACAGCTGCAGTGCGGTGGCCCGCGGCAGACCCTCCTGGTAGAGCGCCAGGCCGCCGACGGTGCGACCGCTGACCAGCCAGTACAGCGAGGTCCAGGGGTTGTAGCTGGAGACCCGGGTGGCGTCGGTCCCCGCGCCCACCGGCACGCCGGCGGCGAGCATCCGCTGGATCGGCGGGGTCTGCTCGGCGGCCTGGGCGCCGTAGCGGTCGACGAAATATTCGCCCTGGAAGGCCATGCGGTCCTGGATGGCGATGCCGCCGCCCAGGGCCTTGACCCGCTCGATGTTGCGCGGGCTGATGGTCTCGGCGTGGTCGAAGAACCAGGGCAGGCCATTGAAGGGCACGTCGCGATTGACTCGCTCGAAGACGTCGAGCATCCGCGAGATGGATTCGTCGTAGGTGGCGTGCAGGCGGAACGGCCAGCGCTGCTCCACCAGGTGGCGCACCACGGGTTCCAGATCGGCTTCCATGCTGGGTGGCAGGTCCGGGCGCGGTTCGAGGAAGTCCTCGAAGTCGGCGGCGGAGAAGGCCAGCATCTCGCCGGCGCCGTTGTGCCGCAGGAAGTCGGTGCCCTGGTGCAGGGTGACGCTGCCTGTCCAGTTCTTGAAGTCGGTCAGCTCTTCCTTGGGTCGCTGGGTGAAGAGGTTGTAGGCGATGCGCACGGTCAACTGGTCGGCATCGGCCAACTCCTGGATCACCTGGTAGTCGTCCGGGTAGTTCTGGAAGCCGCCGCCGGCATCGATGGCGCTGGTCAGGCCCAGGCGATTGAGTTCGCGCATGAACTGGCGGGTGGAGTTGACCTGGTACTCCAGCGGCAGCTTGGGCCCCTTGGCCAGGGTGGCGTAGAGGATCATGGCGTTGGGCCGGGCGATCAGCATGCCGGTGGGCTCGCCGCGGGCGTCGCGCTGGATCTCGCCGCCCGGGGGATTGGGGGTGTCCTTGGTGTAGCCGACCACCCGCAGGGCGGCGCGGTTGAGCAGCGCCCGGTCGTAGAGGTGGAGGATGAACACCGGGGTGTCCGGCGCCGCCGCGTTGATCTCCTCGATTGTCGGCATGCGCTTTTCCGCGAACTGGAATTCGTTCCAGCCGCCGACCACGCGCACCCATTGCGGATGCGGGGTGCGCATGGCCTGTTCCCTCAGCATGCGCAGCGCGTCCGCCAGCGAGGGCACGCCCTCCCAGCGCAGTTCGAGGTTGTAGTTCAGGCCGCCGCGGATCAGGTGCAGGTGCGAATCGTTCAGGCCGGGAATCACGGTGCGCCCGTTCAGGTCGACGACCTGGCTGTCGGGCGTACGGTGACGCATGACTTCGTCGGTGTCGCCGACGGCCAGGAACTTGCCGTCCCGGATGGCGACGGCGCTGGCCTGGGGGTTCTGGCGGTCGACCGTGTGGAAGCAGCCGTTGAACAGGATGAGCGTGGATGTGTTCATGAAGACGTCTCGATGTGGATGATGGTTAGAAGGGGTGCAGGAGCCCGCGCTGCTGGGCCACGCATGCCGCCTCGGTCCTGCACGACACGTTCAGCTTGGACAGGATGTTGTTGACGTGGTACTTCACGGTACCCACGCCGATGCCGGCGTCGCGCGCGATGACCTTGTTGCTCTTTCCCGCGCTGAGGTGGGCCAGGATGTCGAGCTCGCGGCGCGACAGTTCGCTGGTGTACACGCGCTGGGCCAGCTGCTCGGCCAGCCTGGGCGGCAGGTAGCGGCGATGGTTCGCCACCTGGCGCACGCAATGCACGATCTCCTCGAAGCCGGCCTGCTTGAGCAGGTAGGCCGAGGCGCCGGCATGCAGGGCGCGATGCACGTTCTCGTCGCCTTCGTAGGTGGTCAGGATCACGATCCTGGCCTCGGGGTGGCGCTGCCTGACCTGGGCGATGGCTTCCAGGCCGCCGCCCGGCATGTTCAGGTCGATCAGCAGGACGTCCGGACGCAGGCGTTCGTACTGTTCGACCGCCTCGGCCGCGTTGACGGCCTGGCCCAGCAGCGCGAAGCCCGGCTCGGATTCGATCAGGGTCGCGATGCCGGCGAGGATGAGGGGATGGTCATCGGCGATGACCAGCGAGATTGTGGGCTTGTCCATGGCTGTCCTCCGCTGCGGATTGTCGGCGCCGGTGCCATGCCGGTCTAGCTATATGAAGGGATACGCATACGAAAGTCGTGGAACTGGCCAAATGGGATGGGCGCGCGGCGCGGCGCACCCCTAGCATGCCGCCATGCACCGCTTTCACCGGTGCGTCGTGGCGCCGGATGGAGATATACCTGTGGATACTGCCGCCAAGAGTGTCCGGACGCTACGATTCCAACGGCATCGCGCCGCCATATCGCTATCCAATTGGGGAATACCATGAGCAATCCAAAACTTGAAGTCCTGACGCCCGCCAACAGCCAGATCATCTTCATCGACCAGCAGCCGCAGATGGCCTTCGGCGTGCAGTCGATCGACCGCCAGGTCCTGAAGAACAACGTGGTCGGCCTGGCCAAGGCCGCGAAGATCTTCGACATCCCTGCCATCATCACCACGGTCGAGACCCAGAGCTTCTCCGGCCCGACCTTCCCGGAACTGCTGGACGTGTTCCCGGGCAAGGAGATCCTGGAGCGTACCTCGATGAACTCGTGGGACGACCAGAAGGTGCGCGATGCCCTGAAGGCGAACGGCCGCAAGAAGGTGGTCGTGGCCGGCCTGTGGACCGAAGTGTGCAACACCACCTTCGCCCTGTGCGCGATGCTGGAAGGCGACTACGAGATCTACATGGTGGCCGACGCCTCGGGCGGCACCAGCAAGGAAGCCCACGATTTCGCGATGCAGCGCATGGTGCAGGCCGGCGTGGTGCCGGTCACCTGGCAGCAGGTGCTGCTCGAATGGCAGCGTGACTGGGCGCACAAGGACACGTATGATGCCGTGATCGCCGTCGCCAGGGAGCATTCGGGCGCCTACGGCATGGGCGTCGATTATGCTTACACCATGGTGCACAAGGCGCCGCAGCGCGCCAGCGGCCAGCATGAAGTGCTGGCCCCGGTGCCGGCCCGCTGAGCGGCAAGTCAGGCATGGCAAGGCCGGCGCCCGGTGCGCTCGCCTTGCCGTTTTTTCAGGAGAACGCCATGAAGATCTACATCGTGTCACCGGCCGGCCGGGACGCCTGAGGCAGGCGTGGAGGCCATTCCCCGCATCTGCGTGGTCGACGACGATGCCGCGGTGCGTCTCGCCCTGTGCAACCTGCTCGAAGCGGGCGGCTACCGCGTGCTCGCCTTCGACTCCGGCGAAGCCCTGCTCGATGCGCAGGACCCGGAGCCGGCCGACGTGGCCGTGTTCGACGTCAAGCTGCGCGGCATGAGCGGCTTCACCTTGCTCGAGCGCTTCCGCGCGCGCAACCGGGCCCGGGGATGCGAGGTTCCCGCCCTCCTGATCAGCGGCCACAGCGACAGCGCGATGGAACAGCGCGCGCGCGACGCCGGTGCGCTCGACCTGCTGCGCAAGCCCGTCGATCCGGATTGCCTGTTCGACCGTATCGAGGAGGCACTGGAACGGCGCGAAGGCGCGCCATGACGCTCTCGGGCGCCGACCGTTTTCGCGACACGCTCGACGCTTACCGCTTCGAGCTGGTGCGGCGCGACGCCGTGCTCGCCACCTGGCGCGGCACCCGTCCCGGCGACCCCGGCGCCATCCTGATCGCCGGGGCCGCGTCGGAGGCGGTGGTGCGCACCGCGACCGGCTGGCTGGACCACGAATTCGCCCTGCGCGAGCGCCTGGACGCGCGCTGGGCCCGCGTTCCCGCCGGCTCGGCCTGGCACGCCGGCGGCATGGTGCTGGTCTATCCCGACGACGGCGCCGCGCCCCTGGCGCCGGCGCCAGGCATGGAGACCGGCCTGGACCGCTTTTTCGCCTGCGCCGCCGCGATGGCGCGCACGCTGGCGGCGGCACACGCGGCCGGGATCCTGCACCGGGCCCTGGCACCGTCCTGCTTCCTGTTCGACGCGGCCGGCGGCTGCCGGCTGACGGGATTCGGCCAGGCCGCGCAGCTTGCGCTCGATGCGGACGCGGCGCCGCCCACGCCGCCGCTCATGGTGCCGCCGCAGTACATGTCCCCCGAACACCGCGGCCGCAGTGGCCTCGCGCTGGACGCGCGCAGCGATTTGTACTCGCTCGGGGTCATCCTGTTCCAGCTGGCGACCGGCCAGATGCCGTTCAAGGTCGCCGAGGCCGAGGGCGCCGCCGGCTGGATCCACGCCCATCTGGCGTCCGAGCCGGCCGATGCGCGGCAGCTGCGCCCGGGCCTGCCGCCGATGCTGTGCCGCCTGCTGGCGCGGCTGCTGGCAAAGGCGCTTGACGAGCGCTACCAGGGCGCGGACGCGCTGGCGGCGGACCTGGCGCGCTGCCGGCGCGCCTGGGCGGCGCATGGCGAGATCCCCGTGTTCACGCTCGGCGCCGACGAGCAGGGCGCCGCGCTGGCCTTCCCGGCGCGCCTGTACGGCCGCGACGGCGTCCTGGACGAGCTCGCGGCCGCGTATGCGCGGGTGCGCGTGGAGCACACCCTGGGCGTCTCGCTCGTGCACGGGCCCTCGGGCAGCGGCAAGACGGCGCTGCTGGCAGGGTTCCTGGCCGACCCGCGCCAGCGCCACGCCGTCGTGATCCACGCCCGCGCCGACCAGTACGGCGGCGAAGCCCCCTATGCCGCGCTGGCCGACGGCCTGCGCCGGCTGGTGGCGGGCATCCTGGCGCAAAGCGACGCCGTGGTCGCGCACTGGCGCACCCGGATCGCGGCCGCCGTGCGCGACCCGGAGCTGGCGCTGACCCTGGTGCCCGAGCTGGCGCTGCTGCTGGATGGGCGCGGGCCGGCGCCAGGCGCCGTGTTCGAGGGCGGCGCGCGCGTGGCCGACGCCGTGCTCAGGCTGCTGCGCGCCTTCGCCACGTCCGAACGGCCGCTGATCCTGGTGGTCGACAACGTGCAATGGCTGGATCCGGCGGCGGCGCGCCTGCTCGAACAGGTGGCCGGCCTGGCGGTCGACCTGCCGCTCATGCTGGTGCTGACCGCGCGATCGCACATGGCCGGCGTCCAGGCGGGCCACGACGGCCTCGGCGCGCGCCTGGCCGGACGCGCCGCCTTCTTTCACGAGATCGCCCTGGATGGCCTGCCGCTGGCGGCGCTGGAACGCCTGTTGGGCGACATCTTCGGCACGCAGCCGGCGATTGCCGCGCTGGCCGCGCTGGTGCGCCACAAGACCGCCGGGCATCCGTATTTCGTGCGCCAGTTCGTGCAGGCGATCGTCGACGACGGCCAGGTCACGCACGGCGGCGGCGCCTGGCGCTTCGACCTGGACCAGATCGGCGCGCGCGCTTTCACCGACAACATGGCGGCGCTGGCGCTGCAGCGGCTGGCGCGCCTGCCTGCCGCCCTGCATCCGGTGCTGGGCGCGATCGCCAGCCTCGGCCAGCCGGGCAGCAGTGCGCTGCTGGCCCGGGTGTTCGAGCTTGACGCGGACCGGCTGGGGGCGCTGCTGGCGCCGGCGCTGGCCGCGGATGTGCTGGGGTGCGACGGCAGCGCCTACGCCTTCACCCACGACCGCCTGCAGGAAGCCGCCTACCAGCTGCTCGACGAGGCTTCGCGCAGCCGGCTGCATTACCTGCTCGCGCGCCTGCTGGCCGACCAGGCGGCGCTGGACGGGCACGACGACACCCTGTTCCGCGCCGTCGGCCACCTGGCGCACGCGCTGGCGCTGGTCGGGCCCGGCCAGGCGCTGGCCCTGGCGCACCTGGCCGCGCGCGCCGGCCAGCGCGCGCGCCGCAGCTGCGCCTATGGCGCCGCGGTCAGCTATCTCGGCCAGGCCCTGGAATTGCTGGCCCGGGCGCCGGATCCGGGCGCGGGTGCGGCGCTGGCCTTCGAATTCGAGCACGAACTGGCCCAGTGCCTGTTCCTGAGCGGCCGGCTGGAGGACTGCGCGGCCCTGGTCGGGCGACTGCTGGCGCGTCCCGCGGACCGCCGCGTGCGCGCCCAGCTGCACAGCCTGGCCGTCGATCTCGAGGTAAGGCGCGGACGCTATCGCGATGCCAGCGACATCGCCGTCGGGGCCCTGCATGAAGCCGGGATCGACATTCCCGCAGACCCCGGCAAGGACGAATGCGACCGCGCCTACGCGGCCGTGCGCGCCAGCCTGGGCGCCGACCCGCAGGCGCGCCTGGCGGCGCTGCCGCTGCTGGACGATCCCGGCATCGCGGTGGCCTTCCAGCTCCTGACCAGCGCGATGGTGGCGGCCGCCCTGACCGCGCCGCGCCTCTTGTTCATGCAGATGTGCGAAACCCTGCAGCTGACCCTGCGCCACGGCATGACGGCCGAATCGGCGGCGGCGCTGGCCTGGTTCGGCGTGCGCGTGTGCGAGCACTACCAGGCCTACCAGGACGGGTTCGCCTACGGCCAGGCGGCGCGCGGCCTGGCCAGCCAGCACGGCTACGTCTCGCACGAGGCGCAGGTGCTGCTGGCGATCGACCAGCTCAGCGTCTGGACCCAGCCGCTCGAGTTCGCCCTCGAGTGCACCCAGGACGGCATCAACGTCGGCCGCGCACAGGGCGACTTCACGACCGCCTGCTTCGCCGCCTGCCACCGCACCTGCCTGCTGCTGGCGCGCGGCGACAACCTGGACAGCGTGCGCGAAGCGATCTGCCAGGCCCAGGCCTTCGTCGCCCAGGCCGGCTTCGCCGACGTGGAAACCCTGCTGCGCACCCAGCTGCACTATGTCGACCACCTGCGCGCCGCCCCCGGCGACGAGGCCGGGATCGCGCAGGCCGACCTGGAACGCGACATGCCGGGCGCCGCCAACGCCATGTCGACGCTGCGCTTCTGGCGCTGGGTCTACCTGGCCATTGCGCGCTACCTCGAGGGCAACCTGGCCAGGGCCCAGTCCTGCCTGGAGGAAGCCGGCCTGCTGGCCTGGTCGGCGCCGGCCCATATCCACCTGCTCGATTTCCATCTGTTCAGCGTACTGGTCCTGTGCGGGCAAGGCCCGGACGGTTGGGCGGCGCGGCGCGAACATGCCCTTGCGCACCTGGCGCCCATCCGGACCTGGGCCGGCAGCAACCCCGTCACCTTCGCCGACAAGCTGGCGCTGGCCGAAGGGGCGCTGCACGAGTCCGACGGCGACGACCTGGCCGCGCAGGACTGCTACGAGCACGCCGCCGGACATGCCCGCATCCACGGTTTCGAGCACATCGCCGGCATCGCGCACGAACGCGCGGCGCTGCTGGCGGCGCGGCGGCGCCAGGCGACCGCCGCGCAGGCGCATGCACGGGCGGCGGCGCAGGCCTACCGCCGCTGGGGCGCGCTGGGCAAGGCGGCGCTGCTGGAAGACGCCTTCCCGCCGGCGGCGGCGCAAGGCGACGGCCCGGTGCTGGCGCTGCCGGCCGATACGGCGGCGATCCGCGACATCGACAGCGTGATCCGTTCCGCGCGCGCCCTGTCGGAAGAAATCCATGCGGTACCGCTGGTCAAGACCCTGATGAAGATCGCGCTGCAGTACGCGAACGCCCAGCGCGGCCTGCTGATCCGCCGCGAAAGCGACGGCGTCGTGATCCAGGCCAGCGCCCGCCTGACGGCGGACGGCATCGACGTCGACATGGGACAGGCCGCGCCGACCGCGCAGGATCTCCCGCTGACGATGGTCAACACCGTGCTGCGCACGCGCCAGCCGGTCAGCGTCGGCGACGGCCGCCGGCCTGCGCCGCATGCCCGGGATCCCTACCTGGCCGCCTACCCGCGCTGCGCGGCGATCGTGATCCCGATGATGAAGCGCGCGCAGCTGGTCGGCATGCTGTACCTGGAAAACCGCCTCTCTTCCCATGGCTTCACGGGCGAGCACACCCAGGTCCTGTCGCTGCTGGCGGCGCAGGCCGCGGTTTCGCTCGAGACCGCGCAGCTCTACGCCGAGCTGCTCGAGGAAAACCGCGAGCGGCGCCGGGTCGAGAAAGCCTTGCGCGAGAGCCGCGCCACCTTGCTGCTCGGGGAGCGCATCAACCAGAGCGGCAGCTGGATCTGGGACGTGGAGCGCGCCACGCTGGACTGTTCGGCCGAATGCTGCCGCATCCTCGGCATGGACCAGAGCCCGGTCCGGATCGCGCTCGACGCCTTGATGGCGCGCATCCACCCGGACGACCGCGACAACGTGATGCGGATCCTGACCGAAGCGGCCGGCGCGCGGCGCGCCATGCGCTTCGAACACCGCCTGGCCGGCCCCGACGGCGGCATGCTCTACCTGTCCGTGGTCGGCCAGCCCGACGAGGACAACGAGGGCGTGTACGTCGGCACGGTCAGCGACATCACGCGCCGCCGGATCGACGAGGAAGCGCTGCGCAAGGCCCAGGCCGAGCTGGCGCACGGCGCGCGGGTGGCGACGGTCGGCCAGCTGACGGCCGCGATCGCCCATGAAGTCAATCAGCCCCTGATGGCGATCTCGTCGAACGCCGGCGCCGCCCTGCGCTGGCTGCAGCGCGACGCGCCGCGCCTGGACCGGGTGGCGGCGCTGCTGCAGGAAATCGGCGGGCAGAGCCAGCGCGCCGGCAAGATCATCCAGACCCTGCAGGGACTGGGACATCGCAGCCCGCAATTCGGCGCGGTCGACCTGCACGTGCTGCTGCGCGAGACGCTGGCGCTGGCGCGCGCGGATCTCGAACGGCACGGGGTGGCGCTCGAACTCCAGCTCGGCGCCACCGGCTGCGTGATCGACGGCGACGCCGTCCAGCTCCAGCAGGTCCTGGTCAACCTGGTGAACAATGCGATGGACGCGATGGCGCCGGTGCTGGCGCGGCGCCGCGTGCTGCGGATCGCGTCCAGCTGCGGCGAGGGCCAGATCCAGGTCCAGGTCGACGACAACGGCATCGGGGTCCGGGAATCGGAAATCGACACCATGTTCGACCCTTTCGTGAGCACCAAACCGGATGGCATGGGCATGGGACTGGCGGTATGCCGCTCCATCATCGAGGCGCACGGCGGCGGCATCCGCGCGGCGGCGCGTCAGCCGCATGGCTGCAGCGTGATCTTCAGCCTGCCGGGAGGATGCTGACGCAAGCCCTTGTTGCGTGGAAAAAGCGCGCCGTTTAGTATTTGGGGAATAACCTGTCCCGCTCCCCGTGAAAGCCGAAACCTTCCTGCGCCGTGCCCTCGCCGTCCTGCTGCTGGCCTTCCAGCTGCAAGGCGCCGCCGCGCCCGCGCCGCTGCTGGCGGAATACACCCATACCGCCTGGAGCGGCCTGCAGGGCGGCCCGGTCGACGTGCTGAAGTTTGCCCAGACCCGCGACGGCTGGCTGTGGATGGCGACCGCGGTCGGCCTGTACCGCTACGACGGGGTGGAATTCGAGCGCACCGACACCGTGCATGGGCAGCGCCTGTATTCGAACGACGTGATCGGCCTGATGGCGGCGCGCGATGGCGCCCTGTGGGTCGGCTATCGCTTCGGCGGCGTCTCCGTACTGCGCAGGGATGGCGTGCGTAGCTTCTTCGAAGCCGATGGCGTGCCGGGCGGTACGGTCATGCATATCGAAGAGGCGCCGGACGGCGCGGTATGGGTGGGCACCAGCGAGGGCCTCGCGCGGCTGGCGCCCGGCGCGCGCCGCTTCGCGCGGCTGGGTGCCGAAGCGGGCCTGCCCAGGAGCCCGGTCTACCACGTGCTGTTCGCGCGCGACGGGACCGAATGGGTCGGCGCCGGCGCCGGCGCGTT
>CAJYQM010000272.1 GCA_913777025.1 uncultured Massilia sp. | reverse complement strand
GCATGCACCAGTGCCATCGCCCCGCCCCACACCGCCAGCAGTACGAGCGGCGAATAATCGTCGACCTGCACCAGCGCCACGCCCAGCACGCCGGCGAACAGCAGCGCCGGCGCGACCAGGCGCAGGGTGCGCACCACCATGCCGCCGGGCGCCCGCTGGCCGCCGGTGGCCAGCGCCAGGCAGTGGGCCGTGAGCGCGGCCAGCGCCAGCTTGGCGAATTCGACCGGCTGCAGGTCGAACACCCCGGTCTCGTCGCCGAAAGCCACCTGCAGCAGCAGCGCCGCCAGGGCCGCGCCGGCCAGCAGCATCAACAGCGCTTCGATGCGCGCCTGCGGCCAGGGCAGGGCCGGCCGCAGCGGCCGCAGCAAGCTGCCCAGGCCGACGCCGATCGACAGCAGCCAGGCCGTCTTCTGGAAATGGCGCAGCCAGGTCGTGGCCGGCGCGCCCAGGCCGAGTTCGAGCTGGGCCAGCAGCCCGGTCGCCAGCAGCAGGATGCCGGCGGCGAGCGCCAGCGGCAGCCTGCGCGGCGCCCACCAGGCCAGCCACAGCGCGGCCCAGGCGGCCAGCATGGCGATGCCGGCGCCGGCTGGCGTGCCCGCGCGCTGCAGCCAGAACAGCGCAAGGCCGCAGGCGGCGAGCAGGGCGCCAGCCAGGCTTGCGCCCAACTCGCGGCACGGCCGCCGGCGACGCTGGGTCCAGAACACGACGCCGACGGCGATCGTGGCCAGCGTGCCGGCGATCGCCAGCGGCATGGCCGCTTGCGCCGGCAGCGTCCACAGGGCGCGCCGGGTCCAGGTCCAGGTCACGCCGGGCGGCAGGTTCAGTTGCGCGTCCGCGTACAGGGCGACGTGGCCGCCGGGGCGCAGGTGCAGCAGGTCGCCGTTCGGCTGCAGCGGCAGCCGGGTGCGGCCGGCGATGACGACGGTGGCGGCGTCGAGCCGTTCTTCGCGGCCGGCCAGCGCGATCGTGCGGCCACGATCGGTCAGCGGCAGCGGGGACGGCGTCGCGCCGGTCGACAGCAGCAGGGCACCGTCGGCGCGGGCGATGCGGGCCGCCGATGCGGCAAGGCCGGCGATTGCGACGCGGTTGCCGCAATCGAGGTTGCCGCCGAAGACCAGCGGACGCGGCATCGTCATGAAGCCCGGGGCGAAGCGGTTCCAGCCTGCCGCGAGGCGGGCGCCGATGCGTGCGTCCGGGCAGGCCGGCTGGACCCTGCCGTCGCGCAGCAGGGTGGCGCCGTCGTAGCGCCATTGCCTGCCGCGGCTGGAGAAGGTGGCCGCTTTCCCGTCGGCGGCATCGACATTGAAGAGGGAGGCGCCCAGCTGGAAGCGCTGGCCGGCAGCCAGCGCGGCGCTGCCGCTGCGATGCCTGGCGCCCCCGCGTTCGAAGGCGAGCGCGCCGCCGCCGGTGCGGGCCAGCCACCACTCGCCGTCCGCGTCGCGGCGCAGGCGCAGGCCGGGACCGGCGTCCGGCGCGCCCAGCATCACGCCATCCAGGTCGAGCGCTGCGCCGGGCGCCAGTGCCAGCGTGACCTGGGCCGGCATCCAGGCGCCTGGTGCGCGCAGCAGCGCCAGGGCGTGCAGGGCGCACAGCAGGAGCAGGGCCAGTGCGGCCAGGGAGCGCACGGCCTTCATGCGGCGCTCCGGCGCATCAGGTGCGGCATGGCGGCGTCGCATCCGAGGCCATCGCGTACGCGGGCCAGCAGGCGGCTGATCTCGAGCGCGTGGCGCGGGCGGTGTTCGGGGCGGGGCGCGAGCAGGGCGCGCAGCAGGCCGAGCGCCGCGTCGCGCGTCGCCGGGCCATGCTGGAAGGTGTGGCGCACGAAGAGCGCGGCTTCGTCGGCGTCCAGCACGGCGGGCAGGGCGCCGCCGTGCGCGGCCCTCAGGCGCGCGGCGCCGGCGATGCCATGCTCGCGGTAGGCCGCGGCGCAGGCACTCGAGTAGCGCAGCAGGGTGCCGGTGACGAGGTGATAGAACAGGGCCCCAAGGCTGAAATAATCGGCGCGGGCATCGGTGCGGTAGCCGTCGGCGCCGGCAAAGAACTGTTCGGGTGCCTGCCAGCTGGCGGTGCCCGCATACGAGTGGGCATCGCGTTCGGCGAGCGCGCGGCTGGTGCCGAAATCGGCGAGCCTGAGCGCGGCGCCGCCTTCGGCCAGCAGCAGGTTCGCCGGTTTCAGGTCGAGGTGGCGCCAGCCGTACTGGTGGACCCGGGCGAGGGCCTGGTTGACCTGGCCGGTCCAGTCGAGGGCCTGCGTGAACGGGACGGTCTCGCCGCGGGTGCGCAGGGTGTCCAGGTGGCGCGCCAGGTCGCCGTCCAGCAGTTCCAGCGCCAGTGCCGGCTGGCCCTGGTGTTCGCCGCTGTCGAGCAGGCCGACGATGTGGCGCCGGTCCCAGGGCTGCAGCGCGCGCAGGAAGGCGATCTCGCCCAGCGCGCAGCGGCGCCAGGCTTCGCGCTGGGGCGGCAGGGCCAGCGCCATCTGTTCGAAGTTGACCAGTTTAAGCGCGGCCGGCGCCCCGCCGAGGC
>CAJYQM010000271.1 GCA_913777025.1 uncultured Massilia sp. | reverse complement strand
GCCGACGGCGAGCCCAGCGCGGCCGTGGCTGCCCGCGTCGGCCGCGCCCACGCGCTGCAGATGGCGCGCCAGGGCAAGGTCAACCGCAGGCTGGGCACGCGCGAGATCGACGCGCACTGCCGCCTGGACCCCGCCGCCGCCCGCCTGCTGGGCGAGGCGATGCAGCGCCTGCACTGGTCGGCGCGCGCCTACCACCGCGTGCTGAAGGTGGCGCGCACCATCGCCGACCTGGCCGATGCGCAGCAGGTGCAGGCCGAGCACGTGGCCGAGGCGATCCAGTACCGGCGCGGGCTGAGCGAAAGCTGAAGACGCCGTTTTCCATGTCACATTTGTCGACGCTTATTCCAGTCGGCCTAAAGTGGCTCATTTGATTGAAAACTTTTGCTCAACTAGGTAAATCGATTTCCGATGCATATTTGATTATTAATCAATGATGTACATACGCAATAAATAATGCAGTCAGTGTTAAAAATAAGGGTTAAATATTTATTGCAAGCATCGAAAATACATCGATTTGTCAGGAATTCTTACAAGCGCATGACTTTTTTTCCGATCTTTAATTTTTTCTTTTGGAAATCATATGCTTAGTGCGCTGGCACACTAAATGCGATGGGGGTGGATACTGGACCGTATGCATGTGCGCTACCCCGCGCCTGCGACAGGCCAGAACCCGGGAGCCCAAGAGACCCCTCTCCCGCCATCCAAACTCAGGAGTGCACGACAACATGATCAAAAAAGTGTTTGCCACAGCGGTGCTCGCAGCGCTGACGATGTCGGCCCAGGCCGCCGTCGTCATCAACGAAGGTTTCGACAACGTTCCCGGCCTGGCCGCGAGCGGTTGGGTATTCACCAGCGCCGGCACGCCTGGCGGCCTTACCAACGGCTGGTTCCAGGGCTCCACGGGCATCTTCGATGCGCAATCGGGCGTGCCCTATTCGTATGCCGCGGCCAACTTCAACAATGCACCGGCCGGCGGCACCATCGACAGCTGGCTGATCACCCCCGTCTTCGACGCCAGCCTGGGCGCCACGGTCTCCTTCTACCTGCGCGCCGACGCGGCGGAAGGCTTTGCCGATCAGGTCAACTTCGGTTTCATCAACGCCGACGGCAGCTTCACCAGCGCAGGCTTGAGCACGCTCAACCCGGTGCCGGTCAGTGGCTGGACCCAGTACACCGCCTGGATCGGACCGGACGCCTTGAGCTCGACCCGCTTCGCTTTCCAGTACACCGGCGCCGCCGACACCGCCAATTACGTGGGCCTGGATACCCTGGTCGTGGACGTGCCCGAACCGGCCAGCCTCGCCCTGGTCGCCGGCGGCCTGCTAGGCCTGGGCGCCATGCGCCGCCGCACCCGCCGCTGATCGCCTTCCTTTCCGGAGAACCTCATGTCGAACCTGAATTCCATCCAGCGCCTGCTGGCCGCGGCGGGTGCCGGCCTGGCCCTGTGCGCATGCGCGCTGCCCGCCATGGCACAACAAGCCGACGCCCAGACCGTCTCGCGCGACGCCGCCACCGGCCAGCTGCGCCCGGCCACCCCCGAAGAGCAGGCCGCGCTGGCCGCCCTCAAGGCTTCGAAACAGGCGCGCGTCAGCCCCAAGCCGACGCTGCAGAAATTCCACGGCAGCGGCGCCAGCGGCGTGCGCCTGACCGACGAGTTCCTGTCGACCTCGACCGCGGTGCGCACGCCCGACGGCAAGATCGAAATGGTCTGCAACGAAGCGCACGGCAGCGAACCTGCCGCCTCCCACTTGCACAGCACCGCCCCCGTCACGGAGTAAGCAATGCGACCCTTCATCAACTCTCGTTCGCTGATCGCAGCCGCCTGCGCCCTGACCTGCCTGGCCAGCCAGGCCGCCACCATCAACATCACCAGCCGCGACCCGGCCGGCATCGGCTTCAATGACCCGACCCCGGTCGCCCCGGTCGGCGGCAATCCCGGCACCACGCTCGGCCAGCAGCGCATGAACGTCTACCGCTACGTCGCCGACATCTGGGAAAAGAACCTGCAGAGCAACGTCACCATCAACGTCAGCGCCGGCTGGGAAGCGCTGACCTGCACCTCGTCCTCGGCCACCCTCGGCAGCGCCGGCGCGTGGAACATCTGGCGCGATTTTCCGAACGCCAAGCCGAACACCTGGTATCCGCAGGCGCTGGCCAACAAGCTGGCCGGCACCAACCTGAGCGCGGGCCAGCCCGATGACGGCAGCGGCTACGGCAACGTCGACATCAAGACCCAGTTCAACATCAACCTGGGCAACCCGGGCTGCCTGGACGGCTCGCCGTTCTACCTGGGCCTGGACGGCAACGCCGGCGGCAAGGTCAACTTCGTCGAGACCCTGCTGCACGAGCTGGGCCACGGCCTGGGCTTCGCGGTGCTGACCGTGCAGACCTCGACCGGCAACCGCCTGAATGCCAGCGGCAGCGCCTACGTCGCCACCGGGGGCGTGCCCAGCATCTGGGAACAGTATATGTACGACAATACGGCCCGGAAAACCTGGCTGAACATGACGGCGGCGGAGCGCCGGGCCTCGGCCATCAACCCGCTGCAGCTGGGCTGGACCGGTCCGAACGTGAAGGCCGGCGCCGGCATCCTGCGTCCGATCCCGCTGATCAAGACCAGCTCGCCGGCGGCAGGGGGTACCCGCAACGTCGACTACAGCCAGTCGGCCTTCGGCCCGCTGATGCCCGCCAGCGGCACGCTCGGCCCGCTGGCCACCCTCACGCCCCAGGCCGGCCAAACCGGTCCGGGCTGCGACGCCTTCGATGCCGCCAACACGGCGGCGGTGAGGGGCAAGGTGGTGGTGATCAGCCGTGGCGTCTGCGGTTTCGCGGTCAAGGTCAAGAACGCGCAGAACGCCGGCGCGGTCGGCGTGCTGCTGGCCAACAACGTGGCCGGGCCCATCGTACCGGGCGGGACCGACCCGACCGTCACCATTCCCTCGGCCGGCATCACCCAGGCCGACGGCGAAGCCCTGAAGGCGGCGGTGGCGGCAGCCCTGCCCTACGGCGGCCGCGGCAAGCCGGGTCTCGTGACCGTCTCGCTGGGCACCGATCCGACGCGCATCGCCGGTGCCGACGCCAACGGCAACCCGCTGTTGTACACGCCGAACCCGCTGGTATCCGGTTCGTCGGTATCGCACTGGGACGTGACGGCCAGCCCGAACCTGCTGATGGAGCCGAACATCAATGCCGACCTCACCACCACCCTGGTGCCGCCGCTGGACCTGACGGTGCCGCTGCTGAAGGATCTTGGCTGGTAAGCGGCAAACGTGAGTCCGGAAAAGCCGGGACCCGCCTGCGAAGGCCGGTCCCGGCTTTTTTCATGTTCAGTTGGCCGGGGACGCCTGCCGGCAAGGACCCGATTCCGCTGCGCACGGTGCGGCGCCGGGCAGACGCCGCCGCGCGGCCGCCAGCACCAGCAGCAATGCCGCCAGCTCCAGCGTACCTCCGGCCCAGCCCACCTGGCCGGCGCCGCCATGGGCCACCACCCCACCGCCGACCAGCGCACCGAGGGCGAAGCCGGCGTACTGGAAGGAGGCGTTCAGCGACAGCACCACGGGCGCCAGCGCCGCGCCGCTGCGCTCGACCAGCAAGCTCTGCTGCGCGGGATAGAAACCCCAGGTACTCGCGCCCCACAGCACGATGGCAGGCAGCAGGACGGCCAGCGGCCAGTGGCCCATGCCGGCCATCGCGGCCAGGTAATAGAAGGACGCGGCCAGCAGCGCCAGCGCCGGCACCACGACCCTGCGCGCACCGAGGCGGTCGCTCGCACGGCCACCCGCGGCCAGCCCGATCGCGGCGGCAGCGCCCCACAGCAGCAACACCACGCTCATCCGGCCAGGGGCCATGCCGCTCACCTGCGCCAGGTAGGGTGCCAGGTAGGTCAGCGGCGCATAGGTGCCGGTGCCCCACAGCAGGGTCACGAACAGGGCCGGCAGCACGCCGGGCAGGCGTACCGCGTCCAGGCGCGCCTTGAGGCTGGGCGGGGCCATGCCCTGGTCCAGCGTGCCGGGCAGGCGCAGCGCCAGCACGATGGCGGCCGCCGCGGACAGCAGCGCGACCGCGCCGAAGGTGGCGCGCCAGCCGAAGTGGTTGCCCAGCAGCGTGCCGAGCGGGACCCCGGCGACGATGGCGACCGTCATGCCGCCGCTGACGATGGCCAGGGCCCGGCCACGCTGCGCCGGCGCCGCGAGCGCGCTGGCCAGGGCGTTGGCGCTGGGCGTGTACAGGCCGGCGGTCAGCGCCAGCAGGACGCGCGCGGCCAGCAGGCCGGCATAGCCGTGGCTGGCCCAGGCGAGCCCATTACCGGCTGCGAACAGCGCCATCCCGCCGACCAGCACGGCGCGGCGCGGCCAGGCGCTGGTGAGAATCGCCAGCAGCGGTCCGCCGACGGCATACGTCAGGGCAAAGGCCGTCACCAGCAGGCCGGCCCGGGCCGCGCTGACGCCGAGGTCGCCGGCAATGCGCGGCAACAGGCCGGCGATCATGAAGCTTTCGGTACCGATGGCAAAGGTGCCCAGCGCCAGCGTGATGAGCAGTCCCCTGGGCAGGGAGG
>CAJYQM010000270.1 GCA_913777025.1 uncultured Massilia sp. | reverse complement strand
CCCGCGCAGCAGGGCCGCGAACCAGACCGCATAGGTCTTGCCGGCGCCGGTGTTCGCGTGCAGCAGCCCGGACTGCCCGGCCAGCGCCGCCTTCCACACCGCGCGCTGGAACGGGAACACCTTCCAGCCGCGCGACGCGAACCAGCTGTCGACCGCTTGTTCCGCCTGCGACTTGCTCATTCGGCCACCATGGGATCGAGCCCGGCGTCCTCCACCGGCGCGCCCGCCGCCAGGAGGCCCTTGAGCATGTCCAGCGTATCGGCCTCGTCCACCGTCTTGTCCTCGCGCTTGCGCAAGATGCGCGGAAAGCGCACGGCGATGCCCGCCTTGTGCCGCGTGGACAGGGCGATGCCCTCGAAGCCGATCTCGAACACCATGGTCGGCTTGACGGAGCGCACCGGCCCGAACTTCTCGACCGTGGTCTTGCGGATCGTGCTGTCGACCTTCGCGATCTCGGCGTCGGTCAGGCCGGAATAGGCTTTCGCGAAGGGCACCAGCTTGCGTTCCTCGCCCTCCCCGTCCCACACGGCAAAGGTGTAGTCGGTGTACAGCGAGGCGCGCCGGCCGCTGCCGGCCTGGGCGTAGATCAGCACGGCGTCCACCGCATACGGATCGATCTTCCACTTCCACCATGTGCCGACGTCCTTGGTGCGGCCGACGCCGTACTGCGCGTCGCGCGCCTTGAGCATCATGCCTTCCACCCCGCGCGCGCGCGACTCGGCGCGCAGCTTGCCGAGGTCTTCCCAGGTGTCGGCCGTGACCAGCGGCGAAATGCGCAGCTGCGGCTTGGCCACGCCCGTCACCAGGGTCTCGAGCAGCGCGCGCCGCTCGTGCTGCGGCAGGCCGCGCAAGTCGACGCCGTCCAGCTCCAGCAGGTCGTAGGCCAGCAGCACGGCCGGCAGCTCGGCCAGCAGCTTGCTTGACAAGGTCTTCCTGCCGATGCGCTTCTGCAGGTCGGCGAAGGGTGCCGGCGCATCGCCCTCCGTCCAGATCAGGACTTCGCCGTCGACCACCGTCCCTTCCGGGAGCAGCAAGGCCGCCAGTTCCGGGAAGCGCTCGGTGATCAGATCCTCGCCGCGCGACCACAGGTAGTTCTGCCCGCCGCGCCGTACCAGCTGGGCGCGGATGCCGTCGTACTTCCACTCGACCTGCCAGTCGCCCATGTCGCCCAGCGAGGCCGGCTCGCCCTGCAGCTGGTGCGCCAGGAAGAAGGGAAAGGGCTGGCCGCCGCGCAGCTTGTGCTCGTCGTCCGACTGGGCCGCGATCAGTTGCAGGAAGCCGGCCGCGGTGGGTTTCACGCGGCCGTCGGTCCAGCCCATCAGGCGCTGGGCGATCAGCTTGGCATCCACCGCCGCGATCGCGGCCAGCGCCCGCGTCACCAGCAGTTTCGAGACGCCGACCCGGAAGCCGCCGCCGATCAGCTTGACGAACAGGAAGCGCTCGCGCCAGGTCAGTTCGTCCCAGTACGAGAACAGGGCTTCCCGGATCCGCTCCGGATCGGCGCCGCGCAGGGGGCCGATGCGCTCTTCCATCCAGACCGCCAGGCCGACGTCGCTGTGCTGTTTGGGAGGCGGCAGGATGTGGGCGATGGTCTCGGCCATGTCGCCGACGGCGGCGTAGCACTCGTCGAACAGCCAGTCGTCCAGGCCCGCGTATTCGATCGCGTACTGGCGCAGGAGTTTGCTGGGCACCGCCTGGCGTGGCTTGCCGCCGGCCAGGAAGTAAACGGCCCAGGCGGCGTTCTCGGGCGCGGTGTGCTCGAAGTAGCTGCGCAGGGCGTCGAGCTTGCGGTTGGTGGCGGTGGTTTCGTCGAGTTCGGCGTACAGGCGGGAGAATTCATGCATCCTTCGCCTCCGCATCCTCGGCGGCCGGCTTGGCGGGTTTGGCATCGTCGCGCCGGTCCTCGTCTTCTTCCTCGTCGCTCGCGGCCGGCGTGGTGGCCGATGCCGATGCCGGCGCAGGTGAGGATTCATGCGCTGCGGATTCGTCGTCCTCCTCGCCGTACTCGGTATCGAAGCCCTTGGCATCGAGCCCGATCTGGCACAGCCAGCGCACCAGCACCGGGATCGAGCCGTGGGTGACGATCACCTGCTGCGCCCCGGTCGCGTGGATCGCCTCCAGCAGGCCCGGCCAGTCGGCATGGTCGGACAGCACGAAGCCGCGGTCGACGCCGCGCCGCCGGCGCGCGCCGCGCAGCAGCATCCAGCCGCTGGCGAAGGCATCGCTGTAGTCGCCGAAACGGCGCGTCCAGGTCGAGCCGGAGGCCGAGGGCGGGGCCAGCACGATCGCCTGCTTGAAATCCGCCTTGTCGGTCTCGCTCACCAGCTGCGTGGGCGGCAGCGCCACCCCGCCTTCGCGGTAGACCCGGTTCAGGGGTTCGACCGCGCCGTGGCAGACGATCGGCCCGATGGCGGGATCCAGGCCGCTGAGCAGGCGCTGCGCCTTGCCGAACGAATAGCCGTACAGGATGCTCGCGCGTCCTTGCGCCGCGTTCGCGCGCCACCAGGCGTTGATGTCGTCGAAGACTTCCTGCTGCGGGTCCCAGCGGTAGATCGGCAGGCCGAAGGTGGATTCGGTGATGAAGGTATGGCAGCGTACCGGCTCGAAGGGCGCGCAGGTGCTGTCCGGTCCGACCTTGTAGTCGCCCGAGGCGACCCAGATCTCGCCCCCGTGCTCCATGCGGATCTGGGCGGAGCCGAGCACGTGGCCGGCCGGGTGCAGCGAGATCGTCACGCCGTTGCGCACGATCCGTTCGCCGTAGTCCAGGCCTTCGATGTCGATGTCGGCGCCAAGGCGCGACTTGAGGATGTTGACGCTCGGGCTGGCGGCCAGGTAGTGCCGATGCCCCCAGCGCGCGTGGTCGCCGTGCGCATGCGTGATGACGGCCCGCTCCACAGGGCGCCACGGATCGATGTAGAAATCACCCGGGACGCAGTACAGCCCCTCCTTGCGTACGACAACCATATCCGCCATGAGATCCTTTCGTCAGCCTGCGTGTTCCACGTACTCCTTCAGGAAGGCGCGCTGCTCCCCATCCGGAAATTCGATCGTGACCTGTTCACCGGCCACGCCCAGCACCACGCCCTCGCCGTACTTCGCCACCTTGACGCGCTGGGCCGGCTCGAAACAGGTGGACGGATCCGGCTCGGGTTCGGGTTCGTGGTCGAACTCGTCGTCGCGGATCTCGATGTCTTCCAGCATTGCGGCCGGCGGGTTCAGGCAGTTGTCGCAGCGGCAGCACTTCTCGAAGCCGTCGACCTCGTCGCCGAAGTAATCGAGCAGCAGCTTCCAGCGGCAGGCACCGCTGACGGCGTAGGACACCATCTGCTCCAGCGCTTCCTTGTCGTGTTCCTGCTTCTGGCGGTAGACCTCGGCCATGGCGGCGAACAGCTTGTCCTGGGGTTCGGTGGCGGTGAGGTGCCAGCTCAGCTTGCGTGTCTGGCGCAGCAGCTTGGCGTCCTTGAGCAGCTTCAGGCAGACGGTCAGGTGCGGACCGGCCAGGTCGCCCGCGACGTCCTCGACGCGGTCGGGCGTCGCCGTCTCGTTTTCCGCCAGCGCGCGCACGGCGTCGTAGACGGCGCGGATTTCCTCGGCCGTCGGGTAGTGCTTGACCAGGAAGAATTGCTGGACGCGCTTGTCGTCCTGCAGGAACAGCAGCGTGCACTCGGCATCCTTGCCGTCGCGGCCGGCGCGCCCGGATTCCTGGTAATAGGCTTCCAGGTTGGCGGGAATCTGCAGGTGGATCACGAAGCGGGTGTCGGGCTTGTCGATGCCCATGCCGAAGGCGTTGGTCGCCACCATGATGCGCCGTTCGTCGTCCATGAACAGGTCCTGGTTGGCCTTGCGCTCCGCGGCATGCAGCTTGCCGTGGTAGATCGTGACCGATTCGCCCGCCTCTTCCAGCAGGTGGTAAAGATCTTCCGCCGCCTTGACGGTGGCGGCGTAGACGATGCCCTTGCCCTCGGTCTCGCGCACCAGGCGCCAGGCCTGTTGCAGCTTTTCGTCGGCGTTCGTCACCTGCAGCACGCGGTAGTGCAGGTTGGGACGGTAGACGCCGGTATTGATCACGTTCAGGCGCGGGCGCCCCAGCTGGCGGCCGATGTCGCCGACCACGTCCTCGGTGGCGGTGGCGGTCAGCGCCAGCACCGGGGGCTTGCCCAGCGCGTCCAGCGTGCCGGCCATTTCGAGGTAGGCCGGGCGGAAATCATGGCCCCATTGCGAAATGCAGTGGGCCTCGTCGATCACGACCAGCGCGACCTTCACTTGTTTCAGCAGGTCGACGAACTCCGGCGTCGTCAGGCGCTCGGGGGTGCAGAACACGATCTCGCAGCGCCCCTCGGCGATGGCCGCCAGCGCGTTGCGCTCTTCCTCGGCATGCAGGGTGCTGTTGACCTGCACCGCGCGGATGCCCATCTCCTCGAGCTTCTCGAGCTGGTCCTTCATCAGCGAGATCAAGGGCGAGACGACGATGGTCATGCCCTCGAGGATGCGGGCGGGAATCTGGTAGCACAGCGATTTGCCGCTGCCGGTAGGCATGATCGCCAGCGTGTCCCTGCCATCCAGGACACTGTCGATCACGCGTTGCTGGGCGTCGCGCAACTGGGCGAGGCCGAAGACGGAACGCAGGAGCTTGCGGATGGTATTGCGGCGCACCGCGAGCAAGCCTTTATGCAGGAGTTTGGGATCGTGTTTGGTCATGATGGACCCAACTGTAAATTGGGGCCGAACACGGCGCTATAGGACGCAACCTACAGGTTCCGTAGGAGGGCCGCGTGAGCCACTTTCAAGGGGTCAGACAGCGTCAAGGCGTGTTCTCCTACAACGCGACGGATTGCCCGCCGATAGTTGCCCGACAGCACACAAACCATAATGACACCATCGCATCACGCTTCATCCCCTGGCCTCTCAATCCTGGAGCTTCATCATGATCCGCATCTTCCCGAAAGCCTGGACCGCGTTCCACATGGGTGTCATCAGCCTTGCCACCTGGGCGCTGTGCGCCACCGATGCACTGGGCACCGCCGCACCGCTGTTCCTGCACTGATGGCACGGACGCCGTTGCATCCGTCCTCGCCTCGCATGCGGTCATGCATGCCCAAGCGACGCTGCCTTTGCCGGCCGGCGCGCTTTTCCACGTCCGTCGTTCAATTATTTTACTAAGAAGTTGCCGGGACTGCCCACACGCCAGGGATCAGGCCTGATTCCGCCCCTTCCATCACGCACCAGCGGCATTTCATCACCGTTCTTCCAAACTTATACAAACCTAACCATAGTTAGCTTTGCCGCTGGATTCCTGCTTCATCGGGACCGGTTTCGCCTGATGCTTGTGCGCCAGGCCAGCGCCTTTCCTTCCACAGGC
>CAJYQM010000269.1 GCA_913777025.1 uncultured Massilia sp. | reverse complement strand
TGCGTGGCGACGATGATACGCCGCGTCCGCGCCTGCGCACCGGTCAGTTCCGTGTTGTAGCCATCCACGGCGCGCAGCACGATCACCGTCTTGTCTTCGACTTTCGCGCCCGCCCTGGCCAGCACGTCCAGCAGCAATGGTCCGCGCAGCAGGTGCGGCTTCGCATCGTATTCCAGTGTGGGCCGGATGGTCTGCGGCGCCAGTTGCAGCAGCGCTGGGTAGTCGAAGGTCCAGGCTTGACGAAAGCTGACCCCATGCTTGTGCATCATCTGGTCCAGCGCCGGGTCGAGCGGACCCCGGTTGCTGCGCCCGATGGCGCCGCTGACGGTCAGCAGTACAGGGCCAGGGCTAGGGCCGGGGCGGGGCGGCTGGGCCGCGTGGCCTGCGATCGGCATGACGCCGACGGCGGCGGCGCCCAGGAACTGGCGTTTATGCATGAGACAATGCGAAGACGGTGATTCGCCATCATAGCTTTAAAGACTGTCTCAATGGATCTGTTTTCGGAAAACGCCGGCCTGCAGGCCATCCCGATCGAGGATGGCGAACTGGCCATGCTGCCGCATATGCCGCTGCCTGCCGCCAGCGATGTGGTACTCAAACAACTCATCGATGAAACACCGTGGCGCGCGGACACCATCGTCGTCTACGGCAAGCGCTACCTGCAGCCGCGCCTGTCGGCCTGGTATGGCGAAGCCGCTTACACCTATTCCGGGCTGACACTGGACCCCTTGCCGATGACCCCGCTGCTGGCGCGGCTGCGTTTTGATGTCGAGCACTGGACCGGACACCGTTACAACAGCGTGCTGCTGAATTACTACCGCGACGGCGCCGACAGCATGGGCATGCATGCCGACGACGAACCCGAACTCGGGCCGGCACCGGCCATCGCCTCGCTCAGCCTGGGGGCGACGCGCACCTTCATCCTGCGCCACAAGGCCAGCAAGCGCACCATGAAAATCGACCTTAGCGATGGCAGCCTGCTCTTGATGGCAGGATCTTTACAGAAACACTGGTTGCACGGCATAAACAAGACTGTAAAACCACTGGGCCCACGGCTAAATCTAACTTTTCGTTACGTGATCTAAACCATCGTTAATAGGACGTAATTTCATCCAAAATACTACTGAACAATGGGTCATTAAGTTACAACTGATTACAGTTCTTACGTAATGACTACGGACTTAACCGGGAGCCAGTGCTATCTTGACTACATCGCGATCCACTTTCGAATTGCGAACCAGTCAAACAAGGCAAAGGATTCCATAATGAAAAAGCTCGTCGTTGCACTGATCGCCAGCGCTGCCGCCATGTCGGCCGCACAAGCCCAGACCACCACCACCACGCCTGGCCACGCCTACCTGGGCGTCGGCGTTGCCAGCGCTGACCACGAAGACAGCCGTGGCTTCGAAGGCGATGGCTACAAAGCCTCGGGCAAGCTCTTCGGCGGTTACGAATTCAACCAGAACTGGGGCGTCGAAGCCGGTTACACCGACTTCCGCAAATCCGACGTGAGCGGCACCGCCGGCCGCGGCGAAACCAAGGGCTACGGCTACTATGTCGCCGCCAAGGCCACTGCGCCGATCAACGAACAGTTCGACGTGTACGGCAAGCTGGGCCTGCAGAACAGCCAGCGTGAACTGAGCACCGCCGGCCTGACCGTCAAGGATCACGCTACCGACGCCTACGGCGCAGTCGGCGTGCAGTACAAGATCAACCAGCAGGTCGGCCTGGTCGCTGAATACGAGCGCTACGGCAAGAGCAAGGACTTCGGCGCCAGCGCCAACGTCCTGACCGTGGGCGCACGCTACAGCTTCTAAGCGCCCGAGCTGTTCTTGAGAAGAAAAGGGCCTGCGGGCCCTTTTTCTTTGGGGCCCGCAGGCCCCCTTATTCATTTCAGCGCAGCACGTGCGAGCGCCGCGCATCCGCCCGCATCCAGGGCGGCGGCGGCAAGGGCGAGCCGGGCGCGTGGAAGCCGGATGCGACAAAACGATGCAGCGACGACCAGGGCCACTCGGCCGCATGCTGGCAAAAGCCGTGGCGTACCGGATTGCCGTGCAGGTAATCGATCAGTGCCGTGTATTCCTCGTCGTCGTCGACGCGGTAGTCGCGGTAGTGGCGCTCCCAGATCGCATCGCTGGCGCCCGTCACTTTCACGCCGGGCAGGCAGGACTTGTTCAGGGCCTTTGAAAACGCGATCTTGACGGCGCGCCAGCGCGTGGCGCAATCGTGGTCGCCCGGCGGCAAGGTCCAGATCGTGTGCGCGTGGTTCGGCAGCACGACCCAGGCATCGACGTGGAAGGGTTTGCGGCTGCGTGCCTGGCGCATGGCTTCGCCAAAGGCCGAGAAATGATCGGTCAGCAAAGTACTGTTGCGGTCCAACAGTCGCACCGTGAAGAAGAACGTCCCGCCAGGAACGCGGTTATCGCGGTAATGTGTCATGAACCCAGTCTGCCAAGCGGCGGTGGCACTCCGTGTCGAACGAGGACTGATTCTAACCACGATTTTTTGATGAGGTTGTTTCATTTCCGCGTGAAAATTCCCCATAAAAACAACAACCCCAACGGCCCGGGCAGGGCGGTTGGGGTTGTCGGGTTGACGCGCGAGCGGCGCGCCGGTGTGGCCGTGGCTTACGCGGACAGCGGCTTGTAGCGAATACGCTTCGGCTTGGCGCCTTCTTCGCCGAGGCGCTTCTTCTTGTCGGCTTCGTATTCCTGGTAATTACCGTCGAAGAAGGTGACTTGCGAATTACCCTCGAACGCCAGGATGTGCGTGGCGATACGGTCCAGGAACCAGCGGTCGTGCGAGATCACCATCACGCTGCCGGCGAATTCCAGCAACGCGTCTTCCAGCGCGCGCAGGGTTTCCACGTCCAGGTCGTTCGACGGTTCGTCCAGCAGCAGGACGTTGCCGCCTTGCAGCAGGGTTTTCGCCAGGTGCAGGCGGCCGCGTTCACCGCCCGACAGGTTGCCGACCACCTTCTGCTGGTCGCCGCCCTTGAAGTTGAAGCGGCCGAGATAGGCGCGCGACGGCATCTCGAACCGGCCGACCGACAGCATGTCGGCGCCTCCGGTGACGTCTTCGAACACGGTCTTGGTGTTGGACAGGTCTTCGCGCGTCTGGCCGACCAGCGACACCTTGGCCGTCTGGCCGATCTTGACTTCACCGCTGTCCGGCTGTTCGAGGCCGGCAATCATCTTGAACAGGGTCGACTTGCCGGCGCCGTTCGGGCCGATGATGCCGACGATCGCGCCCGGCGGGATCGTGAACGAGACATTGTCGATCAGCAGGCGGTCGCCAAAGGCTTTACTGACATTCTTGAACTCGATGACCTCGTTACCCAGGCGCTCCGCGACCGGGATGAAGATCTCTTGCGTCTCGTTGCGCTTCTGGTATTCGTATTCGCTCAGCTCGTTGAAGCGAGCCAGGCGCGCCTTCGACTTGGCCTGGCGGGCTTTCGGATTCTGGCGTGCCCACTCGAGTTCCTTGGCCAGCGCTTTCTGGCGTGCCGATTCGGTCGCTTCTTCCTGTTTCAGACGCGCCTGCTTCTGGTCCAGCCAGGACGAGTAGTTGCCCTTCCACGGGATGCCCGAACCGCGGTCCAGTTCCAGGATCCATTCGGCGGCATTGTCGAGGAAGTAGCGGTCGTGGGTGATGCCGACCACGGTGCCCGGGAAGCGCAGCAGGAACTGTTCCAGCCACTCGACCGATTCGGCGTCCAGGTGGTTGGTCGGCTCGTCCAGCAACAGCATGTCGGGTTTGCTGAGCAGCAGCTTGCACAGCGCCACGCGGCGCTTTTCGCCGCCGGACAGCACGCCGACCTTGGCATCCCACGGCGGCAGGCGCAGCGCGTCGGCGGCCATTTCCAGCTGCAGGTTCAGGTTGCCGCCGTCGGCCGCGGCGATGATCGATTCCAGGCGCTCCTGCTCCTTGGCGAGCGCGTCGAAATCGGCGTCTTCTTCCGCATACGCGGCGTACACGGCTTCCAGCTTGGCCTGCGCTTCGAAGGCTTCGCCCAGGCCGGATTCCACTTCCTGGCGCACGGTCTTTTCCGGATCCAGCTGCGGTTCCTGCGGCAGGTAGCCGATGTTCAGGCCCGGCATCGGGCGTGCTTCGCCCTGGATGTCGGTGTCGATGCCGGCCATGATCTTCAGCAGCGTCGACTTGCCGGAGCCGTTCAGGCCCAGCACGCCGATCTTCGCGCCCGGGAAGAAGGACAGGGAGATGTCTTTCAGGATCTGCCGTTTCGGTGGGACGATCTTGCCCACGCGGTTCATGGTGTAGACGTAATTGGCCATGTGATGAGTGATTCGGTTGGAAATAAGGACGACAGCATACTGTAAAAATTCGGGGTCAGAGCACAACTTTTACGCGACCGCAAACCGGGGTCAGAGCCCGAAATTTGGAAATGTCCCAATGAAAATTGCTAAAAACCGGGCTCTGACCCCGGTTTGTTGTCGATCAAGCCTTGGCGGGTAGCGACGGGCGGCGCAGCAGTCCCTCGATCGCGAACAGCGCCAGTGCGCTCCAGATCAGCGCGAAACCGACCAGGCGGTCCGGCGAGAACGCCTCATGGAACAGCCAGACGCCGAGCAGGAATTGCAGCGTCGGCGACAGGTATTGCAGCAGTCCCAGCACGGACAGGGGGATCTTGCGCGCGCCCGAGGCGAACAGCAGCAGCGGCACCGCGGTGATCGGGCCGGCCGCGGCCAGCAGCACCCGGGTACTGTCGGACGGCGTGTTGATGAAGGCATTCTGGCCGTGCACGGTCAGCCAGATCACGTAGCCGGCCGCCAGCGGGAACAGCACCATGGTCTCGAACGACAATCCCTCCAATGCCCCCAGCGCCGCGGTCTTGCGCAGCAGGCCGTAGCCGCCGAAGGACGCCGCCAGCGCCAGCGCGATCCAGGGCACGGTGCCGGCCTGCCAGGTCAGCCAGGCCACGCCGAGGGCCGCCACGCCGATCGCCATCCATTGCGCGCGGCGCAGGCGCTCCTTCAGCAGCACATAGCCGAACATGATGTTGACCAGGGGATTGATGAAGTAACCCAGGCTGGCCTCGATCACGTGGCCATTGTTGACGGCCCAGATATAGATCAGCCAATTGATGCTGAGCAGCAGGGCCGAGGCCACGAAGCTGCCCAGCACGCGCGGCTGGCGCACCTGCGCCAACCAGGCCCACTGGCGGCGCAGCGCCAGCACGATCAGCAGGAACAGCAGCGACCAGAGCATGCGGTGCGCCAGGATCTGCAGCGGCGGCACTTCGTCGATGGCGTGGAAATAGATGGGGAACAGGCCCCAGCTCAGGAAGGCGAGGGCGGCGGACAGGATACCGGTGCGCATGGAGGGTCGGGTGGACAAGGGGCTGTCATTATCCCCGAACCCGTCCATACCTGCTGGTGGCTTGCATTTTTCCCATCGGCGCAGGCGGATGCCGGCTTGCACGAAACTTTGAGAAAATAGCACGCTTGCCGGAAAGCCCAGCTTGTCTTTCCTTGTCAATTATTCTATTGTGCAACGCACAGAACAACCAAGGTGAAAACTTGACGTCGCAACACAAGAAAAGCAGCCTGGCGGCGCTGACGCTGGCGGCGGTCGGTATCGTCTATGGCGACATCGGCACCAGCCCCCTGTACACGCTGAAAACCATCTTCGACCCGACGCATGGCCTGGCGCTGAACACGCCCAACCTGCTGGGCATCGTGTCGCTGATCTTCTGGGGCCTGACGATGATCGTCTCGCTCAAGTACGTGACCCTGGTGTTGCGTGCCGACAACCGCGGCGAGGGCGGCATCATGGCTTTGATGGCGCTGGCGCTGAACTCCGTCACGCGCCACTCGCGCTGGCATTACGTGCTGATGGTGATCGGCGTGTTCGGCGCCACCATGTTCTACGGCGACAGCGTGATCACGCCGGCGATTTCCGTGCTGGGCGCGATCGAGGGCCTGGAAGTGGCCACGCCCGGCCTGGAAAAATACGTGGTGCCCTTGACCATCGTCGTGCTGGTCGCCCTGTACAGCGTGCAGAAACACGGCACCGCCGGCATCGGCCGCTTCTTCGGGCCGGTCATGATCGTCTGGTTCGCGGCGCTGGCGGTCATGGGCATCATCAACATCGTGCAGGCGCCGGTGATCCTGCACGCGCTGAACCCACTGCACGCGGTCGAATTCATGCTGCGCGAACGCATGATCGCCTTCGTCGCGCTGGGCGCCGTGGTGCTGGCCTTCACCGGCGCCGAAGCGCTGTATGCGGACATGGGCCACTTCGGCAAGAAGCCGATCCGCGTCGCCTGGTTCATGGTCGTGTTCCCGGCGCTGGCGCTGAACTACCTGGGCCAGGGGGGCCTGCTGATCACGCATCCGGAAACCATCGACAATCCCTTCTTCCACCAGCTGGGCAGCTGGAGCGTGCTGCCGCTGGTCGCGCTGTCGACGATGGCCACCGTGATCGCGTCGCAGGCCACGATTTCCGGCACCTTCTCGATGACCAAGCAGGCGATCGCGCTGGGCCTGTTGCCGCGCATGCGCGTGATGCACACCTCGGAGAGCGAGATCGGCCAGATCTACATCCCGGCCGTGAACTGGTTGCAGCTGATCGTGGTCCTGATCGCGGTGGTCGGCTTCGGTTCGTCCGACAAGCTGGCCGGCGCCTACGGCATCGCCGTCACCGCGACCATGTTCGCCACCACCATCCTGACCTTCTTCGTGATCCGCTACCGCTGGCACCTGCCGCTTTGGCTGTGCATCGGCGCCACCGGCTTCTTCATGGTGATCGACCTGGCGCTGTTCTCGGCCAGCACCCTGAAGCTGCTGCACGGCGGCTGGTTCCCGCTGCTGCTCGGCGTGATCCTGCTGACCACGATGCTGACCTGGAAGCGCGGGCGCGAACTGGTGTTCGAGAACCTGGAAAAACATGCGATTCCGCTCGAGGACTTCCTGCAGTCGCTGTTCGTGGCGCCGCCCGACCGCGTGGCCGGCACCGCCATCTTCCTGCGCGGCGAGACCGATGGCGTGCCGCACGCGCTGCTGCACAACCTGCTGCACAACAAGGTGCTGCACGAGCGCGTGATCTTCCTGACGGTGCGCATCCGTGAAGAGCCCTACGTGCCGGCGCAGGAACAGGTCGAGGTCGTGGCGCTGGGCCACAACTGCTTCCAGCTGAACGTCAGCTACGGCTTCAAGGACGAAGCCGACATTCCCGACATCCTGGGCCTGTGCGCGCAGAAGGGGCTCGAATTCGAGATGATGGAAACCTCGTTCTTCATCGCGCGCCAGACCGTGATCTCGGTGCCGGGCCAGGGCATGATGCCGTGGCGCGAACACTTGTACGTGGCAATGCAGAGGAATGCGCGCACCGCGGCCGATTACTACCAGATTCCGGCCAACCGGGTGATCGAATTGGGGACCCAGGTCGAAATCTGACGCATTCATGCAAAATACTTACAAACACATACAGATGTAAAGCCAGTCCGGGGTTAAGGTTGGGGTTTCTTTAATTAAATTTTCATCAGGAACCCCATGAAACTGAAGTTGCCTCTCGTCGCCGCCTTCGTCGCCGTCCTGAGCCTCACCGCCTGCGGCGGCGGCGGTGACGATGCCAACGGCGGTGTCGTCGTCGCCAACCCGGCCGCCTTCACCAAGACCGACGTCACGCTCGGTACCGGCGCCGAAGCCGTCACCGGCAAGACCGCCACCGTGACCTACACCGGCTGGCTGTACAGCACCACCGCCACTGGCAACAAGGGCACCCAGTTCGACGCCGGTACGATTCCGGTCAAGCTCGGCAGCAACCAGGTGATCACCGGCTTCGAACAGGGCGTGCTGGGCATGAAAGTGGGCGGCAAGCGCACCGTGCTGATCCCGTCGAGCATGGGCTACGGCAGCAGCGGCAACAACGCCATCCCGCCGAACGCCGGCCTGGTGTTCGACATCACCCTGACCGCGGTCCAGTAAGCGCATTACAAAGCCCATACAAAGTTCAAACAGACGGTAAAAGGGGCGCTTGCTAAGGTAGGCGCCATGAAACCGTCCCTTCCGTCCGCCCTTGTTCTTGCCGCCGCCCTGGGCTTGAGTGCCTGCGGCGGCGGTGCCGATGCCGAGGCGCCGATGCCCGCCATGGCCGTCGCCAGCCCGGCGCGGCTGGCCATCGACGACACGCTGGCCGGCAGCGGCGCGGAAGCGCTCGCCGGCAGCCGCGTGCAGGTGAGCTACAGCGCCTGGCTGTACGATGCCGCGGCACCCGGCTACAAGGGCGCCCGCGTCGATGCCTCAGCCCCGAACAAACCGTTCAGCTTCGTCGTCGGCGCCCACGGCACCGCCGATTCCGCGATCGCCGGCATCAGCCAGGGCGTGCAGGGCATGCGCACCGGCGGCAGGCGCACGCTCCTGATTCCCAGCAGCCTGGCCTACGGCACCAGCGGCTACCTGCCGCTGATCCCGGGGAACGCCGGGCTGGTGTTCGAGGTCGAGCTCCTGAGGGTGTGCGCCGCCACGTCTTGCTGATGCCTACTCGCGCAGCGCCAGCGCCGGGCGGATGCGCAGCGCCGCCAGCGTGTGGCGCAAGGTCGACCCCAGCGCCACCAGGCAAGCCACCGCCAAGGCCCCGGCCAGTGTCCAGGCGCCGACCGGGGCGCGTTCCATGAAGCCGCCCAGGTAGCGCTGCACCGCGATCCAGCCGAGCGGCAGCCCGACCAGCGCGCCGGCAGCCACCAGCAGCGCGAATTCGCGCAGCACCAGGCGCCCCACCGCGCCGGCGCCGGCGCCATACAGTTTTCTCAGCACGATCTCCCTTTCCTTGCGCTGCACGCTGTAGGCGGCCAGCACGTAGATGCCGAAGGCGGCCAGCGCGGTCGCGATCACGCTGGATGCCGCCAGCAGCTTGGCCAGGCGCAGGTCGTCGGCGTAGAACTCGTCGACCAGGAAGCTGTCCATGTGGACCACGCTGACCGACTCGTTCGGGAAGTGGCGCGGCCACATCTGTTCGATCGCGTGCCGGGTTGCTTCCGGATCGTGGCTGCGGACCATGAATACCCGGTCGCGCTCGCTCAGGGTGAACATGCTCGGCTGGTCGCCCTCGCGCGCGGAGCGGTGGCGGATGTCCGGCGCCACCCCCACCACCTGCAGCGGCGGTCCGTCCGTCTCGTGCACTGTCTTGCCCACCGCATCCTGGGGCGAGGCGAAACCCATCCGGCGCGCGGCCGACGCATTGATGACGATGCGGTCGTGGTCCGTCATCTTGTCCATGGCCGTGTTGTACAGCCGGCCGGCCACCGGCTTGAGCCCGAGCGCCTGGAAGAACCCGGGGGTGACGCCGTACACGTGGAGGTCGGTCACGGCGCCGCCTTCGCGCTGCAGCGCGCTGATGGCATTGGTGAAGGTAATCGGGAAGCTCGACACGCCGACCGCTTCGACGCCGGGCAGGCGCGTGAGCTCGTCGTGCAGCGCACGGGTACGCGCGTCGCGCATGTCGTTCATGGCCGGGAAGGTCAGCACCGAAGCGGGATCGAAGCCGGGGCTGAGCGTGCTGGCGTAATGGGTCTGCCATGCCACGGCCAGCGTGGTGCCGGTCAGGCCCATCGCGGTGGCGAATTGCAGGGCCGTGAGCGCACGCCGCAGCCACAGGCCGTGCGCGGTCTCGCTGCCGCCGCGCCCGGCCAGTGCGCTGCCGGCACGCACACGCAGGGCCGACCAGGCCGGCCAGGCACCGGCCGCAAGACCCAGCAAAACGCCGAGCAGCACGGCAGCCAGCAGCGCGTCAGGGCTGAACATCCGATCGAACTTGCGTTGCACCAGCTCGGAAAACACGGGCAGCAGCATCCAGGCCAGCAAGATGCCGATGACGGTGGCGATCATGCACACCAGCACCGACTCGGCCAGGAACTGGCGCGCCACCGCCGGTGCCGAGGCACCCAGCACCTTGCGCACGGCGATCTCGCGCTGGCGCGCCAGCACGCGCACGGTGGCCAGGTTGACGTAGTTGGTGGCCGCCAGCAGCAGGATCAGTACGGCCACGCCGGCCAGCCCGAGCATCAGCTGGCGGTCCCCGTGGATCGGCGAATTGCCCTTCAGGTCGGGATCGAGATAGGCCGCATCGAGCGCGCCGAGCTTGTAGTCGATCAGGTCGCGCCCACCCAGCGCGGCCACCTGCTCCGCCATGTCGCGCTTGGTGAAGGACGACTGGCGCAGGCCGCGCCGTACCGCGCCGAGCACGGCCTCGCCGTCGGCGCCGGGCAGCAGCTTGACGTACATGCGGCCAGGCGTGCCGCCCCAGGCGTTCTTGAAGTTGTTGTACCACTCGCGCGTCTCGATATTGCTGACGGTGCCGGCCAATACCTGGTAGGGCATGGTGGTCGCGGCGGGCGGGTCGGCCAGCACCGCAGCCACGACAAAGGTCTGCCTGTCGTTCTGCAACGACTGGCCGACCACGTCGACGCGTCCGAACAGCTTCATGGCGCCGTCGACCGTCAAGGCCAGCGCCTCTGGCCGGGTCAGGGCCGCATGCAGGTCTCCGGCCAGTACCTTCGGCGCGAAGATCTTTTCGAAGTCCGGATCGACCAGCGCGCCTTGGATGTTCAACACGCGCTCACCCGCGCGCACGTCCAGGCTTTCACCGATGAAGGCGGTGGCGAGCACCGGCTGGCCGCTCGCCAGCATCGCGTCGCGCGCGGGCAGGCTGGACGTTGGCTGCCAGTCCTCGCCCAGCGCGGCCACGTGCCAGCGCTCCATCAGGCGAAACACGCGCTCGCGCTCGGGCACGTGGCGGTCATAGGAAAACGAATGGCGCACGAAGCCGAGCAACAGGAAGCAGACGGCGATGCCGACCGCCAGCCCGAGGATCACCACCGCCGAATACGCCGGTTCCTTGGCCAGCAGGCGCCAGCCGATGCGGAAATCACGCAGGTTCATGAGCGTCCTCAGGCGGCCTGCAGCGCGTCGACCACGATGCGCCCGTCCAGCAGGTGCAGGGTGCGCGACGCCTGCGCCGCGTGCGCCGGCGAGTGGGTCACCATCACCACCGTCGTGCCCTCGGCGTTAATCTGGCGCAGGATGCGCATCACTTCGTCGCCGTGCGCGGTGTCCAGGTTGCCGGTGGGTTCGTCGGCCAGCAGCATGGCCGGACCCGCCACCAGCGCGCGCGCGATCGCCACGCGCTGCTGCTGGCCGCCCGACAGCTGCGAAGGCCGGTGCCCGGCACGGTGCGCCACGCCGAGGCGCTCGAGCATGGCCTGCACGCGGCGCTTGCGCTCCGCTGCCGGCGTGCCCGTGTATTCGAGCGCCAGCTCGACGTTTTCGTACACGCTCAACTCTTCGATCAAATTAAAGCTCTGGAAGATGAAGCCAACCGTGCCGCGGCGCAGCGCGTTCAATTTGGACTCGCTCCAGCCGGCCACGTTCTGGCCCTCGAACCAGTATTCGCCGGCGCTCGGCACGTCGAGCAGGCCGAGCACGGACAGCAGCGTCGATTTGCCGCAGCCGGACGGGCCGGTGATGGCCACGTATTCGCCGGCGGCGATCTCGAGGTCGATGCGGTCGAGGGCGGTGGTCTGGACTTCGCCCGCCTGGTGGATCTTGCTGACGCCGGAAAGTTTGAGCATGTGGATTCCCTGTCTGGATGCGTGCATGTTGAAAGAACTGTGTTATTTGGTCAATTGCAGGCGCTCGGCCTTGGCGAAGGGCGTGTAGCTGGAAACGATCACCTGCTCGCCCGGCGCCAGGCCGGACAGCACCTCGACCTGGCTGTTGTTGCGGCGCCCGAGTTTTACAGGGCGCTTCTCGACGTTCTCGCCCGCGACGACGAACACCCATGCACCGCCGGTGTCGTTGGCGAAGGCGCCGTTCGGCAGCAGCAGCGCCCGTGCCGGCTCGCCCAGGGTCAGCTGGGCGTCCATGCCCTGGCCCGGGCTGAGCACTGGCGGCTGGCCGCGGGTGAACACCATCTCGGCGCTGAAGCGCCCTTCCTTGATCTGCGGGTAGACGGTGCTGACTTGCACCTCATAGCTCTTGTCGTCCTGGACCACGCGTCCGTGGCGTCCGACCGCGATGCGGTTCAAATAGAATTCGTCGACCTGGGCGCTGAGCTTGAAGCGGTTCGGGTCGTCGATGCGGCCGATGTGCTGGTCCGGGCGCACCGTCTCTCCCACCAGCAGGCGGAAGTCGGTCAGCACGCCGTCGGCGGGGGCGCGCACCGCCAGCGCCTCCACCGTGGCGCTGACCAGCTGCAGGCCGGATTGCAGGCCGTGCAGGGCGCTGTCCATCTGCTCCAGCGCGCGCCCGCGCACCCGTTCCTCGGTGTCGACAGCGCGCTTTTCCTCGTCCAGCGCGCGCTGTTGCTGTGCC
Organism: uncultured Massilia sp.; assembly: GCA_913777025.1. Lineage (GTDB taxonomy): Bacteria > Pseudomonadota > Gammaproteobacteria > Burkholderiales > Burkholderiaceae_D > Telluria. Next base: position 13,156 of record CAJYQM010000269.1, on the reverse strand, counting down.
AGCTTGTCGCTGGATTCTTCCAGCGCCACCGCGGAAATGAAACCCTGGGCCGCCAGCCGGCTGTTGCGCGCATGCTGCTTGCGCGCCTGCGCCAGCGCGAACTCGAGGTCGGACAGGCGGCGCTGGTGCTCGGTGCGCACCGCTTCCTGGGTGACGCGCAGGTTGGCCGCGTTGAAGATCTGCTGCGAGTACTCGGTCTGGCGCGCCAGCAGTTCCAGGTTGCGCTGCGGGTTCGACAGCCGGAACAGCAAATCTCCCTTCTTGACGGTCTGGCCGTCCTTGGCGAACACCTCTTCGACCCGGCCCGATTCGACCGAGTCGAGGATGATGGAATTTAAGGGTTCGGCGCTGGCGCGCACCACGATGTCGTCCCGGTACACGCCGGCTTCGACGCGGGCGATGCGCACGTCGCGCGCCGCCACCTGCAGGCCATGCGGCACCAGTTGCCAGAAGGCCCAGGCGGCCAGGCCGGTTGCGGCCGCACCCAGGGCCAGGCGCAGCACCAGGCGCCCGCGGCGTTTCGGCACGATCACATCCATTGCGGCGCCGGTGACGGCGGGGGGAGGAACGGGTTCCATGGCTTCTTTCTGAACATTCATGCCGGGACTGTTTGCAAGTGCCGTGCCATGGCGTTTTTAGCTACATTTGCGCCATGCTGGAGGCGAAGTGTCCGGATCCGGACAGGTCCACCTGTGCGCTTCCGGACAGGTGTCCGCAGCGTGGTCCCCTTGGCTGTTTTGCGCTGCTAGAATGGCAAGCCGACACATCCACGTGACCCATCGATGGCCGATTCCACCGCCCGCATCCTGATCCTCGACGACGATGACGATGTCGCCACCGCCGCCCGGATGCTGCTGCGCCGGCGCCACGGTGAAGTCGCCACGCTGGACGATCCGGCGCGCCTCGACGCGCAGCTCGCAAGCGCGCCGCCGGACGTGGTCCTGCTCGACCTGAACTTCACGCCGGGGCGCATCGACGGCGCCGAGGGCCTGGCCGTGCTGGACCGCCTGCGCGCGCTGCCGCGCCCGCCGGTCGTGATCGCCCTGACCGCCTATGCCGACGTGCCGCTGGCGGTCGAGGCCTTGAAACGCGGGGCCGGCGACTTCATCACCAAGCCCTGGGACAATGCGCGCTTGACCGCGGCCGTCGATGCCGCGCTGGCGCGCCGCATCAATGGCCCGGCCGTGCCCGGCCTGATGGGCGATTCGGGCGCGATGCGCGAAGTGAAGGCGATGATCGCGGGGGTGGCGCCCACCGAGGCCAACGTGATGGTGCTGGGCGAGAACGGCGTCGGCAAGGAACTGGTGGCGCGCGCCATCCACCAGGCGTCCAGCCGCGCGCACGGGAGCTTCCTCGCGGTCGACATGGGCACGCTGCCGGAAGCGACCTTCGAGAGCGAACTGTTCGGCCACCGCAAGGGCGCCTATACCGATGCCAAGATGGAGCGCGCCGGGCGCTTCCAGGCCGCGCGCGGCGGCACCCTGTTCCTCGACGAGATCGGCAACCTGCCGCTGCCGTCCCAGGCCAAGCTGCTCACCGCGCTGGAACGGCGCGAAGTGACGCCGCTGGGCGCCGACCGTCCCGAAGCGATCGACGTGCGCATCGTCAGCGCGACCAACCTGGAGGAAAGCCGCCTGTTCGACCCGGCCGTGTTCCGGCCCGACCTGCTGTTCCGCCTGAACACCATCGTGATCCGCGTGCCGCCGCTGCGCGAACGGCGCGACGACGTGCCCGGCCTGCTGCACCATTACCTGTCGCTGTACGAAAGCCAGTACCAGCGGCCGGTGCGCGAACTGGCGCCGCATGCGCTCGAGCGCCTGTGCGCCTGGTCCTGGCCGGGCAACGTGCGCGCGCTGCGCCATGCCTGCGAGCGCGCCGTGATCCTGGGGACGCACGCCGAATACCGCTACGCGGATTTCGGACTGGCCGCGCCGGTAGCGCGCATGCAAGCGCCTGCCGTGCAGCCGGCTTCCGATACGCCCGCGCGCGAGGATTTCAGGCTCGGGTCCCTGGAGCGCGAGACCATCGCCGCCGCCCTCGACAAGGCGCAGGGCAATATCAGCCTGGCCGCGCGCATGCTCGGCCTGAGCCGCGCCGCCCTGTACCGCAAGCTTGGCAAGCATGGCATCTGAAGCGCGGCTCAAAAGCGGCGTGCTGCTGGCCGCGGGCGGCATCGCGCTGCTGGCCTTTGGCGCCGGCGCCCTGGCGGGCTCGCCGCGCCTGCAGGTGGTGTGCGCGCTGGCGGCGCTGCCCCTGTTGCTGGCGCTGTGGCGCTGCCTGGGACGGCTGGCCCGGCCGGCCCGCGCGCCGCTGGTCGAGGCGCGGGTCGACCCCGGCGTCGAGCAGCGCGCCCTGCTGGAGAACGCGCTGGCCTTCGAAGCACGGCTGGAGCATGCGCCGATCGCGCTGTTCCGCATCGACGGCCTGGAGGACGGCGCCCAGGTCGCGCCGCTCAACGCCAATGCGCGCAAGCTGGTCGCGCCGGGCCGCGCCAGCGATCCGGCCGCGCTGTACCGCCAGCTGGTGGCGCAGCCGGGCGAGCGGCGTGCGCTGGTCCAGTTCGAGACCGAGCGCGGCACCGAACGCGCGCTGGTATCGATGTCCGCGCTGACCCTGCAGGGCCGTCCGCAGCGCCTGGCCGCCCTGATGCCGGTGGAAAGCGAACTGGAAGCCGAGGCGCTGAATGCCTGGCGCCAGCTGGTGCACGTGCTGACCCACGAGATCATGAATTCGCTGACGCCGGTCGCCTCGCTGTCGCGCACCGCCTACGACCTGCTGGACGAATTGCGCGGCACGTTGCCGCCCGACGTCGGCGCCGACCTGGTCACCGCGCTGGACGCGATCAGCCGGCGCGCCGACAGCCTGGTCGATTTCGTGGCCAGCTACCGCAGCCTGTCCAACCTGCCGGCCGCCCAGCCCGAGCGGGTGCGCCTGGCCGCCTTGTTCGAGCGCCTCGATGCGCTGGTGGGACCGGGCTGGCGCGCGCGCGGGGGCGACGTCGAATTCTCGGTGGAGCCGGCCTCGCTCGAACTGATGGTCGACCCCGGGCAGCTGGAGCAGGCCCTGATCAACCTGCTCAAGAACGCTTTCGAAGCCACCGCCGGTCGACCCGCCGCGCGCGCCCGGGTCGGTGCGCGCCTGGTGCGCGGTGCGCGCCTGCGCATCGAGGTCGCCGACGACGGACCCGGCGTGCCGGAAACGCTGGCCGCCCACATCTTCACGCCTTTCTTCACGACCAAGAAACAGGGCGGCGGCATCGGGCTGGCGATGGTGCGCCAGCTGGTGCACGGCAACGGCGGCACCGTGCGCTATGCGCGGGCAGTGGGGCAGGGGGCGCGCTTCGTCATCAGCTTCTGAGCGGATGTTCTTGTGAAAAATTGCGCACATGCAGCTTGCATGCACGCTGATCTGGCGCAGACCCTCGCATGGCGCTCAGCCGTATCGTGGATGGACCTGATCATCGCCGGAGCCTGCCATGCCCCTGAACCGTTTTTTGCCTGCGCTCGTGCTGACTGCGCTGTCCCTGCTGGCCGGCGCGCCGGCGCTTGCCGACCCCGTGTACACGCTGAGCTTCCTGCCCAACGGTTTCACGGCGGCGGGCATCAACAATGGCGGGCAGGTCATCGGCACCTACGAGAATGCGGCCGCCATCCTGGGCAGCGGCGGCATCACCAGCCTGGCCGCGGTGGCGCCGGAAAGCTTCGGCCAGGCCATCAATGACGGCGGCACGGTGGCCGGCGCGTCGCTGGGCAATGCCTTCACCTATGGCGCCGGCGTGTTCACCCCGGTGGCGCCGCTGCTGGGTGAAAATTATCCGTACTCGAACGCGTTCGCCATCAACAACGGCGGCACGCTGGCCGGCACGGCTTACCCCTTCATCGGCGAAGCCTCGCGCGGCTTCGTGCTCGAGAACGGCAGCCTGCGCATGATCCCGACCTTCGGCGGCGACTGGAGCGCGGCCACCTCGGTCAATGCGGCGGGTGCGGTGGCCGGCACCGCTACGCTGCCGGACAACAACTTCATCAATCCGGAACGCCACGCTTTCGTCGACCGTGGCGGCATCATGCAGGATCTCGGCACGCTGGGCGGCCTGCGCAGCGAGGCCTACGACATCAACGATACCGGCCTGGTGGCAGGCTGGTCCGAGATCAACATCGATCCGGACGGTATCCCGCTGATCCACCCCTTCCTGTACCGGAACGGGGCCATGCTCGACCTGGGCACCCTGGGCGGCGAGTTCGGCTACCTGCGCGCCTTGAACAATCTCGGCCTGGGAGTGGGCGAGTCCGACTTCATTGCCGGCGACGAATCGGGCACCCATGGTTTCCTCTACCTGGACGGCAAACTGGTCGACCTGAACACGCTGGTCAGCGGCGCCGACGGCTGGGAAATCGCCGATGCCTACGCCATCAACGATGCCGGTCAGATCCTGGGCAACGCCTGCCGCCTCGGCGAGTGCGTGAACGTGCGCCTGGACCTGGTCCCGGCCGTTCCGGAACCGGCCGCCTGGGCGCTGCTGCTGGCCGGCCTGCCGCTCGCACTGCGGCGCCACCGTCCTTGACGAAGTGCTATGCTAGGTCCGCCTGGCCGCGCCGGCCGTGGCGGATCCACCGGGAATTCGTCAGCCGTCGCAGCACCTTGACGACAACCCCGGAGAATGTAATGACAGTAAGTGCCAACGAAGCGGCGGAAGCGCAGACCATTCATGACCTGACACCGCGCCAGCGCGTGTTCGCCATTGTCGGCGCCTCGTCCGGCAACCTGGTCGAATGGTTCGACTTCTATATCTACTCGTTCTGCGCGCTGTACTTTTCGTCGGCGTTCTTTCCCAAGGGCGATCCCACCACCCAGCTGCTGAACACGGCGGGGGTATTCGCCGCCGGCTTCCTGATGCGCCCGATCGGCGGCTGGCTGTTCGGCCGCATCGCCGACCGCTACGGCCGCAAGAATTCGATGATGATCTCGGTGCTGATGATGTGCGGCGGCTCGCTGATGATTGCCGCGCTGCCGACCTATGCCACGATCGGCACCGCGGCGCCGGCGCTGCTGCTGGTGGCGCGCCTGTTCCAGGGCCTGTCGGTGGGCGGCGAATACGGTACCAGCGCCACCTACATGAGCGAGGTGGCGGAACCCGGCCGCAAGGGTTTCTATGCGTCCTTCCAGTACGTGACCCTGATCGGCGGCCAGCTGTCGGCGCTGCTGGTGCTGGGCATCCTGCAGCTGCTGCTGAGCCACGAGGAACTGGTGGCCTGGGGCTGGCGCATCCCGTTCGTGGTCGGCGCCGCTTCGGCCCTGGTCTCGTTGTGGCTGCGCCGTTCGCTGCACGAGACCACCACCGCCAGCACGCGCAAGCGCGACGACGCGGGCAGCGTCAGCGCGCTGCTGCGCAATCACGGCCGCGCCTTCGTGACCGTGCTCGGGTTCACCGCCGGCGGCTCGCTGATCTTCTATGCCTTCACCACCTACATGCAGAAGTACCTGGTCAACACGGTCGGCATGAGCACCAAGACCGCCAGCGGCGTGATGACGGTCTGCCTGCTGATCTACATGGTCCTGCAGCCGGTGTTCGGCGCCCTGTCGGACCGCATCGGCCGCAAGAACGCGATGATCGGCTTCGGCGTGCTGGCCACGATCTGTACCGCGCCGATCATGTTCGCGCTGCGCAACGTCCAGAGCCCGTTCATGGCGGGCGTGCTGATCGTGTGTGCGCTGGCGATCGTCAGCCTGTACACCTCGATCTCGGGCCTGATCAAGGCCGAGATGTTCCCGGTCGAGGTGCGTGCGCTGGGCGTGGGCCTGTCCTACGCGGTGGCCAACGCCATCTTCGGCGGTTCGGCCGAATACGTGGCGCTGTGGTTCAAGCAGGCCGGTACCGAATCGCATTTCTACTGGTACGTCAGCTTCATGTGCCTGCTGGCCGCGATCGTGGCGTTCCGCATGCCGGATCCGACCCGGTCGGGTCACCTGAAGTGAATCAGGCCGTGGCCGGGCGCAGCATGTCGATGTGCATGATGCCGTCTTCGTCGTAGGGCGCGCTGACGGTCACGAAGCCGAAGCTGCCGTAGAAGCGCTCCAGGTGGGCCTGGGCGCCGATGCGGATCGCGTGGCCGGGGTGCTGCCGTTCGGCGCAGGCGATGCCTTGTGCGACCAGCTCGCGTCCCAGGCCGCTGCCGCGGGTCGACGGGCTGGTGACCACGCGGCCGAGCGACATTTCCTCGTACTTGGCGCCCGGCGCCAGGCAGCGCAGGGTGGCGGCGAGTTCGCGCTTGCCGTCCAGCGTGCGCCAGCCGAGCAGGTGGTGGGCGCCAGGGTCCAGCCCGTCGATGTCCGGATACAGGCAAGTCTGTTCCAGCACGAACACTTGCTGGCGCAGTGCCAGCATCTCATACAGCTGCCCCGCCGTGAGGTCGGCGAAACGGCTCCACTGCCATTCGATCATTGTCGCTTCCAGATAAATAAGGTTCAGGCGAAGGTCTCGAAACCTTCGAGTACGTTGACCACGTTGATGCCCAGTTCCGGCAGCGCCAGGCCGCCTTCGAACACGAAGGCGGTGGGCAGGCCGAGCACGCCGATGCGTTCCCCGATGCGCAGGAAATCGGCGCTGGACAAATCGAAGGCCGATTGCGGATCGCCGCCGAAGGTGCCCGCACCCAGCGACACGACCAGCGCCTGCGCGCCGAAGCCCGCCATTTTAAGGCAGGCGGTCTCCAGCGCCGCGAACCACTGGGCGGGCGAGCTGCCGCGCGCCAGCGGCAGGTTCATGTTGAAGCCGAGGCCGGCTCCGGTCCCGGTCTCGTCGGCGTGGCCGGCATAGAAGGGGTAGTCGCTGCGCGGGTCGGCGTGCAGCGAGACGAACAACACGTCGTTGCGGTGGTAGAAGATGCCTTGCGTGCCGTTGCCGTGGTGGCCGTCGAGGTCGAGGATGGCGACGCGCTCCAGCCCGTCGTCGAGCAGGTGCTGGGCCGCCAGCGCCGCGTTGTTGAGGAAGCAGCCGCCGCCGAAGCCGTCGGCGCCGGCATGGTGGCCGGGCGGACGGGTCAGCGCAAAGCTGCCATGCTCGCCCAGGCGCAGCGCGTGGGCGGCGTTCACCGCGCAATCGGCCCCGGTCTTGGCCGCGACCCAGGTGCCGGCCGTGATCGGGGTGGCGGTGTCGGCCGCGTGCAGGCCGAGGCGCGCGTTGAAGTTGTCCGGCTCGAGATCGCGCCGCTGCTGCGGCCCCGGCCACAAGTGCGGCAGGATGTCGCGCCCGACGTTGCGCGGATCGAGGGCCAGCCAGGCGCTCCAGGCGCTGCGCAGGAAGTGCAGGTAGCGCGGTGTGTGCACCCGTTCCAGCGAGGCCAGCGACACGCCGTGCGGCGTGACGATCTGGCCCAGGCCGCGGCGGTCGAGTTCGGCCAGCACCAGGTCGACGCGCTCGGGCTTCTCGGAACACGGGGCCGGCTCGCCGCGCAGGAGCTCGAAGCGGGCGTGGTGCTGGGCGTGGTGTTCGTTGAAGAAGGTCAGCAAGATATCCTCGTGTTCAAGCGCTCGGGTTGCCTCGTGTTGATAAGGTTATACACGCACATTATGCACCGTTGACCTGCGCCAGATGCGCGTCGCCCCCGCGCAGGCGGGGGCGACGTGTTGAGCCTGTGCGGGGCGACGTGTTGAGCCTGCGCGGAGCGCGGCGCCTGATATTAACCCTGGTGGTTACTGCACAGTGTACTGCTGTTGTACGCCGCCACGAACTCATCGAAGCTGCCGGTATTGGCCGCCTCGATCCGCGCCTGTTCTTCCAGCGAGGCTTTCGCGGTCTCGTCGAACAGCGCGAGCTCGGCCGGCATCAGCGGTTCGGTGCGGAAGGCTTGCGCGTGCAGCTGGCTTTGCTGCAGGCCGAATTTGGCAAAGGAACCGAGGGCGCGGATCTCTTCCAGCACGCGCGCGGACGGGGTCTTGGCCGGGTCGGCGACCTTGGCTTTCTGGACCTCGAGCGAGCCGACGTGGACGCCGGCGTAATTGTGTTCGCTGTCGAGCAGCTCGGCCAGCGGGCGGATGCGCTCCAGCAGTTCGTCGGCCCATTCGACCAGCGGAACCTCGGCATCGTCGCGGGTCAGCGTCAAGCCCGGACGGCGGCCTTCCTTCACGGTGCGCGCGAAGTTGCGCGCGTGGACCTGGCCCTCCATCGCGTTGATGAGCGGGCTTTCCTCGAGCGCGCAGAACAGCAGGAAGGCGTCCAGGAAGCGCCCGGTTTCCAGCGCCACGCCGCTCGGCTCGAACGGGTCGATGTCCAGGCAGCGCACTTCGATGTACTGCACGCCGCGGTTGCACAGCGCCTGCACCGGACGCTCGCCGGTGCGGATCACGCGCTTCGGGCGGATCGTCGAGTAGTACTCGTTCTCGATCTGCAGGATGTTGGTCGACAACTGGACCCACTCGCCATCCTTCTTGGTGCCGATCTCGGCATACGGCGGATAGGGGCGGTTGACCGCGTCCATCAGCGAGGTCACGTAGCTTTCCAGGCTGTTCTCGTGCGGGCGCAGGCCGGACTGGGCGTCGTTCTGGTAGCCCAGGTCGCTCATGCGCAGGCTGGTCGCGTACGGCAGGAACAAGGTGTCGTCGGACAGCGTCTCGAGCTTGTGCTCGCGGCCACGCAGGAAGCCTGTGCCGAGTGCCGGCGAGGCGCCGAACAGGTACATCAGGAGCCAGCTGTAGCGGCGGAAGTTGCGGATCATCGCAATATAGCTCTCGGACTGGAAGTCGCGCAGCGCGTTGCGGCGTTCTTCGGGAATCCCTTCGCTCTCGGCCAGCAGCTTCCACAGGGCTTCCGGCAACGAATAGTTGTAGTGGATACCCGCGATGCATTGCATGGCCTTGCCGTAGCGCAGGGCCAGGCCGCGGCGGTACACGTGCTTGAGCATGCCGATGTTCGATGTGCCGTACCAGGCGATCTCGATCTCGTCTTCCGGCGGCAGGTCGCAGGGCATCGACTGGCTCCACAGCAGCTCGCCGTCCAGCTTGGTGTAGGCGTAGCGGTGGATCGCATCCAGGCGGTGCAGGGCCAGGCCGATGTCGTGTTCGGCCGGCGTGATGAATTCGAGCAGGGCTTCCGCGTAGTCGGTCGTGATCTGCGCATGCGTCAGCGCGGAACCGAGTTTGGCCGGGTGCGGGGTCCGCGCCAGGCGGCCCTGGCCGTCGACGCGCAAGGTCTCGCGCTCGATGCCGCGCAGGCCCTGCAACAGCAGGCCGCGATGGGCATCGTCGTCCAGCAGGGCCAGGCGGCGGGTCAGTTGGTTCGACACGGAATTTCCTTTCTTATACTGTACTGCTTTGAAGGTGCAGAGAGTAACCGAAAACGCGCGAGCGCGCCGAAGCGGCCTCAATCTGACGATTGTATTAACGTGGCGTGACAGGCGTGTTGCCCGGCGCCGTCCCGAAGGTGTCCGGCAGCGGCGTCGCCAGCGGGGCCGGCGGGGCGCTGTCCGGCGGCACGGCGACGGGGACGGGCGGCGGCACGTTACGCACCGCAATCCATTGTTCGATGCGCTGCGCCAGCAAATCCAGCGGCAGCGCCCCGTTCTCCAGCACGGCGTCATGGAAGGCGCGCTCGTCGAAGCGCTGCCCCAGCGTCGTCTCCGCTTTCCGGCGCAGCGCGGCGATGCGCAGCTGGCCGATCTTGTAGCCGAGCACCTGGCCCGGCTGGGCGATCGCGCGGTCGACCTCGACCTCGTTGTCGGCCGGTGCGCCGGCGGTGTTCACGTTCAGGTAGTCGATCGCCTGCTGGCGCGTCCAGCCCTGGGCGTGGATGCCGGTGTCGACCGCCAGGCGCGCCGCGCGCAGCAATTCGTCGGCCAGGCGCCCGAAGTCGGAGAACGGATCGCGGAAGAAGCCCATCTCGCCGCCCAGGCCCTCCGCATACTGCGCCCAGCCTTCGCCGAAGGCCGTGTACCAGGCGTGGCGCCGGAACGCCGGCAGTTCGGGAATCGCCTGGGCGCGCGCCACCTGCAGGTGGTGGCCGGGCACGCCCTCGTGCAGGGCGATGGTGTCGACTTCCCACATCGGGCGCGTGTTCAGGCGCGACGTGTTGACGACCAGCGCCGCGGCCCGCTCGGGCGTCCCGGCTTCATAGGCGGCCGCGCCCTGGCCGCTCGCGCCCAGGGCGGCCAGCGGCTTGACCGCCAGCTCGTCGGGCGGGACCACGCCGAACAGGGCCGGCAGGCGCGCGGTGGCGCGCGCGAGCGTGCGCTGGTAGCGGCCCAACAGGGCGTCGGCGTCGGTATAGAACAGGCGCGGATCGCTGCGCGCGAACACGAAGAACTGTGTCAGGTTGCCAGTAAAACCGGTACGCTTGACCAGCGGTCCCATCTCGTCGCGGATGCGCGCCACTTCCTTCAGGCCGAGCGCGTGGATCTCGGCCGGGGTCATGGCGGTCGTGGTGGCGTTTTTCACCAGCAGCGCATACCAGGGCGCGCCGCCCGGCAGGCTGGAGGCGGCGATGGTGGCGCGCGCCGCCGGCAGGTAGTCCACGCGGATGAAATCTTCCAGCTTCTGCAGGGCCGGGGCCAGCGCCTGCACTGCGGCGCTGCCGTCGGCCGCCAGCCTGATGCGCGTCTCTTCGGGAATGGTGGCGGGCAGGCGCCGCAGCGGCGCGGACAGCTCGCCATCGTTCAGGTGTTCGCGCAGCGCGCGCAGCTGGGCCGGCACCCCGGCCATGATCGCCTTCGGCGCCGTCCAGCCGGTGCGCATGCCTTCGCGCATCTGTTCGATGATGCCGTCGATGTGGCGCGGCAGCGCGTTCAGGCGCGCGATGTAGTTGCGGTAATCCTCTTCCGTGAAATACGGCATCTGGGCGAGCAGGCGCGGAAAGCGGAACTGGACGCCATCCTGCATGCTGATCGGTTGCGGATCGAAGGGGACGAAGGCGGCGATGGCCAGCTTGCGTTCCTGGTCGGCCACGAACATGTCGTAGGACAGGCGGTCCTGGCCGCCCGACTGGCTGCCCAGCTGCCCGGCATCGAGCTGGCGCGCCAGATCCAGCATGCGGCGCGCATGGTCGATGGTCGCCGCGCTGCCGGCCAGCGAGCTGTCGGACAATTGCGCGTCGTAGCGATGTTCGCCGATGCCGGTGGAGAATTCGGGATGGTGTTTCAGGCGCCATTGCCAGTCGCGCTCGAACAGGGCGCGTGCCTGCTCGACGGCGCCGGGGACCGCCGGATCGGCCGCGTGGCTGGCCAGCGGCATCAACAGGAAAATGATTGCGCACAATCGGGGCGCGAACAAATGGCGCATCGGCGGCTCCGGGACGTGGGCAGACAATTGTAACAAACGCGGCGGAGACGCCGCGCGAAGCCGCCGCGGATGGCTTGCGCCGGCAAGCACTAGGGACTACGACGTCCGCCGCTGACGCGTTCGATGCCGCCCAGGTCGCGCCAGCTCTGCACCTCGGTATAACCCTGCTGCGCCAGCAGTGCGCGGACGGCCTCGGCCTGGTCGTAGCCGTGTTCCAGCAGCAGCCAGGCGCCGGGCAGCAGGTAAGCCGGTGCCCCGGCGATGATGATGCGCAGCGCCGACAGGCCGTCGGCGTGGTCGGTCAGGGCGCCGGCCGGTTCGAAGCGCAGGTCGCCTTGGGACAGGTGTTCGTCGCCGGCTGCGATATACGGGGGATTCGAGGCGATCAGGGCGAAGCGCTCGTCCGCCTGCAAGGCGCCGAACCAGTCGCTTTGCAGGAAGCGCACCTGCACGCCGTTGCCGGCCGCATTGGCGCGCGCCATACTGAGTGCAGCCTCGCTGAGGTCGAGCGCGGTGACGGCGGCGTCCGGGCGGCTGTGCGCGACGGCCACGGCGATCGCGCCGCTGCCGGTGCCCATGTCGAGCAGGTGGCCTTGCGCGGGCAGGCGTTCGATCGCCAGTTCGACGATCAATTCGGTATCGGGGCGCGGGATCAGGACGGCCTCGCTGACGGCGAAATCCAGGCCGAAGAATTCGCGCTTGCCGACGATGTAGGCGATCGGTTCGCCATTCAGGCGGCGCTGCACCAGCTGTTCCAGGCGCGCGGCTTCTTCGTCGCTCAAGGGGCGCTCGGCTTGCGTGATCAGCTGGATGCGCGACAGGCCGGTCGCATGGCACAGCAGGATGCGGTTCTCGAGCGGGTCGAGGGGCAGCGCGGCCTGCACCGCGCCGACGCTGGCGCCGGGGACAGGGTTCATCAGCGGGCGCGGCGCAGCAGCACCGAGACCAGCACCAGCGCCAGCAGCACGAACCAGAGCGCCGACCATTGCGGTACCGACAAACCGAGCACCGTGTCCTGCACCGCTTCGCACAGGCCGTCGGCCTGGAACACCGAGGGCAGCAGGGTCGCGGTCGGGATCTTGTTCAGCACGGTCGTCATCGGGTCGATGCCGCAGGAAAAGCCCGGATGGGCGATCACATACAGGTGCTTGCCGGCCGTGCCCAGGCCGCCGAGGGCCGACAGCAGGGCCAGCCCGGCCAGCACGCGGACCTTGCCGGCAAACGCGCCGATCAGGCTGAAGATGCCGACGCCCAGGAACAGGTAGCGCTGGATGATGCACAGCGGGCAGGGCAGCATGTCTTTCGCATGCTGCAGGTAGAGGGCGGCGCCGACCAGGGCGAAACTGACGATGGCCGTGACGAGCAGGATGGTGCGGGACGTGGGCATGCTGGAGCGTTCCTAGAGATGTCAACCTTGCGATTTTCGCATATTGAGAAGCCACAAACCGGGGTCAGAGCCCGATTTCAGGAAATTGCCCAAATCAGGGCTCTGACCCCGGTTTGATGTTGATCAGTCGCCGAGGGCGGCCAGCTGCTCTGCCTGGTGCTCGGCCGACAATGCGCCCGTCAACTCGTTGAGGTCGCCGTCCATGATCATGTCCAGCTTGTACAGCGTCAGGTTGATGCGGTGGTCGGTCAGGCGCCCCTGCGGGAAGTTGTAGGTGCGGATGCGTTCGCTGCGGTCGCCCGAGCCGATCAGGCTTTTACGGGTGGCCGCTTCCTCCCTCTGCTGCTCGCGCAGCTGCACGTCCTTGATGCGCGCGGCCAGCACCTTCATGGCCTGGGCCTTGTTCTTGTGCTGGCTGCGGTCGTCCTGGCATTCGACCACGATGCCGGTCGGCAGGTGGGTGATGCGCACGGCCGAATCGGTCTTGTTGATGTGCTGGCCGCC
>CAJYQM010000268.1 GCA_913777025.1 uncultured Massilia sp. | reverse complement strand
GGGCCGTGCAGATGCTGTGGATCCCGATCACCGCGGCCGGCATCATCAACGGCCTGGGCCACTACACCGGCTACCGCAACTACGATTGTAACGACGCCGCCACCAACTTGATCCCCTGGGGCATCATCATCGGTGGTGAAGAGCTGCACAACAACCACCACACCTTCGCCACCTCGGCCAAGCTGTCGAGCAAATGGTACGAGTTCGACATCGGCTGGATGTATATCCGCACGATGGAAATCATGGGCCTGGCCAAGGTCAAGAAGACCATCCCGAAGCCGCGCCTGGCCAAGAACAAGCTGGAAGCCGACTTCGACACCCTGCAGGCCGTGATCGCCAACCGCTACGACGTGATGGCGAAATATGCCAAGTCGGTCAAGGTCGCTTTCCGCGAGGAAGTCGAGCACCTGAAGCACAAGGCCGAGCTGGAAGCGCGCTTCCTGAAGAGCTCGCGCAAGCTGCTTCAGCGCGAGCCGGCCAAGCTGGATTCGCCGCAACAGGCCCAGCTGGTCGAGCTGTTCCAGCACAGCAAGGCACTGGAAACCATGCACCAGATGCGCGTGGAACTGGGCGCGATCTGGGAACGTTCGCACTCGACCCGCGACCAGCTGCTGCAGCAACTGCAGGACTGGTGCGCACGCGCCGAAGCGTCGGGCATCAAGGCGCTGCAAGAGTTTTCGATGCGCCTGCGCAGTTACGCGTAAGCTTCACGGCCCCAACAAACATGGCTCCTCCGGGAGCCATTTTCGTTGGGCGGCTGTTGACTTGTACCTTATCTACACCCCGCCAGCCGCGGGAACCCGCACACGATCAATTCCCCCACATCCGGATTGGCGAGATAGCCCATGTGCGCCGACACCGGATTCTCGACCAGGCCGAGCCAGGTGGTGTCGTTCGACACCAGCACGTCGGCCACCGCCACGTCCGGCCCCGCATAGCGGGCCGGCAGCAGGCGGTAGGACAGCAAATCGTTCGGATCGGAAAACGCCACCACGGTCAGCTGCGGCAAGCCTTCGCGGCGCGGGCCCGGCTGGCGGCGGCGCAGTTCCAGGAAGCGCTGCAGCGCGTCCTGGGCAGGCATCGCCTTGGCGAACAGCGATTGTTCGGCCAGACCGAGGATGGGCAGCTGGTTGCCGGCCATGTAGAGCAGGGCCAGGCGGCGCGTGGCCTGCTGGCCCAGCGCCTGGGTGCGCGGCTGGTTCGATTCGAGCATGCTGGTGAGCGCGTCGAACAACATCTTGCTGCCCAGGCTTTCGGCCACCACGGCCAGCTGCCCGTCCGGGTTGGCGGCGACGATGCGCGACACCGCCTCGACCATCGCGTCGCGGATCGTCTCGTGGCTGTCGCCCTCGTACACCAGCACGTCGGCCAGGCAATCGTTGAGCAGCCTGTCCTTCACCATGCCGTTCAGCAGCGCGCGCTTCGGCTTGCAGACCTGGTCCCTGGCGCAATCGGTCGGGGTGCCGGTGTTGTCGTAGGCGAGCTGGCGTTTCAGTTCGGCCGTCAGCGGCCACCAGACCAGCGCGTGGAAGCGCACCGTGCCCCCACCGACCTGGCGGGTGCGCTCGACCACCTGGATCGCGCCGCCGGGCACCAGCGCGACGTCCGCCGGCGCATGCTCGCTGATCGCGCCGGCGATGCGGTCGATGCTGCGCTCGGCCCAGTCGGGCGCCTGGGTACACATGCCGTGCACCAGGATCAGGTCGACGGGACGGGAACCGCTGGCGCCGACCAGGCTGGCAACGCCGGGGAAGGGCGTGCTGTCGCGCACCACGACGGCCGGGCGGTAGGGCGTCGAGCAAGCCGCAAGACACAGGGGCAGGAAAGGCAGCAGCAGGCGGAGGAAGCGCAGCGTCTTCATCGTCGTTCTCCAGGCAGGGAGGTAGGACGACTATAGCCAGCGCAGGGTGTCGGAAAGACGGGAAAGCGAAGCGGGCTGATCCGTATCAGGAAAGGCGGCGGTACCGGCGACATCGCCAAAAGCAAAAAGGCCGGGCACTGTCGTGCGCGGCCTTTTTTCACTACGAAAAACCAGATTACTTGATCTTGGTTTCTTTGTAGATCACGTGCTTGCGAGCCTTCGGGTCGAATTTGGTGATTTCCATCTTCGCCGGCATGGTGCGCTTGTTCTTGGTCGTGGTGTAGAAGTGACCGGTACCTGCGGTCGATTCCAGTTTGATCTTGTCGCGGCCAGTTTTTGCCATGATAGCTCCCTATTTAGATTTTCTCGCCGCGGGCGCGCATATCGGCCAGCACAGCTTCGATGCCGAGTTTGTCGATCACGCGCAGACCGGCGTTCGACACGCGCAGGGAGACCCAGCGGTTTTCGGATTCAACGAAAATACGACGGTTCTGCAGGTTCGGCAGAAAACGACGCTTGGTTTTGTTGTTGGCGTGGGAGACGTTGTTGCCAACCATCGGGCCCTTGCCAGTAACTTGGCAAACACGTGCCATAGCGCACTCCTTGAGTAAACTTCCACAATCGGAAAAACGAGAGTATAGCGTGAAAATAGTCGCGTAATCAACAACTTGCGGAAAAAAATTGTTTCTCATATTATTCTATGGATTTAACAATCGTAAAATTTCGCAACATTTACCTTGTAAGCTGCTGTTTTCACACTGTTATTCCATGGCGCTGCCAGGGAAAAGGCTGTCTGGTTCAAGCCACACTGCCGCCGCCGACGCTGCTTTTCAGCCAGTCGCGTCCGCGCGCATCGAGGGCGGTATC
>CAJYQM010000267.1 GCA_913777025.1 uncultured Massilia sp. | reverse complement strand
CGCTCTTCCGATCTGGCATGTCGTCGGGGACGTCGAGATTGGTGGTGTTGCCGTTGACGTTCAGGGCAGGCATGGGGACAGCTCCTTTTCACTGTGGGAGATCGCGCGCGGATGATGAACAATCTAGCAAGCATAACGCGGCAGCGCAATCCCCGCATGGGGCCGCACGAACTGCCGAAAAAACAGGCATCCGCCGTTTTGGTGTATCCTACGTCCATCGCAACAACGGCTTTACGCCAACTATGCCCGAGCACCCTGCTGACGTCCGTTCGGACGGCAAAACCCACCGGTCGCTGTTTGAACGGCTGACCGCACTGATCTCCCCTGAGCCCGAAAATCGCGCCGAGCTGCTCGAAGTGCTGCACGACGCCCATGAACGCAACCTGATCGACGCCGACGCCCTCTCCATGATCGAGGGCGTGTTCCAGGTGTCCGATTTGTCGGTGCGCGACATCATGGTGCCGCGCTCCCAGATGGACGTCATCGACATCACCAAGCCGATCGAGGACTGGCTCCCGATCGTGCTGGAAACCGCGCACTCGCGCTTCCCCGCCATCGAGGGCGAGCGCGACAAGGTGGTCGGCATCCTGCTGGCCAAGGACCTGCTGCGCTACTACGCGGAAGAATCCTTCGACGTGCGCGCCATGCTGCGTCCGGCGATCTTCATCCCGGAATCGAAGCGCCTGAACGTGCTGCTGCGCGACTTCCGCGCGAACCACAACCACATGGCCATCGTCGTCGACGAATACAGCGGCGTGGCCGGCCTGATCACCATCGAGGACGTGCTCGAACAGATCGTCGGCGACATCGAGGACGAATACGACTTCGACGAGGAAGAGGACAACGTCCTTTCGATCAAGGAAGGGCAGCATGGCCCGCGCTGGCGCGTCAAGGCGCTGACCGAGATCGAGCAGTTCAACGAGGAGATCGGCGTCGACCTGCCGGAAGACGACGTCGACACCATCGGCGGCCTGGTCGCCAGCCACCTGGGCCGCATGCCGCACAAGGGCGAGGTGTTCGACCTCGAGAACCTGCGCTTCGAGGTACTGCGCGCGGATGCGCGCCAGATCCACGTGCTGCTGGTCGAGAAGCTGCCGGTGTCGGAAGACGAACACGATTAACAGTAAGACACCGTTACGCAAACTACCGTCGTCCCCGCGCAGGCGGGGACCCAAGTCGCACGCATACCGGTAACGCACGCAACTTGGGTTCCCGCCTTCGCGGGAACGACGCAACACGACTGGACCCCCGCTTGATCCTGCGCCGCCGTACCCAACCCGCAACCGCGCCCGACCCGGCGCTGCGCGGCACCCGTCCCTCCCTCAAGGCCCTGGTCTTCGCCGCCCTCGCCGGTGGCGCCAGCCTGTTTTCCTTCGAACCCTTCGGCTGGTGGCCGCTGCAGTTCCTGGCCCTGGCCTGGCTGTTCTACCAAGTCGGCATGGGCAGTTCGACGCGCCGCGCCGTGTATCTCGGCTGGGCCTTCGGCTTCGGCTGGTCGGTGGCCGGCATGCACTGGCTGTACATCGCCATCACCCGCTTCGGCGGCCTGTCGGCCGTGCCGGGTGCGATCGCGATCGCCCTGCTCGGCCTGTACATGGGCCTGTTCGCCGCGTTCGCATCCGGGGTCTCGACCTGGCTGCGCCGCCGCTGGGCGCTGCCCGTCCCCGCCTTCCTGCTGCTGGTGCTGCCGACCCTGTGGGGCGTGTCGGAATGGATGCGTGGTTGGGTCTTCACGGGCTTTCCCTGGGCCGCATCCGGTTACGCGCACAACGCGGCGCCGCTGGGCGGCTTCGCGCCGATCGTCGGCGTCTACGGCATCGGCGTGCTGGTCGCCATCTGCGCGTCCTGCCTGGTGATGCTGACCCAGCGCCACAAGATGCCGGCGCTGGCCCTGTTCGGCCTGCTGCTGGTGTCGGGCGGCCTGCTGCGCCAGGTCGAGTGGACCCGGCCGAGCGGGCAGCCGATCACGGTACGCCTTCTGCAAGGGGACATCCGCCAGGATGAGAAATTCGCGGCCGAATACCTGGGACGAATCCTGCTGCGCTACCGCGACATGCTGACCGCCGCGCCGGCCGACCTGGTCGCCGCGCCGGAAACCGCGATCCCGGTGTTCCCGAACCAGCTGCCGCCCGACTACCTGGCGGGCTTGCAGGACTTTTCGCGCCGCACCGGCACCTACTACCTGTTCGGCATCCCGCTGGCGGACAGCGCCACCGCCTATGCCAACAGCGTGGCCGGCATCGGCCCGCAGGGCCAGGCCTACCGCTACGACAAGCACCACCTGGTGCCCTTCGGCGAATTCATCCCGACGGGATTCCGCTGGTTCACCGACTTGATGCAGATCCCGCTGGGCGACTTCACGCGCGGCGCCGCGGTCCAGGCGCCGTTCCCGGTGAAAGACCAGCTGGTACTGCCCAATGTCTGCTACGAAGACGTGTTCGGCGAAGAGATCGCCAGGCAGCTGCGCGAGGCACCGGCACCGGCGACGCTGCTGCTCAACGTGTCGAACCTGGCCTGGTATGGCGAATCGGTGGCGATCCCGCAGCACCTGCAGATCTCGCGCATGCGCTCGCTGGAAACCGGCCGTCCGATGCTGCGCGCGACCAACAACGGCGCCACCGCCATCATCGACGGCCGCGGCAACGTGGTGCAGCAGGTCCCGTTCTACCGGCAGGACGTGCTGGCCGCCAGGGTGCAGGGCATGAGCGGCAGCACGCCGTACATCCGCTTCGGCAACCTGCTGTTCCTGGGCCTGGGCGGGCTGGCGCTGGCCGGCGCCTGGTTCGCAGGATGGCGCCGCAAGACCGCCCGCGCGAATAAATCCGCCTGAGGCCTTTTCTTCCGCCATATTAATTAGTAAAGTCTGCCGAATAAAATCGTGTATCGCCGAGTTGGTACACGATTCCATTTCGGGATAGCCGATAAAAACCGCTAAAATTAGTGTTTTAGCAAACCTACCGTGTTCGCGACCTGTGCGCGCGAAGCCTAAGCTCCAAGCCGATACAATGCTCACATTCCAACAAATCATCCTGACGTTGCAAACCTACTGGGACAAGCAGGGTTGCGCCCTGCTCCAGCCCTACGACATGGAAGTCGGCGCGGGCACCTTCCACACGGGTACCTTCCTGCGCGCGATCGGACCGGAACCCTGGCGCGCCGCCTACGTGCAGCCTTCGCGCCGTCCGAAGGATGGCCGCTACGGCGAGAACCCGAACCGCCTGCAGCACTATTACCAGTACCAGGTCGTGCTCAAGCCGGCCCCGGAAAACATCCTCGACCTCTACCTCGGCTCGCTCGAAGCCCTGGGCCTGGACCTGAAGAAGAACGACGTCCGCTTCGTCGAGGACGACTGGGAAAGCCCGACGCTGGGCGCCTGGGGCCTGGGCTGGGAAGTCTGGCTGAACGGCATGGAAGTCACCCAGTTCACCTATTTCCAGCAGGTCGGCGGCCTGGATTGCAAACCGGTGCTGGGCGAGATCACCTACGGCATCGAGCGCCTGGCGATGTACCTGCAGGGCGTCGAGAACGTGTACGACCTGGTGTGGACCGAGTGGGAAGAGAATGGTGCGGCCGGCGAACCGGTCAAGAAGAGCCTGTCCTACGGCGACGTCTTCCACCAGAACGAAGTCGAGCAATCGACCTACAACTTCGAGCACTCGAACACCGAATTGCTGTTCCAGGCCTTCAACAACCACGAGAGCGAAGCCAAGCGCCTGATCGAACTGGCGCTGACGCTGCCGGCCTACGAGCAGATCATGAAGGCCTCGCACAGCTTCAACCTGCTGGACGCGCGCGGCGCCATCTCCGTGACCGAGCGCGCCGCCTACATCGGCCGCGTGCGCACCCTGTCGCGCCTGGTCGCCCAGGCCTACTACGATTCGCGCGAGAAGCTGGGCTTCCCCATGCTGCCGAAAACGGCCGCCGAAGCCAAGGTCGCTTGAGCCCTCAGGAACAGAATAGAACAACCATGAATCAAACCTTACTCGTCGAACTGCAGACCGAAGAACTGCCACCGAAGGCGCTCGTGAAACTGGGCGCCGCCTTTGCCAACGGCATCGCGAATGGCCTGAAGGCACGCGATTTCCTCGACGCCGACAGCGTCGTGACCACCTACGCCACCCCGCGCCGCCTGGCGGTCTCGATCACCAAGGTGCGCGCCACCTCGCCCGACAAGACCATCCGCGAGAAGGTGCTGCCGGTGAGCGTCGCCCTGGACAAGGACGGCAACCCGAGCGCGCCGCTGGCCAAGAAGCTGGCCGCGCTGGGCTTCCCCGACCTGAAGGTGGCGGACCTCGAGCGCGCCCAGGACGGCAAGGCCGAGAGCTTCTTCCATACCTATACCGCGCCGGGCAGCCAGCTGGCCGCCGGCCTGCAGCCGGTGCTGGAGGAAGCCGTCGCCAAGCTGCCAATCCCGAAGGTGATGAGCTACCAGCGCCCGGATGGCGAGACCGTGCAGTTCGTGCGCCCGGTGCATACGCTGCTGGCGCTGCACGGCGCTGAGGTGGTGCCGCTGTCGCTGCTGGGCCTCGCGTCCGGCCGCGCCACCCTGGGCCACCGCTTCCTGTCGAACGGCCACTCCATCGACATCGCCGACGCCGGCCAGTACGCCGGCGTGCTCAAGGAACAAGGCAAGGTCGTCGCCAACGCCGAAGAGCGCAAGGAAACCATCCGCAACCAGTTGCTGGCCAAGGCCGGCGCCGACCAGGTCCTGATGCCGGAATCGCTGCTGGACGAAGTGGCGGCCCTGGTCGAATGGCCGGTGGTCTACGAATGCCGGTTCGAGGACGTGTTCCTGTCGGTGCCGCAGGAATGCCTGATCCTGACCATGCAGACCAACCAGAAGTACTTCGCGCTGACGGACAGCGCCGGCAAGCTGCGTTCGCGCTTCCTGATCGTGTCCAACATCGAGACCGATGATCCGTCCGCCATCGTCGGCGGCAACGAGCGCGTGGTGCGCCCGCGCCTGTCGGACGCCAAGTTCTTCTTCGAGCAGGACAAGAAGAAGACCCTGGCCTCGCGCCTGCCGCAACTGGCCAACGTGGTCTACCACAACAAGCTTGGCACCCAGCTCGAGCGCACCCAGCGCGTGACGCGCCTGGCCGCCGCCATCGCCGGACGCCTCGGCTACGACGTGGCGCTGGCCGAGCGTGGCGCCCAACTGGCCAAGGCCGACCTCCTGACCGACATGGTCGGCGAGTTCCCGGAACTGCAGGGCATCATGGGCACGTATTACGCCCGCAACGACGGCGAGAACGAGGAAGTCACGCTGGCCGCCTCCGAGCACTACCAGCCGCGCTTCTCGGGCGACGCCCTGCCCTCGACCGACACGGGTCTTGCAGTGGCGCTGGCCGACAAGCTGGAAACCCTGGTCGGCATCTGGTCGATCGGCCTGCAGCCGACCGGCGAAAAAGACCCGTTCGCGCTGCGCCGCCACGCGCTGGGCGTGGTGCGCATGCTGGTCGAGAAGCGCCTGCCGCTCGGCATCTCCGACCTGCTGAAGCAAGCCGCCGCCGTGTTCGAAGGCCAGGCCGGCTTCAAGGACCCGACCCAGGAAGTCACCGCCTTCATGCTGGACCGCCTGCGCGGCCTGCTGCGCGACCGCGACTTCTCGCCGAACGAAGTCGAAGCGGTGCTGGCCCAGAACCCGGACCGCGTCGACGACGTCGTCCAGCGCCTGGAAGCGGTGCAGGCCTTTGCCGCGCTGCCGGAATCGAGCTCGCTGGCCGCCGCCAACAAGCGTATCACCAACATCCTGAAAAAGAACGAGGACGCGCTCAGCCAGGCCAGCGCCGTCGACCCGGCCCTGCTGCAGGACGCCGCCGAGAAGGCCCTGTTCGCCAGCGTGGAACGCGTGCAGCCGCAAGTCGACGCGGCCTTCGCAGCCGGCGACTTCAGCGGCACGCTCAAGACCCTGGCCCAGCTGCGCGACGACGTCGACGCCTTCTTCAACGACGTGATGGTGATGGCCGAGGACCCGCTACTGCGCAACAACCGCCTGGCCCTGCTGCAGCGCCTGCACGGCATGATGAACCGCGTGGCCGACATCTCCAAGCTGGCGGCATGAAGCTGATCATCCTCGACCGGGACGGTGTCATCAACCAGGACTCCCCCGAGTTCATCAAGTCGCCCGCCGAGTGGATCCCGATCCCGGGATCGCTCGAGGCGATCGCGCGCCTGAACCAGGCCGGCTACCGCGTGGTCATCGCGTCGAACCAGTCGGGCATCGCGCGCGAGCTGTTCGACATGACCACGCTGAACGCGATCCATCAGAAGATGCACGCCCAGGCGCAGCTGGTGGGTGCCGACATCGACGCCATCTTCTTCTGCCCGCATGCGGCGATCGACAACTGCGACTGCAGGAAGCCCAAGGCCGGCATGTTCGAGGAGATCAGCAAGCGCTTCAAGCTCAGCCTGAAGGGCGTGCCGACCGTCGGCGACTCGCTGCGCGACCTGCAGGCCGGCTTCATCAGCGGCTGCGTGCCCTACCTGGTCCTGACCGGAAAAGGCGAAAAGACCCTGGAGACCGGCGGCCTGCCTCCGGGCACCCAGGTATTCCCCGACCTCGCCGCGATGGTCACCGCTTTCTTGAAAACCCCGGCCACCAGCCAGGCCCCAACCTGATTCACTCTTCGGAGACCGTTCTTGCGTACTGCCACCCTGTTCCTGCGTTCCCTGTTGTTCACGATCGTCATGGTGGTCGCCACCGTCGTCTGGGCCTGCGTCTGTTTCCTCGCCGCGCCCTTCCCGTACAACACGCGCTTCTGGGTGACCTCGCGCTGGAACGTCTTCATCATCTGGTGCGCGCGCGTCATCTGCGGCATCCGCTACCAGTTCAAGGGTTACGACAACCTGCCCGCGGGTAAAGCGATCCTGCTGTCGAAGCACCAGTCGGCCTGGGAGACCATCTTCCTGCTGCCGAACATGACGCATCCGCTGGTCTTCGTCTTCAAGAAGGAAATCCTGTACATCCCCTTCTTCGGCTGGGCCATGGCCTTGCTGCGCATGATCCCGATCGACCGCAAGCGCGGCAAGCGCGCCTTCTCCGACGTGGTCCGGCACGGCAAGCGCCGCCTGGCGGACGGCCAGTGGATCATCATGTTCCCGGAAGGGACGCGCATCCCGGTCGGCCAGAAAGGCCAGTACAAAAGCGGCGGCACGCGCCTGGCGATCGAGACAGGTGCATGCGTGGTCCCGATCGCGCATAATTCAGGTGAGTGCTGGCCCAAGAATTCCTTCATCAAACGCCCGGGCCTGATCACCGTCTCGATTGGCAAACCGATATCCCCTGAAAATCAAACCGCTGACAGCCTGATGCAAGAGGTCGAAAATTGGATAGAATCGGAAATGCGCGTCATTTCGCCCCACGCCTATTCAGGTACCTGAACGAACTGGGCGCGCTGAGCAAAGTACCCGCACGATCACCGCAGCCCACCATGACCTCCCCCAAGACCGACGCGACGCAGCTGGAGCTGTTCGCCCAGGATTTGTTCGCGGCACTCAAGCCGTCCGCATCGCCGGCGCCACAGCCGGCGCAACCGGCCCCCCCGGCGCCGCTGTTCAAGGCGCCGCCCACGCCGACCCGCACCCTGCCGGTGCCGCCGGTGGGTCCGAACGACCCGCCGCTCAAGCGCATCCAGCTCGGCTCCCACACCGTCCATTACGCACTGCGCCGCTCGGCGCGCCGTTCGCACGGCTTCATGATCAACGACGACGGCCTGCACGTGACCTCGCCGAAGCGCGCGCCGGTGGACGACATCGAGCGCGCCATCCGCGCCAAGCAGCACTGGATCCTGACCAAGCTGTTCGAGCGCAGCGAACGCCACGTGATGCGCGCGCAACGTCCGCCGGTGGAATGGGTCGACGGCGCGCGCCTGCCCTATCTGGGCGCCGACATCACCTTGCGTCTGGAGCCGGCCGCGCGCAGCCACTGCGTGTACGACGCGGACACGCGCACCCTGAAGCTGGGCGTCACTCCCGGCCTGGAAGAATGGCAGATCCGCGAACGCGTCAAATTGTGGTTCCAGGACGAGGCCAGGCGCCTGTTCGGCGAGCGCCTGGACCTGTATGCGCCGCGCGTGGGCGTGAGCTACAACGCGTATGCGATTTCCTCGGCCGGCACGCGCTGGGGTTCGTGCACGGTGGCCGGCAACATCCGCCTGAACTGGAAGCTGGTCCACTATCCGCTGGCGCTGCTGGACTACGTGGTGGTGCACGAACTGGCGCACCTGCGCGAAATGAACCACAGCCCGCGTTTCTGGGCCGTGGTCGGCGAGGTGTTCCCGGATTACGAAGGCGCCAAGGCGGCGCTCAAGAAGCGGTCTGTGGAAATGCCGATCCTGTTTCCGGATGCTTGACGCGGCGGATGATTGAACGCGTGGATGGCAGAGCCATCCACCCTACCGGTAACGCAGACGTCAACGAGATTAAACGGTCCCGCGGAATTGCAGTTCGCCCGCCGCGCGTGCGGCGGCGATGCCTTTCATGGCTTCGACCTCGCTGCCGTTCAGGCAACGGAACGGGATCGGCAGCGTGCCGCGCTTCAGCACCATCATGAAACCCTTCGAATAGGTGCGGATGCGGCTCACATCGTCCCAGTCGATCAGGCTGACGCCGGTGTCGCTGGTGCGCACGATGCCATGCTGGTCGATCGTGAATTCATAAGTGCGGCGGCCGCGCCGCAGCAGGACGAAGTGCATGGCCGCCGACAGCGTGCTCTTGACCCGCATGTACGGGCCCATCGGCCAGCTGACATGGCGCCGGCGGATCAGGTAGCCGCCGTGCTCCCACATGAAGCCCAGGTATTCGCCGAGGGTGTAGCGCACCCAGAAATGCAACTGGTAGGAAGCGGCGGGAGGATGAACGACCGGGATGGCGGCCGCCGGCATGGCGTCCGCGCCAAGATCGGCCGGCTGCTCCATCAGCGCAGCGCTGCCGCCGTTCCCGCCCGCGCCTCGCGTGCGATGAGACCACAACATGACCATCCCCTTTCGTTCTTTAAACTAAAGGGTATGGTAGCAAAAGCTAGTCAATAAACCGTTGCAAGAGTTCAACAGTGCGCGCCGTAGCGCCACGATGCTTACCAGCAAATCCTTGCGCACGCGCGCCCATGACGGCGCGGCGTTCGCCATCTTCCAGCAATTCGGCCGCGGCGCGCAGCAGGGCGTCGGCATTGTCCACGCGCAGTGCGCCGCCGGCGGCCACCGCTTCCTCGGTCGCTTGCAGAAAATTGAACGTGTGCTGGCCGACCAGCACGGGCTTGCCCAGCGCGCAGGCTTCGATCAGGTTCTGGCCGCCCAGCGGCAGCAGGCTGCCGCCGATGAAGGCGCAGTCGCAGGCCGCGTAATAGGCGAACATCTCGCCCATCGAGTCGCCCAGCAGCACGTCGGTATCGACGCGGGCGGGCAGTTGCGAGCGGCGCGCAAGGGTCAAGCCGCGTTCCTCGACCATGCGTGCGACCTCCTCGAAGCGCTGCGGATGGCGCGGCACCAGCAGGAGCAGCATGCCGGCAGGCTTGCGCTCCAGGCGGCGCCAGGCGTCCAGGATCAGCGCCTCCTCGCCTTCGCGCGTCGAGGCGCACAGGAAGACCGGACGGTCCTGGAAACGCGCGCGCAGCATGGCACCGGTCTGCAGCGCCGCCTCGGGCGGCACCACGTCGAACTTGATCGAGCCGGTGACGGCGACGTCGGGCGCGCCGAGCGACTTGATGCGCGCGGCATCGGCGTCGGTCTGGGCCGCGACGACGGTGATGCCGCGCGCCGCTTCCATCATCAGCCCGCCGAAGCGCCGGCCGCGCCGCAGCGAGCGTTCCGACAGGCGCGCATTCACCAGCGCCACCGGGATGCCGTAGGCGTCGCAGGCGGAGATCAGGTTGGGCCACACTTCCGTCTCCATCAGGATGACCATCCGCGGGGCGAAGTGGTGCAGGAAGCGGCCGACCATGAAGCCGGTGTCGTAAGGCAGGTAGGACTGGATGACGCGGTCGCCGTGCCTGGCGAACAGCGCCTTGCCGGTCGCGCGCCCGGTCGGCGTCATGTGGGTCAGGAGGATGCGGCAGTCGGGCCAGCGCGCCAGCAGCGCCTCGACCAGCGGCTCGGCGGCACGCGTTTCGCCGACCGAGACGGCGTGCACCATGATCGTCGGGCGTTTTTCAGGCAGGGGGCCGTAGAAGCCGAGGCGCTCGCCCAGGTGGGCGCGGTAGCCCGGCTCCTTGCGTCCGCGCCACCAGAGGCGGCCCAGCACCAGCGGCAGCGCCAGCCACCACAGGATCGAATACAGGAGGGCGTAGAAGAAGCGCATGTCAGACCTGTCCAAGCAATGAGCGGGCGGCGGCGGCGACCTGCTCCACCGTCGGCGGCGCGCCGGTGTCGCCCAGGTTGATGATGCGCGGCGACCAGTTACCCTCGGTCTTCCAGCGCGGCGAGTCGCAATAGATCTCGACCGTCGGGCGGACGAAAGCGGCGGCGATGTGGGTCAGGCCGGTATCGACGCCGACCGCCAGCGCCGCATGGCGCGCCAGCTCGACCGCGTCCATCATCGACAGCTTCGGCAGCACGCTGGCGTTCGGCAACGCGCCGGCCAGGCTTTCGGCCTCGGCTTTTTCGCGCGGCGAGCCCCAGGGCAGCAGGATGGGCATCGGTGCCAGCGCCTGGCCCAGCGCGATCCAGTGAGCGGGTGCCCACTTCTTGGCATCGCGTGCGGTACCGTGGAAGAACACGGCATAGTCCGCGGGCGGCATCCAGGCCGGACGTTGTGCCGGATCGGGGGCCGGGAGGCCGAAGTCCGGCGCGCTGTCGAGCGTGTAGCCGAGCGCCCGCGCCGCCACCTGTCGCCCGCGCGCCACCGCGTGGGTGCGCGGTTCGACCGGGATGCTCAGCGTGTGGAAGATGCGCGAGACGCCTTCGTAGCCGGAATCCTCGGTGCCGTTGGCCAGGCCGACTTTCTTGCCGCCGGGGCGCACGCGCGCGGCGGCCATGATGATGCCGGTCTTGATCAGGCCCTGGGTATCGAACACGTAGTCGTATCGTTCGGCGCGCAGGTCGTCCCAGAAGGCGCGCATTTCGGCGCGCACGGCCTTGTCGCCGAGTCCCTTTTTCCAGCGCCGCAGGGCGAACGGGATCACCTTGCGCACCATCGGGTTCAGGCGCACCAGGCTGACATAGCTTTCTTCGACGACCCAGTCGATCTGGGCGCCGGGATGGTGGCGCAGGATATCGGCCACCATCGGCAGGTTATGCAGGACGTCGCCGAGGGACGAGACGCGCACCAGAAGTATCTTCATAAATCAGAACGGCAGTTTGGCATCCGGTTTGGCGGCCAGGATCACACGCGCGAATTCCTTCCGGATGCGGTCCAGGGCTTCCGGCGTCTCGCCCTCGAAGCGCAGCACCACGACCGGGGTCGTGTTCGAACCGCGTGCCAGGCCGAAGCCGTCCGGGTATTCCACGCGCAGGCCATCGATGTCGTTGACGCGATCCGAACCCGGGAATTCGGCCTCGGCGCGCAGCTTGTCGATCAGCGCGAAGTTCTCGCCTTCCTGCAGCTGCAGCTGCAGTTCCGGCGTGCTCGGTGCCTTGGGCAGGCCGTTCAGCAGCGCCGACGGATCGCGTTCCCGGGTCAGGATCTCGAGCAGGCGGGCGCCGGTGTACAGGCCGTCGTCGAAGCCGAACCAGCGGTCTTTCCAGAAGATGTGGCCGCTCATCTCGCCGCCCAGCGGGGCGCCGGTTTCCTTCAGCTTGGCCTTGAGCAGCGAGTGGCCGGTCTTCCACATCAGCGGACGGCCGCCATGCTGTTCGATCCATGGGCCGAGATGGCGCGTGCACTTGACGTCGTAGAGGATCTCGGCGCCCGGTTTGCGCGACAGGACGTCGGCGGAGAACAACATCATCTGGCGGTCCGGGAAGATGATCTGGCCATCCTTGGTCACCACGCCGAGGCGGTCGCCGTCGCCGTCGAAGGCCAGGCCGATCTCGGCGTCCGTGGTCTCCAGCTTCTCGATCAGGTCCTGCAGGTTTTCCGGATGGGCCGGGTCCGGATGGTGGTTCGGGAAGTGGCCATCCACTTCGCAGAACATCTCGATGACCTCGCAGCCCATGGCGCGGAACAGGTCGCCCGCGAAGGCACCGGCCACGCCGTTGCCGGCATCGACCGCGATCTTGATCGGGCGCGCGATCTTGACGTCATCGGCGATGCGCTGGATATAGGCGTCGCGGATGTCGTGGGTCGAGCAGGCGCCCTGCCGCTCGGCGGGCTTGAAGTCGTCGCGCTCGATCGCCCTGTACAGGTCCTGGATGGCGTCGCCGTAGATCGCTTCGCCGGCCAGCACCATCTTGAAACCGTTGTAGTCCGGCGGATTGTGGCTGCCGGTGACCATGATGCCCGAACGCGCATCCAGCACGTTGGTGGCAAAGTAGACCATCGGCGTCGCCACCATGCCGAGGTCGATCACATCCACGCCCGCGGCCTGCAGCCCCTCGGCCAGCGCCTTGGCCAGGCCGGGCCCGGACAGGCGGCCGTCGCGGCCGATCACCACCTTGCTTTCCCCCTTGGCCAGCGCCGCGCTACCGAAAGCCTGGCCGATGCGGCGCGCGATGCCTTGGTCCAGCGTACTGTCGATTACCCCGCGAATGTCATACGCCTTGAAAATCGTTTTCGAGAGAGGGACCATGGGGTTTTACCCTGTATTGAACAAGTGACAAAAATGGCTATTGTAGCGGCAAGCGGGAGCGATGGGAATTTCGGACCTGGGGTGCGCGCGGCGGCGCCGGGAAAGCGGGGAAACTGGAAAAGCGGAGAAAAGACGGGCGTGGCTTAAAAACATCGGGGAGTATTTCCGGCTTGCGGAAATACTCCCCTAGAAACAGCGAATCAGGATCAAACGCGCAGCTTGTCCAGCGAATTGCCGCCTTCAACCCATTCCTTGACCCACTTCGGCTGGCGGCCGCGGCCGGTCCACTGTTGCGAAGCATTGTCCGGATTGCGATAACGCACCGCCACCGAACCCGGATTCGCCGTTTTGGCGGCACCGCGGCCACTGGTGCTGATCAGGTCTTTCAGCGGCATGCCGACGCTTTGCGCGATCGCCAGGATCTGTTCGCGTGCCTTTTGAACTTCCTGATGCTCACGCTTTTTCATTTCCTGCTTGATCTGCTCCTGCAGGTTACGCAAATCGCCCAAGGACATATTAGACAGATCCATCGTCATTCCTTATAAGTAGAGTTGAAAGAGATTCATCAAAATCTCACCAATTGTCGCAATATACTACAACTTCGATATTTAATCAGTTTTTTTGTTCCAAATGAGCCAGCGTGGCGACCTGAATCTAACGATACGTGCGTACAACCAGACGTAACTGATAATGAACAACAAACTGAAGAAAATCAAAACCCCGGTGTAGCGCCAGAACACGGTAGCCGGGATAACCGCAGTGAGTGAAAACAGCCACAAGTAAGGCGATGTGCGCGCATTCCGTTTCATCAGCGCGCGCGCTTCCTTTCGACCAATAGTCCACTGCACAATTCGCCGGAAAATCAAGCTATGCAAGTGAATTCCGTCCGGAACCGCAGGAGATTTTCCGCGCACAAACATCCGTCGATAAACAGAAAATACTGTTTCAAACGTCGGATAAATCAGCAGCAGGGCCGCATACCAGGTCGACACTTCCGGATTGCGCATCACCAGCAGCAGTGCCAGTTCGCCCAGCATGAACCCGATGAAGTAGGCGCCGCCGTCGCCCAGGAAGATCAGGCCGACCGGATAATTCCAGATCAGGAAACCTGCGGTGGCGCCGGCCACGGTCAGGGCCGATACGAGGATGAACATGTCGCCCACCTGCCAGCCGACATAGGCGAGCGACATCAGCATGAATATCGTGACCGCGCTGGCCAGGCCGTTGAAGCCATCGATGATATTCACCGCATTCGCGATCCCGGCCACCGCCAGCACCGTCAGCGGCAATGCGATCCATAGCGAATCCAGGCTCCAGCGGATGAAAGGCATGTCCAGCCGGCCGATTTTCGCATCCATCACCAGGTAGCCGAGCAGGGCCGCCAGCATTGTCAATATCAGGCGCCGCGACGCTCTCACCTTTCCCGTATAGTCTTCGACGATTCCGCCGATAAACGCGATCGAGGAACATACCAGCAGCGCCAGCAAGGAATAACCAAGATCCGGGACACGCCACGCGGAAATTCCGGCGGTAACGGTCACCGCGAGGAAAATGGACAACCCGCCAATACGCGCGACCTCGTGCACGTGCACTTTCTGGACGCCGCTGAAATTGTTGTCGAGCGCAGGGCCATGCAATTTCGAATGCTTGATGACCAGTAGCGTCAACAGTGCGGAGACGACAAAGCTCACGAGGAAAGAAAACATTTATTATTCTTCAGATGCAATAGCCGGACAGGTTGCGTCCGGAGATATGCGAGTGGACACTGCATGATTCGGTTCAGCCGCAACAGTATATTGTACCGAATTAGCGCAGCCATCCGGAACACAGCAGTTTACCCGCACTTGCCCTGTCCCGATTGACCCAGATCGGGATTATCCGTGGCGGGGCGCATCCGGCAGTATGCTGTTACATCTGGAAATACGTGTAGGCGATTGTCCCCGATTAGGCATCGGGGCAGGAATCATTTAGTATCTGCCCAGAACAGGACGCCCGGCCGCCGGTCCGGCGTCCTTGATTTTGGAAGAAGCGAAGACCATGAGAACCTATGTCATTGGCGACCTGCAGGGGTGCGCCCACGAAGCCGCCGTCCTGCTCGAGCGCATCGACGAGGATGCGCAGTCCGCCGGGCAGGCGCGCATCCTGTTCGTCGGCGACCTGATCAACCGCGGGCCGGAATCGCTGACCGCGCTGCGCCGCATGAAGGCGCTGTCGGAACACAGCGAAGGCCGTGTCGACGCCCTGCTCGGCAACCACGACCTGCACCTGCTGGCGGTGGCCGCCGGCGTGCGCAAGGCGAGCCGCTCCGACACGCTGGACGAGATCCTGGCCGCGCCCGACCTCGACGACCTGGTCGCCTGGCTGCGCCGGCGGCCGCTGGCGATGTTCGTGGATGCTCATTTACTGGTTCACGCCGGGGTGCCGCCGCAATGGACGGCGCCGCAGACGATGGCGCTGGCGGGTGAAGTGGAAGCGGTACTGCGCGGCGACGGCTGGAAGGATTTCCTGGCCCAAATGTACGGCAACCATCCGGACCGCTGGGACGACGCCCTGGAAGGCATCGAGCGCCTGCGCTGCATCGTCAACGCGCTCACGCGCATGCGCCTGTGCTGGCCCGACGGGCGCATGGACTTCGAGCACAAGGAAAGCGACAAGGGCCCCGTGGGCTCGAGCCTGCAACCCTGGTTCGACCTGGAGGAGCGCAGGACGGCGGACGTGACCGTGGTGTTCGGGCACTGGTCGGCACTGGGACTGGTGTTGCGACCCAACCTGGTCGGGCTGGACAGCGGCTGCGTGTGGGGCGGAAAGCTGACGGCGGTGTGCCTGGATGACCGGACGCTGCTGCAGGTGGATTGTCCCGAATACCGCCCCCACAGCGGCAAGAAGTAGTTACTCGACCTCGACCGCCCCCAGCGCCGCCGCGATCGCATCGCGGGCCTGCGCCGACAGGTCGCGCCGGTGCGCCCCGCTCGAGGCGATCGGCGCCAGGCAGCCAATGCGCGCCACCACCGGCTCGCCCTGGAGGATGCGCAGGATGCTGTCGACGAAGGTGGTCTCGCCCGTATAGTCGACCGCCGGGTGCCAGCCGCCGCGCGCGTCGACGTAGGCCAGCGCAACCGGCTGCACCGGCACCTGGGCGTCGATCGCGGCCTCGAACAGGTTGGCGTGGAACGGCAGCAGCCCGCCCTGGCTGGCCGTGGTCCCTTCCGGGAAGAAGGCCACGCGCTGGCCCTGGCCGAGGGCGTCGACCAGGCCCTTGAAGATGTGGCGCAAATCGCGCCGGTTGCCGCGCGCGATGAAGACGGTGCCGGCCTGCGCCACCAGCCAGCCGACCACCGGCCAGGCGCGGATCTCGGCCTTGGCGACGAAGCGGCACGGGTACCGGGAATTGATGAGGAAGATGTCGAGCCAGGAGATGTGGTTGGACACGATCAGCGCGTGCTCGAGGGGCTTCTCGAGCGACTGGGCCCCGGGCAGGTGCTCGACGCGTACCCGGCAGATGCCGAGCAGGCGCGCCGACCAGCGCCGCACCAGGCGTTCGCGCAGGCCGGTGCCGGCCCACGGGAACACCAGGGCGCAGGTCAGCAAGCCCTGGACCAGGTGGAGCACCAGGCGCGCCAGGCGCCACGCGAGCCGGATCTTCAAGCGATACCCTGCACCGGATGCGCGCCTGGAGCGATCAGCGCTCGTAGGCGACGTGGCCGGCGACGATGGTCGCCTTCACCTGCCCCGCCAGCTCGTAGCCGAGGAAGGGCGTGTGCTTGCCCTGGCTGGCCAGCGTGTCGCGGCCGACGGTCCAGCGCGCGTCCGGATCGAACAGCACCACGTCGGCTTCGGCACCCACCGACAGCGTGCCGGCAGCCAGGCCCGCCATGCGCGCCGGCTCGTGCGTGACCTTCGCGATCGCGCGCGGGAGCGCATCAGGCGCGCCCTGGTCGCCGGCCCACTTCAGCATCAAGGCCAACAGCAGTTCGAGGCCGGTGGCGCCGGGCGAGGCTTCGGCGAAGGGCAGCAGCTTCTCGTCGTCGTCGACCGGCGTGTGGTCCGAGCAGACCGCGTCGACGGTGCCGTCCAGCAGACCGGCGCGGATCGCCTCGCGGTCGCGCTGGCTGCGCAGCGGCGGCGTCAGGCGCGCGTTCGGGTCGAAGAAGCCGATGTCGGCATCGGTCATGTGCAGGTGGTGCACGCCGACGTCGCAGGTGACCGGCAAGCCTTCCTTCTTGGCGGCGCGGATCAGGTCCAGCGCGGCGGCGGACGAGATGCGGCACAGGTGCACGCGCGCGCCGCTGGCGCGCATCAGTTCGAAGATGGTG
The DNA here is from genome assembly GCA_913777025.1 of uncultured Massilia sp. Taxonomy (GTDB): domain Bacteria; phylum Pseudomonadota; class Gammaproteobacteria; order Burkholderiales; family Burkholderiaceae_D; genus Telluria. The sequence continues at coordinate 9,807 of CAJYQM010000267.1, read as the reverse complement.
TGCAGGGCGATGGTCTCGGACATCACCGGCACGCCGGACAGGCCAAGGCGCGATGCCAGCGGACCGCTGTGGGCCACGCCGCCGCGGCCGATGTACGGATCCTGCGGGCGCAGCCAGACGGTATAGCCGAAGGTCCTGGCGTACTGCATGGCGCGCAGCAGCACCGTGGTGTCCTCGATCGGATGCTCGGCCTGGGCAAAGCCGATGCAGCCGGCTTCGGTCAGCTCGGCCATCTCCGTGAGTGCCTTGCCCTTCAGTCCTACCGTCAGCGCCCCCAGCGGGTGCACGCGGGCCCCGTTCAGGTTGCGCGCGCGGTGCTTGAGCATCTCGACCAGGCCGGGTTCGTCCAGCACCGGGTCGGTGTCGGGCGGGCACACCAGCGAAGTCACCCCGCCCTGCACCGCCGCCTGCATTTCCGATTCCAGCGTGGCCTTGTATTCGTAGCCCGGCTCGCGCAGGCGCGCGGACAGGTCGACCAGGCCGGGGGCCACCACCAGGCCGGCCGCGTCGATGGTGCGCGCGGCGCTGAAGCCTTCCGGCGCGCTGCCGACAGCCAGCACTTTACCGTCGCCGATGTACAGGTCCTGGACGGCGTCGATGCCGTTTGCCGGGTCGACCAGCCGGCCGTTCTTGATATGTAGATTCATCCTTGCGTCCCTGCCAAAATGCTCATCACCGCCATCCGCGTTGCGATGCCGAAGGTCACCTGCGGCAGGATCACCGCCTGCGCGCCGTCCGCCACCGCCGAGTCGATCTCGACGCCGCGGTTCATCGGGCCCGGGTGCATCACGATCGCGTCCGGCCTGGCCAGCGCCAGGCGTTCCGGCGTCAGGCCATAGCTCTTGAAGTATTCGCCCGCCGACGGCAGCAGCGCGCCCGACATGCGTTCGTTCTGCAGGCGCAGCATGATGATCACGTCGACGTCCTTCAGGCCTTCGTTCATGTCGGTGAACACGCGCACGCCCATCTGTTCCAGCCCGCCCGGCAGCAGCGTATGCGGGCCGATGGCGCGCACTTCCGGCACGCCCAGCGTGGTCAGCGCATGGATGTCCGAACGCGCCACGCGGCTGTGCAGGATGTCGCCGACGATCGCCACGCGCAGGTTGGTGAAATCCTTTTTATAGTGGCGGATGGTGTACATGTCGAGCAGGCCCTGGGTCGGGTGCGCATGGCGCCCGTCGCCGGCGTTCACCACGTGCACGTGGTTCTGCTTCGTGTCGTTCAGGTGCTTGGCGATCAGGTAGGGCGCGCCCGACTGCGCGTGGCGCACCACGAACATGTCGGCGTGCATGGCCGCCAGGTTGTCGATGGTGTCCAGCAGCGACTCGCCCTTCGACGTCGACGAGGCCTGGATGTTCAGGTTGATGACGTCGGCCGACAGGCGCTTCGAGGCGATCTCGAAGGTCGTGCGGGTGCGCGTCGAATTCTCGAAGAACAGGTTGAAGACGCTCTTGCCGCGCATGAGCGGCACCTTCTTGACCTCGCGGTCCGAAATGCCGACGAAGCTCGATGCGGTGTCGAGGATATGGTTGATGATGGACTTGGGCAGCCCCTCGATGGTGAGCAGGTGCTGCAGCTCGCCGTGCTTGTTCAGTTGCGGGTTATGCATTGTCGTCTTCGATCGTGAGCGAGAGTTGGCCATCGGCGGCGCGCGACAGGGCCAGCGACTTGCCGGCGTCCAGCTGGGCGTGGGCGCCGACGAAATCGGCGGCCACCGGCAGCTCGCGGCCGCCGCGGTCCGCCAGCGCGGCCAGCATGATACGCTGCGGGCGGCCGTAGTCGAACAGCACGTTGATCGCCGCGCGCACCGTGCGGCCGGTGTAGAGCACGTCGTCGACCAGCAGGATGGTGGCGCGGTCGACGTTGAATTCGATGCGGGTCGGTTTCACGTCCGGGTGCAGGCCCTTCTTCGCGTAGTCGTCGCGGTAGAACGAGACGTCGATGAAGCCGAGGCGCGCCTGCAGGCCGAGGTCAAGCGCGAGCCGCTCGGCCAGCCAGGCGCCGCCGGAGTGGATGCCGACGATGGCGGGGTCAGGCACGCCGGCCAGGCCGGCGCGCACCTGCTCGAGCAGGTCGCGGTACAGCGCTTCGGCGTCGAAGGCGTCGTTAGTCGTAGTTGGCATGGTCGTCAAAGTACTGTTGCAAAATGATGGCGGCCGCCTTGGCGTCGATGATCTCGCCGCGCTTGGCGGGAATCACGGCGGACGAATAGCGTTCGTCCACCAGCTCGACAGGCAGGTTGAAGCGGCCGTGCAATTGGTTGGCGAAGCGGCGCGCGCGCAGCGTCATGTCGTGCTCGGCGCCGTCCGGATGGCGCGGCTCGCCGACCACCAGGCGCGCCGGGCGCCACTGTTCGATGAGTTCGCCGATGGCCTTGAAGCGGGTCGCGTTGTCGATGGCCTTGATCACGGACAGGGGCTGGGCCTGCCCGGTGAGGGTGTTGCCCATGGCGATGCCGATACGCTTGATGCCGAAATCAAACCCTAAAACAATGTCTACCATCAAGCGGCCCGGCTTCCTTCGCGCATGTCATGCATGACCGGCCTCGGACGCGAGCATCAAGGGATCGATGCCCAGCAGCTTGATGGCGGCGTTGTAGCGTTCCTCGATCGGCAGGTCGAACAGCACGCGCGCGTCGGCACCGACGGTGAGCCAGCCGTTGCGCGCGATCTCTTCTTCCAGCTGGCCCGGACTCCAGCCGGCATAGCCGATCGACACCAGCATGCGCTGCGGCCCGTTGCCGTTGGCGACGGCTTCCAGCACGTCGATCGAGGTGGTGAAGGCGACGTCGTCGGTCACGCTGAGCGAGGACGAATAGCGGCCCGACGGCGAATGCAGCACGAAGCCGCGGTCGTCCTGGACCGGGCCGCCGAACATGATCGGTTCGTCGACCACGCTGGAACGCAGCCCTTCGGCCACCTTCAGGTCGATGCGGTCGAACAGCACATCCATCGTCATGTCGGTCGGCTTGTTGATCACGACGCCAAGCACACCCTTGTCGTTGTGTTCGCAGATGTAGACCACGGTGCCGCCGAAGATCGGATCGTTCATCGAGGGCATGGCGATCAGGAAATGATTAGCCAGGTTCAGCTGCGACTGGGAACCCGCCGCCTGAGCCAGGCCGCCCGCGCCTTCCTGGGGCATGCCGGGCATGATTAGAGGCTTGCCGACCTTACTTTTTTTCATGCTCATACTCTCTGTAGGCTCACTCTCTCTGTTCAGGAACCGAAACCCGCTGCGCATGACCCGCGAACGGCGCTTTCCAGCCTCCTTTTATCGCGGAAACCATGCTACAAGCCTGGGTTTTTCGCTAGTTTACACTGAATTGCCGGCGCGGCCTCTGGAAGCCGCATTTCCGGGGATAAACCCCGGGGCAATGGTAGACAGTAAAATGCCCAGTAGTATTGACTCCGCACACAGAAGATGACTTCGAGAAACTCACTGGTCTGGTTCCGGCGCGACTTGCGCCTGGACGACCATGCCGCATTGCACCACGCCCTGCAGTCCTCACGTCGTGTGGTCGGCGTATTCGTATTCGATACCGACCTGCTGGACGGCTTGCCGGCCGACGATCGGCGCGTGCAATTTATCTACGAAAGCGTGCGTGAACTCGATGCATGCCTCCGTACGTATGGAGGTTACCTCATCGTGCGGCGCGGGCGCGCCGCGCAGGAGATCGCCGCACTGGCCGACGAGCTGGACGCGGAATCGGTGTTCGCCAACCACGACTACGAGCCGGCGGCGATCGCCCGCGACCGCGCCGTGGCCCAGCTGCTGCGCCAGGCCGGCCGCAGCCTGCAGACCTTCAAGGACCAGGTGATCTTCGAAAAGGACGAGGTGCTGACGCTGGCAGGCGGGCCGTTCTCGGTCTTCACGCCCTACAAGAACGCCTGGCTCAAGCGGCTGGCGGCCGAGCCTGAGGCGCTGCGCCCCTTCGAGACGCTGCCGCACCTGGCCGCGCTGGCGCCTCCGCCGCCCGGACACGCGCTGCCGGCCATGGAAGCCCTGGGGCTGCGTCCGAACGCCGATCCGATTCCCGGCCCCGGCATGGCGGGCGCGCAGGCGGCACTCGACGCCTTTCTCGCCGGGCGGCTGGCGGACTACGACAGCGCGCGCGATTTCCCGGCACGCGACGCCACCTCGCGCCTGTCCGTGCACCTGCGCTTCGGCACGCTCCCGGTCCGCCTGCTGGTGCGTACGCTGCGCGAACGCATTGCCGCGGGCACGGGCGGTCCCGGCGCGCCGGCCTGGCTGTCGGAACTGATCTGGCGCGAGTTCTACATGATGATCCTGTTCCGCAACCCGCGCGTGGTCACGCAATCGTTCAAACTCGCCTTCGACGCCGTGGCCTGGGACGAAGGGCTTGATGCCGACGCACTGTTCGCGGCCTGGTGCGAAGGCCGTACCGGCTACCCGCTGGTCGACGCCGCGATGCTGCAGCTGAACCGGACCGGCTTCATGCACAACCGCCTGCGCATGGTGACGGCCAGCTTCCTGACCAAGGACCTGGGGGTGGACTGGCGCCGCGGCGAACGCTATTTCGCGGCCAGGCTGAACGACTACGAGCTGTCCTCCAACAACGGCGGCTGGCAGTGGGCGGCATCGACCGGCTGCGATGCGCAGCCCTGGTTCCGCATTTTCAATCCGGTGACGCAGTCGCGCCGCTTCGATCCGGACGGTGCCTTCATCCGCCAGTACCTGCCGCAACTGGCGGGGCTGGACGGGGCGGCCCTGCATGCGCCGTGGCTGGCCAAGGCGGCGGCGCTGGAAAAGGCGGGGGTGGTGCTGGGGCGGGATTATCCGCTGCCCATCGTGGATCATGAGCAGGCGCGGGTGAAGACGCTGGCGCGGTTCGGGGTGTTGAAGAAGGAGAAGGTTGAAGAATAATCGTCATTCCCGCAAAAGCGGGAATCCATACTGAGCCAACCAGGGAGGCTGCGCATGGATCCCCGCCAAGGGGGCCGCCTAGGCCGGGGATGACGTGCCAAGGCCGCGGGCCGCCGTGTTACGCGGCGGGCGCCTCCTCACCCAGCAGCCCCGCGATCGCCGCCAGCAGCACATCCTCCTGGTAGGGCTTGCCGAAATACGCATCCACGCCCAGGTCCAGCGCATAGTTGCGGTGCTTGTCGGCGCTGCGCGAGGTGATCATGATGACCGGGATGCCGCGCGTGGCCTCGTTGCCGCGCACGTTGCGGGTCAGGTCGAAGCCGTCCATGCGCGGCATCTCGATGTCGACCAGCATCAGGTCCGGACGCGTCGCCTGCATCTGTTCCAGCGCGTCGACGCCGTCCTTGGCCAGCAGCACGCGGTAGCCCTCGCGCTCGAGCAGGCGCTGGGTGACGCGGCGCACGGTCAGCGAATCGTCGACGACCATGATGGTCGCGCCATGCGCGGCCGGGACCGCGATGGGGTGCGCCTCAGGCTGCGGCAGGCGCGCCGCCTGGCCGGCCAGCAGCACCGGATCCAGGATCAGGACGATTTCGCCGGAACCGAGCACGGTGGCGCCGGCAATGCCGGGCATGCGCGCCAGTTGCGGGCCGATGTTCTTGATGACGACCTCGCGGTTGCCCAGCACCTCGTCCACCTGCAGCGCCAGGCGTTGCTGGCCGTGCCGCAGGACCAGCACCGGATAGGAACGCTGGCCGCCGGCGCCGACCGGCTCGCGCAGCAGCGCGGGCAGGTAATGCAAGGCCAGGTCCTCGCCCTGCACGCGCAGCACGCCGGACTCCCGCGCCGCGGCCAGGTCGGTGTCGCGCACCTGTTGCAGCTGCTCGACCAGCACGGCCGGCAGCGCATAGGTCTTCGGGCCGCTGGCCACCAGCACGACCTGGCTCGAGGCCAGGGTCAGCGGCAGGCGGATGGTGAAGACGGCACCCTTGCCGGCTTCGGTCTCGATGTCGACCCGGCCGCCCAGCGCGCGCGCTTCCGAGCGCACCACGTCCATGCCGACGCCGCGGCCGGCCAGTTCGGTCAGCGCGTCGGCGGTCGAAAAGCCCGGCTCGAACACCAGTGCGGCGGCATCCTGGTCGGACACCGTTTCACCTTCGGCGCTCAAGCCATTCTCGGCGGCCTTGGCACGGATGCGGTCCAGGTCCAGGCCGGCGCCGTCGTCGGCGACGCGGATCACGACCTCATTGCCCTGCTGGCTGACCTGCACCAGCAATTCCCCGGTCTCCGGCTTGCCGGCGGCGGCCCGCCCGGCGCGCCCCTCGATACCGTGCACGATGGCGTTGCGCAGCAGGTGCTCGAAGGGCGCGGCCATGCGTTCCAGCACGCCGCGGTCGATCTCGACGGCGCCGCCGCGGATGTCCAGGTTGACGCGCTTGTCGGTTTCCTTCGCGGTCTGGCGCGCCAGGCGGAACAGGCGCTCGGACAGGCTGGCGAAGGGCACCATGCGCGCGCGCATCAGGTCGCGCTGCAGCTCGCGCGTCAGGCGCGATTGCGCGGCCAGGTCTTCCCCTGCGGCGTCGACGGTGCGCGTCAGGCTGTCGTGGAAGGAGCCGACGTCGTTCACGCTCTCGGCCATCATGCGCGTGAGTTCCTGCAGTCGCGTGAAGCGGTCGAATTCGAGCGGGTCGAATTCGCGCTCGCCGGCGATCGACAGGGTCGACGCGATCTGCGACTCGGCCTGCATCTCGATCTCGCGCAGCTGCTGGCGCAGGCGCGCCAGGTTGTCCGAGAAGTCGGACAGCGCGCCCTTCAGCGTGCCGACCTGGGTCTCCAGCTTGGAGCGCGTGATCGACACTTCGCCGGCCTGGTTGACCAGGCGGTCGAGGATGTCGGCGCGGACCCGGACCAGCGGCGTGCGCGCCGACGCTGCCGGCGCCAGGGCCGGTTGGGCAGCGGCCGGCGCTTCCGGCTGCCGCTGCGCGGCGTCTTCCGCGGCGGGCGCGGAAGGCTGCTGCAGCTGCTCGAACAGCAGCTGCGCCTGGTCGTAGTTGGCCAGCAGTTCGTCGAAGGCGGCGCCGCCGGTGGTGCCGGCGTGCAGCATGTTCTCGATCTGGGTTTCCAGCGCATGCGTGTGCTGGCCCAGGCGCATCGCGCCGGCCATGCGCGCACTGCCCTTCACCGTGTGCAGGGCGCGCAGCAGGCCGTGGGCGGTGGCGGTATCGAGCGGCTCCTGCTGCCACTGGCGCAGGCCGTTGCCGATCTGCGGCAGCAGGTCGCTCGCCTCTTCCATGAAGACCGGCAGCAGGTCCGGGTCGAGTTCGTCGGCGAAGACCGGTTCGGTGGCCAGTTCGGCCTCGGCCTCGGCTACGGCGTCGGTCTGCACGCCGGGCTCGATCGTGTCCGGCGCGTCGATGACTGGCGCGGCTTTGGCGGCGGGTGCCTCCGCTGCCGGCTCCACCGGGGCTTCCGGCTCCACGAGGGCTTCCGGCTCCACGAGGGCTTCCGGCTCGACGGCCGGCTCCAGTTCGGCGTCCGGCTCCGGCGCTTCAAGCGATTCCGGTTGCTCGGGCGGCTCCAGCGCCAGGCGCGGTTCCGGCTCGGCGGCAGGCTCCGGTTCCGCAGCCGCTTCCGGCTCGGCAAGCCCTTCCGGCTCCGGCTCGGGAAAATCGAACAGCGGCTCGTCCGCCGGCTTGGCCTGCTCCAGCGCCGGCGCCGCGAACGGATCGTCGAAATACGAATCGAACAAGTCGTCGACCGCGGCCACGGCCGGGTCTTGCGGGCTCTCATCGAACACACGCGGCGCCGGCACCGCGCTTTCGGCCACCGGCAGCGTGCCGCCCGGCAGCGGCGGCTCGGCCAGGATGCTGGCGTAAGCGGCGGCGAACAGCGCATCCAGGCGCTCGGCCAGCTCGGCATCGGCGTCGACGAACACGGCGTCCGCCTTGCGCCGCCCCAGCTCGTCGCGCAGGCCCGCCAGGCGCGCCAGCAGTTCGGGCTGGTCGGGAGGCGGCTCACCCAGCGCGAACACCTGCAGCATGACGCGCATGCGTTCCACTGTCTCGGCCAGCAGCGCATGCTGCTCGTCGGACAGCGGCGGCGTGGCCATCTGCAGCGCGTCTTCCAGCGCGACGGCGATGTCGTGCAGCGCGCTGAAGCCGACCGTGGCCGAGGTGCCGGCCAGCGTGTGCGCGGCCGTCAGGGCCTCGCTCGACAGCGCGCGCAGCGGTTCGGCGCGCCAGCCGGCAAAGTCGGCGTCCAGCGTCTCGACCAGGCCCCGGCTTTCGTTCAGGTAGATGTCGTACAGCGGCAGCGGGATTTCGAGCCCGCCGATGCGCTTGATCTCGTCTTCGGCCTCCGGGAAGGCGAGCACCTCGTCCAGCAGCGGCGCCGCTTCGGCGGCCAGCGGCTCCGCTTCCGTCACCGGCTCGGGTTCGGTCACCGGCTCGGGCTGGGCCACCGGCTCAGGCTCGGGCGCTGGCTCGGCGACCGGCTCGGACTCGGGCTCGGATTCGGCCACCGGCTCGGACTCGGACTCGGGCTCGGGTTCGGCCACCGGCTCGGGCTCGACCACCGGTTCCGGCTCCGACGCCGCAACCGGTACGTCCTGCGCAACGGGTTCGACTTCCGGCTCGGCCACAGGCTGTGCCGCCGCCTCCATCGCGAACGCCCCACCCTCCTGCACGCGCGCCGCGGCAGCCGCCAGCGGCTCGCCGCTGCGGCCGGAGCGTCCTGCGGCCGCCAGTTCCGCCACCCACGCCGACAGGTCGGCATGGGCGCGCTCGAGCAGGGCCAGCAGGTCCGGCGTGGCGTCGCGCGCCTCGGCCAGCCACAGGTTCATCGTCTTTTCGACGGCGGCCGCGGCCAGCGCGAACTGCTCCAGGCCAACCATGCGGCCGCTGCCCTTGAGCGTGTGGAAGGAACGGCGCAGGCGGGTCAGGGTTTCCTGGCTGGCCGGGTTGGCGCGGGCCGCCGGCAGGGTCTCGCCGACCAGGGCCAGCACATCACCGGCTTCGGCGATGAAAATGTCCAGCAGTTCGGCTTCGACCGCATCGTCGTCCTGCGACGTGAGGCCGGCAGCGGCAGGCGCCGCAGGCGCCCCGGCCGCAGGCGCTTCGGCAGGCGCCGGATCGGCGGCCGGCAGGTCCTGCGCCGCCGCCGGCACGCCTTCGCGGAACAGCCCCGCCGCGCCATCGAAATGGAAACGCTTGCGCGCCGCCTCGACGTTCTGGGCCAGCGCATCGGTAAAGAAACCGAGCGCGCCGATGTTCTGCGCCAGCTTGTCGAGCGTGGCGGCCTGGGCGTCCGCGAACATGCCTTCTGCCAGCGCGCGCACGGCTTCGCGCACGTGCGCGACCGCGCGCATGGCCTGGTCCTGGTCGAGGATGGCGAGCGCGCCCTGCAGCTGGTGCAGCAGCGGGTCGGCCTGTTCCAGCGCGTCCACGCGCGACGGGTCTTCGTAGAATTCGTCGATCAGCTTTTCGACCTGGCGCAGGCCGGTGCGCATCTCGCCGGCCAGCACGGCCACGGTCTGGCCTTCCTGCAGTTCGCGCGCCAGCTCGCCCTGCCATTGCGGCAGCTCGGGCGGGGTCGCGCCGTGGGCCAGGGCCAGCAGGCGCTGGCCGACCGCTTCGGCATGCTGGCCGAAGTCCTCGGGCAGCTGGCGCACCTGGTCCAGGCCGTGCTCGACGAACAGCATGGCTTGCGCCATTTCCATCTTGAGCTGTTCGCTGGGCGTGCCGGCCAGCGAATCGCTGGCGGCCTGGCCCAGTTCGCGCAGCAGCTGGGCCAGCGCCGGGGCGCCCAGCTTTTCGCTGGCACCGGCTAGCCGGGCCAGGGACGCATCGAAGCCCTCGTCGAGCACCTGCGGCGCCGCGTCGCCTTCCGCGGCGATCCGGTCCCATTCCTGCTTGGTCTGCA
>CAJYQM010000266.1 GCA_913777025.1 uncultured Massilia sp. | reverse complement strand
GTAGCCGAAGCCGAACGAGAAGCCGCGCGATTTCTCGGGCTTCAGGAACTGGTTGTTCGGCGACTTGGTCCAGTAGGTGGTCTCGACGTTGCAGAACTGGTCCGGGCTGCGGCCCGGCACGGCGGTGCCGGTGCCGGCCACGGTCGGCTGGGAACTCGGGCAGTAGACCGGGTCGTCCATGGTCTGGGTGCGCACTTCCGGCGTCGGGTTCTGTATGTCCATGATGGACGGCGCGCGGAAACCGGTCGACAGCGAACCGCGCACCACCAGGTCCTTCATCGGCAGCCAGCGCGCCGCCAGCTTCGGATTGACGGTGGTGGTCTTCAGGTCCTGGTAGCGGTCGGCGCGCACCGCGCCGTTGAGCAGGAAGGTCGAGGTGATCGGCGCATCGATTTCCATCGACAGCGAGGCGATGTTGCGATGGATCTTTTTCGCAACGCCCTGCGGGGTTTCGCCGATCAGGTCGGACTGCACCACGTTGCCCGAGGCGTCGATGTTGTACGTGCCGTTGGCGCGCTTGAGCACGTAGTCGAGCGGCGCGTCGAAGGTCTGGGCCGAATCCTTGCGCAGTTCGCCGGACACGGCCACCGTCAGGTCGCCGCCGCCGAGCGTCCACAAGGGCTTGGACAGGGTCAGGTCGACGCTCTGGTTGAAGGCCTTGTTCAGGCGGTAGGTGTAGTCGCTGGCCTGGATGTCCTGCAGGTAGGCCAGGCCCGCGGCATCCTGCAGGCCGAACGGGTTCAGGATGCCCTGGTCGAAGCCGGCCTGGGCCTTCGAGTACAGGATGTAGCCGGCGCCGGCGCGGGTGTCGCGCTTGGAACGGCCGTAGTTCAGGCCGGCGCGGTAATCCCAGCCCGCCACGTCGCCCTCGGCCGACAGCACGATGCGGTCGTTGGTCTGCTCGTCGTTGCGGTAGGCCGGGCCCAGTTCGGCCGGCCCCCACTGGAAGTAGATGGTCCGGTTGGCCATGTTCAGCGGCACCGGCGCGCCCGGGGTCTTGACCTGGTCGATGTACAGGGTCGGGGTGCCGGTGGCGCTGTTGTTGCCCACCACCTGCGGCAGCGGCGTGATGCCCTTGCCCGGATAGAAGCGGCTGCTCGGCGACAGCGAGTAGGTGGTGAAGGGCTGGGTCGAGCCGGGCGCCTGCATGCCGCGGTATTTCTGCACGATGAAGTTGGCGTGCAGCAGGTCGATGTCGATCTTGTGGCCGCCGGGCAGGTTGAAGCTGGCGCGGGCGCTGATGTTGTCGATCTTGCTGCCGTCGCTGACGGCGGACCAGAACAGCGGGTTGCGGGCGCAGCCGGCCGCGTAGGTCGGGTTCGCCAGCAGGCTGTTGTTGCCCAGGGTCGGCATCGAGTACGGATCCAGGCAGCCCGAGGCGAAGGTCGGGTTGAAGTTGGTGTTGGCCGCGCGCGTGAAGCCGAAGTTGGCGCCCGGGTTGGCGTTGCGCGCGTCCGGCGCGATGCCCAGGCCCAGCGACTGCAGCACCGCCGGGTCGTGCTGGGCGCGGCGGTTGCCCTGGAACAGGGCGCTCTTGTCCTGGTGGTCGATGGCGATGTAGGCGTTCCAGCCGTCCTGGCCCAGGTTGCCCCAGCCGAAGATGCCGCCCAGGCTCTTGACCTGGCCGCCGCCCTGGCGGTCCGGCGTCGAGTATTCGGCCTTCAGGTCGGCGCCCTTGTAGCCGCGCTTGGTCCAGAAGTTCTGCACGCCGCCGATCGCGTCGGCGCCGTAGATCGAGGCGGCGCCGCCGCTCAGGGTGTCGACGCGGTCCAGCGCCATGCGCGGGATCACGTTGACCGATACGTACTGGTCCTGCAGCGGTTCGTTGGCCAGGCGGCGTCCGTTCAGCAGGGTGAGCGTGCGCATCGGACCCAGGCCGCGCAGGTTGGTGATCGGACCGGCCGCGCCCGGGTTGGTGCCGAGCGACAGCGACTGCGGCTGTTCCAGCACCAGGTCCTTCAGCTCGGTGTTGCCGCGCGCTTCCAGTTCGGCCGCCTTGACGGTGATGAGCGGGGTGGCGCCTTCGTCGGCCGCGTGGCGGATCAGCGAGCCGGTGACCACCACCGCCTGCGGCGCCGGCTGGCCGGCGGTCTGGGCACCGGCGTCGGCCGCCATCTGGAGGACGGCCAGGGCCACCGCGGAAGCGATGGCGCGTGGCCGGTACTGCACATTGCGTACTGCTGTCATGCTGTCTCCTATCTCCGATTCGTTGTATGAATTGTTGTTTATTTGGTACAGCCAATTTATGTTATTGACCGACCAAAATTGAAATTGGTCGGGCCACTTTGTCGACACTGCGGGGCGTCGGATATGCCTTGCGCAGTGTGGGAGAGGTGTGGGCGGGCCTGTTGTGTAATTACGGTAACATGCCGGCCGCGTAAGGCCAAGCGTTACTTGGCCGAGATTAGTTGAGCTGCCGACACGGGGTCTAGCTATCTGTTCATTCAGGTATTCAATGCACGCCGGTTAATGCATGGCGCTTGACGGCGCTTGCAGCGGGTGCCGCGGTGCCCATGCGGAAAAGCGCGCCAGGGCTTCCTCCGGCCGCGTGCCGTACCAGGCGTAGCCGTTACGCCGCTCCAGGCTGATCTCGTTGACGTCGTCGTGGATGCTGCGGTCGCGGTCGCCGAAGACCGGCGTCATCGTCGCGATGTCGTAATAGCGCGCCCAGATCGGCCCCGCGCCCGGATGGGCGAGGCGCTGGCGCCCGGTGTCGCGCGACCTGGCGGTCCAGTCGATGTCGCGCAGGGCGGTCTGCTCGAGCCAGCCGGCGCCGGCATG
>CAJYQM010000265.1 GCA_913777025.1 uncultured Massilia sp. | reverse complement strand
TGGCAGTGGTTGCAGCGGCTGCGGGCGCTGGCCAACGTGCATGTGATCGAGGGCGCGCCGGCGGCGGCGGGCGGCGACCACGACTTTTCGGCCTATGCGGTGAAGGCGGCCTACGAGGCGGGACGGGCTGCGGCCGGACGCTACGCCCCGTCCGAAGCGCAGGCGGCCAAGCTGCGCGCCGTGGCCTGAACACCCTACCCGGAAACCGCCCGTATGGACATGCCTGCTTCATTTTGCGGCTATGATAGCCTGCATAGAATCAGGACCGTCCATGCCTCATACCCCCATCGCCGCCGGCAGCGCGGCGTTCAAACGCATCAACCGCGCCATGGTCTTCGGCGGGTTTTCCACCTTCGCCCTGCTGTACTGTGTGCAACCGCTGATGCCGCTGCTGGCCCACGATTTCGCGCTCAGCGCGGCGCAGAGCAGCCTGGCCCTCTCAAGCGCCACCGGCACGCTGGCGGTCTCGCTGCTGGCCTCCAGCGTGCTGTCCGAAAAATACGGCAGGAAGCCGCTGATGGCCGGCTCGATGTTCGCCGGCGGCGTGCTCACGCTGCTGGCCGCCTTTGCCCAGAATTATTCTCAACTGCTGCTGCTGCGCGCCGCCCTCGGCCTGCTGCTGGGCGGGATGCCGGCGCTGGCCATGGCCTACCTGAGCGAGGAAATCGAAGGCCCGTCACTGGGCCATTCGATGGGCCTGTACATCGGCGGCAGCGCCTTCGGCGGCATGGCGGGACGGGTGCTCTCGTCCGTCATCAGCGATTTCTGGGACTGGCGCATCGCGGTCGGCGCGATGGGCGTGGCCGGGCTGTACGCGGCCTGGGAATTCAATCGCAGCCTGCCGGCGTCGACCAACTGGCGCCCGGGGCAGGGCGGCTGGCGCGCCCTCGTGGGCGGCATCAGGAAGCACATGGCCGACGCCGGGCTGCCCTGGCTGTTCTCGCTGTCCTTCCTGTTGATGGGCTGTTTCGTGAGCATGTACAACTACATCGGCTACCGCCTGCTGGGCCCCGGCTTCGGCCTGCGCCAGAGCGCGGTCGGGGCGCTGTCGATCCTCTACCTGCTGGGCATTTTCAGCTCGGTCTGGGCCGGCAAGCTGGCCGATCGCCTGGGCCGGCGCAACGTGCTGTGGATGGTGATGCTGGCGATGCTGGCCGGCCTGCTGCTGACCCTGTTCGACGCGCTGGCGCCGATCGTCATCGGCATGGGCCTGTTCACCTTCGGCTTCTTCGCCTCGCATTCGGTGGCCAGCAGCTGGGTCGGCCGCCGCGCGCGGCCACCGCAGGCGCTGGCCTCGGCCCTGTACCTGTTTTTCTATTACCTGGGATCGAGCGTGGTCGGCTGGCTGACCGGCGTGGTCTGGGGCCACGCCGGCTGGGGTGGGGTGGTGGGACTGCTGGGCGCGATCCTGCTGGCGGCGGTGGCGGTGGCACTGCGCCTGCGCGGGCTGGCGCCCTTGCCGGCGCCGGCCGCCGCAGCCTGATTATTTGGCCTCTGCCGCTTTCAACTGCTTCGACGCATTCAGGTATTTCGCCGCGTTCGGTACCGAGGTCCAGGACGGCGCCTTCGAGTCGTTGGCGATGTCGAGCAGGCCAAGCGCGACCATGCGGTTGATCTTCGCCATGTTCTCGTAGTCGATCTTGTCCCAGTCGTCGTCCTTGCCGTGGTAGTCCGGGAACTCGTAGGCCACCGACAGCGTGTGCGCCGGCACGCCGGCATCGGCCAGCGACTGGTTGTCGCTCTGGGCAAAATAGCGGTCGCTGTTCTGCGGGTGCTTGACCAGCTTGACGCCGGCCTTGTCGCCGGCGCGTTGCAGGACGGCCGGCATGGTCGTGTAGTCGAAGCCGGTCAGGTTGGCGGCGGACACGCGCGGGCCTTCGCTGTCGTCGGTGCGGCCGATCTGTTCCAGGTTCAGGTCGGCGACCGTGCTGGCGATCGGGAACACCGGATGCTTGCCGTAGTAGCGCGAACCGACCAGGCCCAGCTCCTCCCCGAAGAAGGTCATGAACACGATGCTGCGCTTCGGTTTCGCTTTTTGCGATGCCAGCGCCGACGCGATTTCGATCACCGAGACGGTGCCGCTGCCGTCGTCGTTGGCGCCGTTGTAGATGTCGCCGTTGCGGATGCCCAGGTGGTCGTAGTGCGAGGTCAGCATCACGTAGGTGTCCTTCAGCTTCGGATCCGACCCGCGCAGCACGCCGATCACGTTGCGCAGCTTGACCGGGCGCGTCACCGGGCCCGGTACCGACAGGTTCAAGGTCGCGCCCGGCTTGCCCAGCGCTTCCATCGCGGCCGCGTCGTACAGGGTGATCGTCTTGAGCGCATCCATCGGGCGGCGCGGCCCTTCCAGCTCGACCAGCCAGCCGTTGGCGGCGCTGCCCTGCTTGCGGCTGGCGTCGAACAGCACCAGGAGCGCCGGCTTGCCCTTGAACTTCTGCAGGTCGCCGTAGGCCGCGCGGCGGTCCGCCGGCATCGCCAGCACCAGCACCTTGCCGTCGGCGCGCGAAGCGTCGGCCATCGCATCCGCCCAGGGCAGTGCGACGACCGGCGCATCCTTCAGGCTGAGCGCTTCGCGCATGCGCAGGTCGACGCTGCTTACCGGCACGCCGACCGGCTTGCCGCCGGCCTGGACCT
>CAJYQM010000264.1 GCA_913777025.1 uncultured Massilia sp. | reverse complement strand
CGAAGCGATCATGTCCTGGATGTCGGCGCTTTCGTCGTCGTCCGGCAGCTGCGGCGGGTACTTGGCGAAGACCGTGTTCGGCTCCATCGTCAGGTGGTACAGCGACAGGTGCGGCGGCGCAAAGGCGAGCGCGGTCTCGATGTCCTGGCGTGCCTCAAGCAGCGTCTGCTGCGGCAGCGCGTACATCAGGTCGAGGTTGAAGTTGTCGAACGTGGCGTGGGCGATCTCCACCGCGCGCAGCGCTTCCTTCTCGTCGTGGATACGGCCCAGCGCCTGCAAGTGCCGGCTGTTGAAGCTCTGGATGCCGATCGACAGGCGGTTGATGCCGCTGTCGCGGAAGGACTTGAACTTCCCGGCTTCGAAGGTGCCGGGATTGGCTTCCATCGTGATCTCGGCGTCCAGTGCCAGCGGCAGCAGCGTGCGCACGTCCGACATCAGGCGATCCAGCCCCGCCGCCGACATCAGGCTGGGCGTGCCGCCGCCGATGAAGATGGTCTGGATCTTGCGGCCCCATATCAGCGGCAGGGACTGTTCGAGGTCGGCGCGCAGCGCGTCCAGGTAGTCGGCTTCCGGGACCGGACCGTTCGATTCGTGCGAGTTGAAATCGCAGTACGGACACTTGCGCACGCACCAGGGCCAGTGGATGTAGAGCGACAGCGGCGGCAGCGCCGTCAGGTTCAGGGAACCCGGCTGCAGGTATTGCAAGGCCGCGCTGGCGGGCGACCTCGGTTCGGTGCCCGCGAGGGAGGGCCCGACAGGCTTGATCGGAATCATTTCAGTTTTTCCACCAGCGCGCGCAGGGCCTGGCCACGGTGCGACACCGCGTTCTTTTCTTCCGGCGCCAGCTCGGCCGCGGTCTTGCCGAGGGCCGGCAGCAGGAAATGCGGGTCGTAGCCGAAGCCGCCGGCGCCGCGCGGCGCATCGACGATCCGGCCGCGCCAGACGCCGTCGGCGATCACCGGCTGCGGGTCGTCGGCATGGCGCACGTAGACCAGCACGCAGTAATAATAGGCGGATTTATCGTCGTGCGCGGCCAGGTCCTGGATCAGCTTTTCGCTGTTGCGGGCATCGGACTTCGGCTCGCCGGCATAGCGCGCCGAATAGACGCCGGGCGCGCCGCCCAGGGCGTTCACGCAGACGCCGGAATCGTCGGCCAGCGCCGGCAAACCGGTCAGGCGCGATGCGTGGCGCGCCTTCTGCAGCGCGTTCTCCACGAACGTGCCGAACGGTTCCTCGGCTTCCGGGACATTGAATTCGCCCTGGGGATGCAGGTCGAAGCCGATCGGGGCCAGCAGTTGCGCGAATTCCTTGAGCTTGCCCGCGTTGTTGGAGGCAAGGATGAGACGTTGGGTCATGGTTGTGCTGTTGTGCCTTGGTATGGCCGCAATGGGCGAAGAAGCGCCTATTTTACCGCCCCTGCGGCAACAGCATGCTGGCCTCGAAACCGGGTTCTGCGCGCCGCAGTTCGAGCGTGCCGCCGTGCAGCTGGACGATGGCCGTGACGATCGCCAGGCCGAGGCCATTGCCCGGCAGGTGGCGGCTCTGGTCGACGCGATAGAAGCGCCGCGCCAGCTTGTCCATCTCATCCGCCGCCACCCCCGGGCCGTAGTCGCGCACGGCCAGCACGGTCGCGTCCTCGCGTACCTCGACCCGCACCTCGACACGCCCGCCGCCACAGCCGTACTTGATGGCATTGTCGATCAGGCTGGCCAGCGCATTGGCCAGCAGGTGGCGGTCGCCGCGCACCGGGGCCGCATCCGGCCCGTGGTACGCAAGCGTGAGACCCTGCTCTTCCGCCGCCGCTTCATAGAGTTCCGTCATGTCGCGCGCGATGGCCGCCAGGTCGAGCGGCTCGAAGCTGCCGGCGCGCACGCCGGCTTCCAGGGCCGCGATCTGCAGCAGCTTGTCGAACAGCGAGATCACGCTGTCGATGTCCTCGATCGCCAGGCGCGCGTCCAGCACCAGCGCCTGCGGATCGACCGAGGTCTGCAGCGCGCGGTCGAGGCGGCTGCGCACGCGGCCCAGCGGCGTGCGCAGGTCGTGCGCGATCGAGTTGGAGACGTGGCGCACGCCTTCCATCAGCGCTTCGATGCGGTCCAGCATGCGGTTGATGTCCTCGCCCAGGCGCGCGAATTCGTCGTTGCCGGCGACCTCGATGCGGCTCGACAGCTCGCCGGCGGCGATGCGCGCCGTGGTGCGGCGGATCCGGCCGATGCGCGCGTCCAGGCGCCAGCGGAACCACAGGGCGCCGAACATGGCAAGCAGGATGGAGACCGCGGCCCCGAGCAGCAGCGCGCGCTCGACCACGTCGCGGATCGCGTCCAGTTCGACCAGGTCGCGGCCGACCACCAGCCGGCTGCCGTCACCCAGCCGGCTGGCCACGATGCGTACCGACACCGGCGTGCCGTTGCGCACCATGCTGTCGAAGGCGAGGCTGCCGTCGGCGCGCTGGCCCGGCGGCGGCAGGCCGCCCCAGCGCCGCAGGTTGCCGGCCACCAGGCGGCCGTTCGCATCGAACAGGCCCACCATCTCGGTATCGGTGTCGACCAGGTCGTGCAGCAGGACGTCGATCTCGCGCACCAGCGCGGCGCGGCCATCGCCTTGCCAGGCCTTGGCCAGGCGCGCCTGCTCGGCCAGCACCTTGTTGTCGATCGAGCGCTCGAACACGCCCACCGTGCCGACGTAGACGATGGCGGACAGCGCCGCCATCGCGGCCGCCACCAGCAGGCCGTAGCCGATCGCGAGGCGGGCCGCGATCGAACCGCGCAAACTAAGGCGCGGCTTGTCCATGGGCGGGAGCCGCGCTCAGTGTGTAGCCGGCGCCGCGCACGGTGTGGATCAGCGCCGGGCTGAAATCCTTGTCGATCTTGCCGCGCAGGCGGCTGATCTGGACGTCGATGACATTGGTCTGCGGGTCGAAGTGGTATTCCCACACGCCTTCCAGCAGCATGGTGCGGGTGACGATCTGGCCTTCGTGGCGCATCAGGTATTCGAGCAGGCGGAATTCGCGCGGCTGCAGGTTGATGACGGTGCCGTGGCGCGTGACGCGCATGGTGCGCAGATCGAGCTGCAGGTCGGCCACCTGCAGCATGCTGACCTCGCGCGACCAGGCCGACCGCCGGCACAGGTTTTCCACGCGCGCCAGCAGCTCCGACATGACGAAGGGCTTGGTGAGGTAATCGTCGCTGCCGGCGCGCAGGCCGCGCACGCGCTCGTCGACGCTGTTCAGGGCGGACAGGATCAGCACCGGGGTGGCGTCGCCGCGCGCGCGCATCTGCTCGAGCAGGCCGATGCCGTCGACCTGGCCCGGCAGCATGCGGTCGAGCACGAGCACGTCCCAGCGCGCACCGAGCAGGCGGCGCACGCCGGCCTCGCCCGTGCTCTCCGCCTGCACGGCATAGCCGGCGGCGCGCAGCCCGCTGCAGAGGTAGTCGCGGGTTTCGGCATCGTCTTCGATGACTAGGCAGTTCGGCATGATCGGACTATACCATGCGTGCCATGACGCTCACCGCATGGTCGATCTGGGCGCGGGTGTGGCCGGCATTGAGCATGAAGCGCAGGCGCGCCTGGCCGACCGGCACGGCCGGGAACTGGATCGCGTCGACGTGGATGCCTTCCTGGCGCAGCGCGCGCTGGTAGTCCTGGCAGCGTGCGGCGTCCCCGATCAACACGGGCACGATCGGCGTCGCGGTCGAGGTCAGCCTGTAGCCCAGCGGGCGCATGCGCTCCACGAAATAGCGCTGGTTGTCCCACAGGCGCGCGCGGCGCTCCGGCTCCTCTTCCAGCAGGTCCAGCGCCGCCAGCAGCGCGTTGGCCTGGTCCGGCGGCGGCGGGCAGGTGAAGCCGTAGGCGGAGCTGGTCAGGCGCAGCACATCGGCCATCTCGCGCTCCAGCGCCACGAAGCCGCCGATCGCGCCGAGGGCCTTGGACAGGGTCCCCATCTGCATGATGGCCGGGCTGTAGCAGCCGAAGTGCTCGGAGGTGCCGCCGCCGTTCGCGCCCAGGATGCCGGTGGCGTGGGCGTCGTCGATGTAGAGGATGGCGCCGTATTTCTCGGCCAGGAAAGTCAGCTCGGGCAGCGGCGCGATCGTGCCTTCCATGCTGAACACGCCGTCGCTGACGATGATCGGGCTGATGCCGTCCGCGGCTTTCAGCAGCGACTCCAGGTGGTCCATGTCGGCATGGCGGTAGGTGTGCTTGTCCGCGCCCGACATCAGGATGCCTTCGCGGATGCTGATGTGGTTGTATTCGTCGGTGAAGTAGGCGTACTTGCGGCGCTTCCTGGGGCGGAAGCCGTGCAGGCGCGCCAGCAGGCCCGCCTTCACCAGCGTGGACAGCACGCCGATGTTGGTCATGTAGCCGGTGACGAACAGCACCGCATCGGTCTTGTGCTTGAGCGCGCCCAGGCGCCGCTCGAGTTCGCGGTAGACCGGCAGGTCGCCGCCCAGCAGGCGCGATTCGCAGTTGCCGACGCCGTAGCGCTCCAGGCCGGCCTTGGCCGCGTTCACCAGGCGCGGATGGTTGGCCAGGGCCAGGTAGTTGTTCGTGCTGAAGGAGACGGCGTCCGCGCCGCCCACCCGGAACACGGGGTCGGGCAGCGTGTCGTGGACCGCGGATTCGTGGTGGAGGGCGTGGGTTTGCAGCCAGTCGGCGATGT